>JBFGQV010000024.1:0-27352 GCA_041563955.1 Alphaproteobacteria bacterium | reverse complement strand
GCGTCGGGGATTTGTCCAACATCTTGTAGTCCGGGTGAAACGCCGTGAAGTGCATCGGGACCTCCGGCCCCAGCGCATCCACGACCCAGCGCGTCATCGCTTCGATCTCTTCGTCGGAGTCGTTCTCGCCGGGGATCAGGAGCGTCGTGATCTCGAACCACACGTCGGTCTCGTGCCGGAGGTAGACCAGGGTGTCCAGGACCGGCTGCAGGTGGCCAGCGCAGATCTTGTGGTAGAAGTTTTCGGTGAACGCTTTGAGATCCACGTTGGCCGCGTCCATGAATCGGAAGAACTCCGCCCGAGGCTCTTCGCAGATCTCCCCCGCGGTGACGGCGACGCTGGCCAGGCCTCGCTCGCGGCAGGCCCGGGCCACGTCGATCGCGTATTCATGGAACACGATCGGGTCGTTGTAGGTGAAAGCGACGCTTTCGCAGCCAAGGTCGTGCGCGGCATGTGCAATGGTCCGCGGGCCGGCGATGTCGGCAAGTACGTCGTCCTGGCGCGCCTTGCTGATGTGCCAGTTCTGGCAGAACCGGCAGGCGAGATTGCAGCCCGCGGTTCCGAACGACAGCACCGGCGTTCCCGGCAGGAAATGGAACAGCGGCTTCTTCTCGATCGGATCCACGCAGTAGCCGCTCGACCGGCCCCAGGTCGTCAGCCGGATCTCGCCATCCAGGCACGACCGAACGAAGCACAGCCCGGCCTGTCCCTCCCGCAGCTTGCAGAACCTTGGACACAGATCGCATTGCACCCGGCCATCTTCCAGGCGGTGCCAGTATGTCGTGGAACGGACCGTATCCTGACGCGCCATCGCGTGTCTCGCCTCGCTCATCCAACCCTACCGGCATACTTGCGGATATCGCGTTGACGCAGGTCAATGCGGTTCGGCGGCCCATTGTGCAACCTTCCAGGATTACTGATACAGCGAAGCCGCATGGACGCTCAGGAGGCGTCGATGCCGATCCACCGGGAAGCATTCTATTTCGGGGTAAAGGTTTCTCCAGCCGCGCGGAGCGGACCGAGGGACGGATTCGAACCCGCGTATCTTGCCCTGCACCGATCGGGCGAGCTGGCCGAGCGGGCACGAATCGCCGACCGGCACCTTGAGGACTGCGATCTGTGCGCCCGCTATTGCCGCGTTAACCGGAAGCAGACGCTGGCCGGCGTGGTGTGCCGCACCGGCGAGATGGCGGTCGTCAACTCTTGGGGACCGCATCATGGCGAGGAGGACTGCCTGCGCGGCTGGCGCGGGTCGGGCACGATCTTCTTCTCGTGGTGCAACATGCGCTGCGTGTTCTGCCAGAACTGGGAGATCAGCTGGAAGGGCCGCGGCGAGGAAGTCGCGGCCACGGAACTGGCCGATTGCATGCTGAAGCTTCAGGCCATGGGCTGTCACAACATCAATTTCGTCAGCCCGAGCCACGTCGTCGCGCAGATTCTCGCAGCCGTGGAGATCGCCGCCCGCAAGGGCCTGCGGCTGCCTCTCGTGTACAACTCCGGCGGCTATGACAGTTCCGAGGCGCTGGCCCTGCTCGACGGCGTGATCGACATCTACATGCCGGACATGAAATACGGCGACCCCGACCTCGCCAAGAAATACTCCCACACGCCCGATTACGTCCGCGTGAACCAGGCGGCGGTGCGGGAGATGCACCGCCAGGTAGGCGTCCTGCAGCTCACCGCGGACAATATCGCCCGGCGCGGCCTGCTGGTGCGGCACCTGGTGCTGCCCGGCGGCATCGCCGGCACCGCAGAGGTGGTCCGGTTCCTCGCCGATGAGGTCTCGCGCGACACCTACGTCAATATCATGGACCAGTATCGCCCGAGCTATCGCGCCGGCGAGTACCCGGAACTGGATCGCCCGATTACCGATGAGGAATATAGCGAGGCGCTGGCCCTGGCCCGGAAGTACGGCCTGAAACGCCTCGACCGGCGGTGCTCCGAGAGCTGGATCATCCGTTGGCCCTAGAGGATCAGGACTTTGTTTGGGCGCCGCCGTCGGCCGGCGCGTCCCGTCGGGAATCCGCAACCGGGTAACCCGATCTTAAGCTCGCCCCCGCAAAGTGGTCATGACACCATGACTCGAGAGGGGATTGCCATGCACAACGCATTCGGACGGAGCGAAACCGCGCGGCGCGCCGGAACCGGACGCCGTGCCCTGAACACCTGCTTGCTCCTTGTATTGCCGGTCCTGCTTGCCGGCTGCCTGCAGATGGAGCGTATCGTGCGCGTTAACGCGGACGGCACCGGTGTGGTCATCGAGCGACTCGTGATGAGCGGCGAGATCGTCGACATGATGGCCGGCATGCAGTCCGAGGGCGAACCCTTCAAGATCCGCGACGATGCGAAATTGCGCCGCAACGCCGCGAATTTCGGGCCGGGCGTCCGGTTCCTGTCGGCCACCGACCTGGTCACCGAATTCGGGCGCGGCTACGAGGCCCGCTATGCGTTCGACGACATCAACACCCTGCGCGTCGGCCAGAATGTCGACGACAGCATGCCGGGCGAGTCGGCGGCCGGCGACGACCCGAAGGAGGGCGAGACGAATTACACCACCTTCGGCTTCCGGCGCGGCAATCCGGCCCACCTGGTCGTCCGCTGGGCAGTCAACGAAAAGGGTTCCGACCCCGATCCGGAAGAGTCCGCCGACGAAGCTTCGGAATCCACCGCCACGCCCGAGCAGGAACAGATGGCGATGGAGATGATGAAGATGGCCTTCAAGGACATGCGGATCGCGATGCATGTCGAGATCGTGGGCGAGATCGTCGAGACCAACGCCATGCATGTCGAGGGGGCGCGGGTGACGATGATGGACATCAATTTCGGCGAGATGCTGGCCAATGAGGAGGCCCTGCAGTCGATGGCCGACAGGAAGCCGGAAACCGTGGCCGACATGAAGGAACTGATGAAACTGGTGCCGGGGCTGAAGATGGAGATCGAGCCGGAGGTGGCGATTCTGTTCCGGTGATGGCGGGCCGTCAACGGCCGTCACATCGTCAGGTCGCACCGGTTCCAGATCTCGGTGCGGCTGGTCCCGCCGCCGGTCGTGGTCACCTGTATGGTCAGGTCGTCGAACTGGATCATGTCGACCCGGGCACCGGCATCCGGCTCTCCGCCCGGCACGGTGTACCGGAAGCCATGCCGGTCATAGAGGCCGGTCATCTTGGTGCCGCCGGGGGTGATGATGACCGGCCCGTCGATCGACATGTAGCGGTCGCGGTAGCACCAGTTGCCGTCGATACGGTCGGCCCGGGCCGGCGAGGGCATCAGCAAAATCAGCTCGGCGATGATGGCGGCGGTGACGACGGCCGTGCGCATGAACCTTCTCCTTCCCTGGATCCGCTCGACAACAGGATCGGCGGCCGGGCGCCGACTGCGGGGCAGGCGATCGCTTTGCCCTTCCCCGACGGTTCCCGCCATGGTTAATATGCCGGACCAAGGACAACCGGTCTACGGGAGGAGACGGACGGATGGGAGGCAAGGCGTTTCGCGCCGTATTGACGGCGACTGCGATGCTCGCCGTCGCCCTTGCAGGCGCCGCGGCGCAGGCTGCGGTCAAAACCAAGACCATCGAGTACAAGGACGGCGGCACGACGCTGAAGGGCGTGCTGGCCTGGGACGATGCTGCCGGCGGCAAACGGCCGGGCGTCCTCGTCGTCCACGAATGGTGGGGTCTCAACGATTACGCCAAGAGCCGCGCGACGAGGCTTGCCGAAGAAGGCTACGTCGCCTTCGCGCTCGACATGTATGGCGACGACAAGGTCACCAGTCACGGCAACCAGGCCGGCGAATGGATGAAGCAGATCACCGCCAATGTCGCGGCCTGGCGGTCCCGCGCCAATGCCGGGCTGGCGGTCCTGAAGGCGCAGCCGCAGGTCGACGCCGGCAAGGTCGCGGCCATCGGCTACTGCTTCGGCGGGGCCACCGTGATGCAGATGGCCTATGCGGGATCCGACGTGCAGGCGGTGGTCAGCTTCCACGGCTCGCTGCCGCCGGCGCCGGAGGATGTGACCGCGATCACGCCGCGGGTGCTGGTCGCGCACGGGCGCGACGATGCCTTCATCCCGGCGGAGCGGATCGACGCCTTTCAGAAGGGCCTTGACCGGATCGGCGCCGACTGGGAGATGACGATCTATTCCGGCACGCGGCACGGTTTCACCAACCCGGGCGCCGGCGATTACGGGATCGACAACCTCGCCTACAACAGAACAGCGGACGAACGCTCCTGGGCGGCGATGATGAAGCTGTTCGGCGAGGTGTTCCGGTAAGCGCAACACCACCCTCCCCGCCCTGCCCGGTGGCACGGGCGGGCGCGGGCCGGGTCGCGACGACGGGCCACGCGCCGCGCGGCTTCACCGCAGCACGAATTACCATATGATGGCGCACAACAAGATGGCGCAACGTCGCTGCGCGGGAGACGAGCCATGCGAATCGAGCCCCGGCCCCTGAACCGGTATCCCTGGTACCTGCGGCCGTTCTTCTGGAACCAGCGCCGCAAATACGGCGCGGTCCTGGAGTCCGCCCTGCTGTGGGCGCGGTCGCCGCGGCTGTTCCAGGGAGTCGCCGTGCTCTACGGCATGATCGACCGGCGCTCCTCGCCGATCGATCCGGCGCTGCGCTCGCTGATCACGGTGCGGGTCTCGCAGATCAACCACTGCTCGTTCTGCGTCGACCTGAACTCGGCGACGCTGATCAAGCGCGGCGCTTCCTTCGACAAGGTGAGCGCCCTCACGGACTGGCAGGGCAGCAATCTGTTCGACCGGCGCGAGCGCGTCGCCCTCGAATACGCCGAGGCCATCACCTGGTCCGACCGGGAGGTCGACGACGAGCTGTTCGGCCGGCTGCGCCAGGAGTTCGACGATGACGCCATCGTCGAGCTGACCGGCCTGATCGCCTTCCAGAACATGTCCAGCAAGTTCAACAGCGCCCTCGCCGTCCCGCCGGCCGGTTTCTGCCAGATGCCCGGCGCTGCGGCCGAGGATTCGCAGACCGGCGGCTGACGGGACGCCGGGCGAACAGCCCGGAAGGCCCCGCGCATTAACCCTTCGTCAGAGAGTTTCCGCCATGCTACGCGCATATTCGATTGCGGGGACCGCGGCATGAAGCGCTTCCGCCGCCTGACGTTGATCTTCCTGCTGGCGCTGGCCGCGATCGGCCTCATTGCGTCGGTCGGCGTCGTGATGCCGCGCACGGTCCGCCTCCTCGGGCCGGACGGCGCACCGGCCAACGCCTGGATCGCGTATTATTACGGGGGCTACCGGTTCAATCTTGTCGACACGATTTCCTATTCACGGCCGGGCGGCATCACGCGGACCGACGGCGACGGTACGGTCCGCCTCGCCGGGAAACTCTATTTGCATGTCCCGCTCGACGGCTGGCTCCGGCATCGCGTCATCCTGCTCTCGGCGCCCGATCTGCATGTGTCCGCTCGCGTGCAGTTCGACGGCGCCGGGTCCGGCGACGCCGTCGATGTACTGGACGACGGGGCACTGCTGCAGCTTGCCGATCTGGCCGGTCGGCCGGAGGAACGGGCGCAGGGGCTCAACGATCTGTATGCCTTCGTCCGCTATCAGCTGATGACGGAGGAACCCCGTCACGTCACCGCGACGGCCGAGACGGTCGCTGCCCTGGCGCAGCAGGTGATTACGGAATACCGTTCCCTGATCGAGACCCACGCACGAACGTCGCGGGGCATGCCGACGATCGGGATGGACTATCTCCAGTATCAGCCTGCGACCGAGCGCGAGGCGATCCTCGCCCGCATCCGCGAGGATCTGGCGCGCGAGCCGCTGTGGGGGCCGTATCTCGAGCGCATTTGGAGCCGCCGGATCGCCGAGCTGGAACGGCAGATCGGGGAGTAAAGCATGCCACCCGCCCCCGCACCGATGATATCGTCCGCCGCCATGTTGACCGGCCGTGCCGTCACCTTCGTCTCGATCGCTGCTGTGACGCTCGCCCTTGCCGCCTGCGCCGCGGCAAAGCCGCAGGCCTGCATGCCGGCCGACGCGCGCGCGGGCGCGGCGGTGACCTGCGCGGTGCCGGGCTTCAAGGACCGGACGTACGACATCCATCTGCCCGCCGCATATGGCCCCGACCGAAAAGTACCGGTGGTGCTGGCGATCCATGGCGGCGGCGGCAATGCGCGCGGCGCAGCGCGGACCGCGTGCCCCGGCGGCGACCTGGACAGCCCCGACTGCCTGCACGCGGTGGCCGCGCGCGAGGGTATCGCCGTGGTCTACCCGAACGGCACATCGTCGCGACTGCTGCACCGCGTGCGCACCTGGAACGCCGGCGGCGGCACCGGGGACTGGCAATGCGTCAGCGGCCGCGCCTGCAAGGACGGCGTCGACGACATCGCCTATTTCACGGCGCTGCTCGACGACCTCGCCCGCTGGGCCGCGGCCGATCCGGCCCGGATCTACGCCACCGGACTGTCGAACGGCGGCGCCATGAGCCACCGCTTGGCCTGCGAGATGGGTGACCGCATCGCCGCCGTCGCGCCGCTCGGCGGCGCCAACCAGTACGCGGCGACGGCCGTCTGCGCACCGCCGCGCCCGGTGCCGGTGCTGCAGATCCACGGCACTGCCGATCCCTGCTGGCGCTACGAGGGCGGCAGGGCCGCCTGCGCGCAGCGCGACGACAAGGCCAAGATCGCGGTCGCGGAGAGCATGCGCATCTGGGCCGGAATCAATGGCTGCGGCGCCGCCGGAGAGCCGGAGCCCTTCGCGCGCGAGGACGGGATCGAGACCGTGCGGATCCGCTGGGCCGGTTGCCGCGGCGGCGCCGAGGTCGTCCTGTTGCGCATGGAAGGCGGCGGCCATGTCTGGCCGGGCGGCTGGGCTTATCTGCGCGAGCGCACCGTCGGCCCGATGGTCACCGGGTGGAGCGCCAACCGCGTCATCCTCGACTTCTTCCGCCGGCATCGTAGATCGCCGTGACGCGTTGGTGATTCGCTTTAAGCCAGTCGTATGTGCTGCTAAGACTCCGCCATGCCGATCCTTTACGACATGCCGCTTTACAGGCCGCCGAGCGAGGGCAACAACCTGATCGTCCAGGCGACGATCGGCTGTTCCTACAACCACTGCACCTTCTGCTCGATGTATTTCACGAAGGACTACCGGGCGCGGCCACTGGACGAGGTGTTCGCCGACATCGATGCCGGCGCGCGCGACTGGCCGCAGGCGCACCGGGTGTTCCTCGCCGACGGCGACGCGCTGTGCCTGCCGACCGGGCATCTCATCGAGATCCTCGATCACCTCGCCGCGCGGCTGCCGAACCTTGCCCGCGTCTCGGCCTATGCGACGCCGAAGAACCTGAACGAGAAAAGCATCGAGGAGCTGGCAGCGTTGCGCGAGAAGAAACTGAGTCTCGTCTATCTCGGCATCGAATCCGGCGCGACCTCGGTGCTCAAAAGCATCCGCAAGGGCGCCTCGCAGGACAGCATCGTAAAGGCGCTGGGCCGCGCCCGCGAGGCGGGCCTCAAGGTCTCGGCGACGGTGATCCTCGGCCTCGGCGGACAAGACGGCTGGGAGGAACATATCGCCGGCACCGCGGAGCTGGTGAACCGCGAGCCGCCGGCCTATCTCTCGACCCTGCAGCTCGACCTCGAGCCTGCGGTCTATGCGCGGTTCATGGAGGCGCAGGGGCCCGGCTTCGCATTCCAGGACGACGCCGGCATCCTGGCCGAGCAGGAGCGTCTCTTGAGCCTTCTCGCCCCGCCGCGCCCGGTGATCTTCCGCTCCAACCACGCGTCGAACTGCCTGCCGCTGGCTGGCACCCTGCCAAAGGATCGGGAGACGCTGCTCGCCGCCGTCGCCGCCGCCCGTGCCGGCGCGCAGCCGCTGCGGCCGCGCTGGATCCGGGGGCTGTGAGCGATTATGTAAGGGACGGCCGCCTCAGATTCCTTTGCGGCCCAGCGCCTCCATCTTCTTCAGCCATTTGCCGCGCTTCGCATCGCTGACCACCTCGACGCCGCCGAACAGGCTCTCGCGGATCGGCGCGATGCCGACGAAGCCGAGGATGTTGCGCTCCAGGCTCTTCAGACTGTGGGCGCCGTAATACCAGCGGTAGAACGGCGCCGGCATGCCCATGGTGACGACGATCCTGGCGCTCCTGCCGGCCAGCAATTCGTCCCACTTGCCGTCGGTGTCGAGGGCGAAGCCGGGCCGGAAGCACTGCTCCAGGAACGCCTTGAACAGCGCCGGCATGGTGCCGAGCCACAGCGGGTAGACCAGCACCATGTGATCGGCGCGCAGGATCGCGTCCTGCGCCGCCTTGATGTCGGGCGGCACCGCGCCGGCCTCGAACTCCGCGGCCGAGCGGAGCCACGGGAAGTCGAGCTTCGCCACCTCGATGCGCTCCACCGTGTGGCCGTTGGCGGCGGCGCCGGTCGCGTAGGCGTCGGCCAGCCCGTGGCAGAGATGCCCGCCGGCCGGGTCGGGATGCCCCTGGATGACGACAACGGGTTTTGCCATGGACGGCCGCCTCGCGCTGATAGCCAGATGATGTGCCGGGAAGCTTGCGTTGCGCAGCAACGCAGGTCAATACGGCGCCACGCCGCAGGCGGGCACGTCATCGGGCTGTCGGTGCCCGCATCGTTTTCGGGACGGGGGCGCGCCTCAGACCTTGCCGAGCGCCTTCAGGATCAGCTCCGGCGTTGCCGGAATCGCGGTGATCTTGCCGCCGAGCGGATCGATCGCATCGTTGATGGCGTTGAACACGGCGGCCGGCGCGCCGGCGGTGCCCGCCTCGCCGACGCCCTTGGCGCCCAGCACCGATTCGGTGGTCGGCGTCTCGACATGGGCGATGGTGATATCGGGCATCTCCGCCGCCATCGGCACCAGGTAGTCCGCCATGGTGGCGTTGCGCATGTTGCCATCGTCGTCGTAGATGCAGTGCTCGTACAGCGCCGCGCCGATGCCCTGCACGACGCCGCCGCGGATCTGCTCGTCGACGAGCTGCGGGTTGATCACCGTGCCGCAATCCTCGACCACCCAGAAATCGAGCAGCCTGACGAAGCCGGTGTCAGGATCGACCTCGAGCCAGCAGGCCTGGATGCCGTTGGTGAACGCGAAGGGGAACTGCCGCGGCGAATAATGGCGTGTCGCCACCAGCTCGGGGCTGACGCCGTCCGGCAGCTCGTTGCCGCGGAAATAGACGGTCTTGCCGAGGTCGGCGAGGGTCATCCGCTCCGCCCCGGTCTCCACGTCGACGACGGCGGCGCTGCGGATGTCGAGCCGGTCCGGCTCGGCCTGCAGCATGGCGCCGGCGACCTCGAGGATGTTGCCGCGCAGCGCCCGCCCCGCCTGCAGCGCGGCTTCGCCTGCGATACCGGCGCCGCGCGACGCCCAGGTGCCGCCGCCATAGGGCGTGGTCTCGGTATCGCCGGTCACCACGCGCACCTTTTCGATCGGCACCCCGATCGCGCTCGCCGCGATCTGGGCGATCACCGCTTCGGTGCCCTGGCCCTGCTCGGTCACTCCGGTGGCGCAGGTCACACCGCCCGTCGGGTCGAGCCGGATCGTCACGCCGTCGCGGGCCGAGATATGGGCGCCGCCGACGCCGTAGAACATCGGGCTCGGATTGGTCACCTCGATCATCGCGGCGAGGCCGATGCCGCGATAGACGCCGTCCCTCCGCAGTTTCGCCTGCTCGGCGCGGAGCCCGTCGTAATCCATGAGCTCCAGGATCTTCGCAAGGCTCTTCTGGTGCGACAACGCCTCGAACTTGATACCGCTGGCCGCCGTGTAAGGATACGCATCGTCCGGGACCACGCTGTTGCGGCGCAGTTCCGCCGGGTCGATGCCGGCCGCCCGGGCCGCCGAGTCGACCAGGGCCTCGGTCACGCCGAAGGCGACCGGATGGCCGACCGCGCGGTACTGGCACATGATGTTCTTGTTCTGCAGGACGACCCGGCCGACGGCGCGGTAGTTGGCGAAATCGTACGGCCCGCCGACGAGGTTCAGGACCTGGTTGCACTCGACCGCGCTGGTCCGCGGGTACACCGAATAGGGCCCGATGCCGGTCAGGTCGTCCATCTCGATCGCCGTGATGCGTCCGTCCTTGACGGCGATCTTCGCCGTCACCCGGTGGTCGCGCGCGTGGATGTCGGAGACGAAGGATTCGAGGCGGTCGGCGACGAACTTGATCGGCCGCTTCAGCATCACGCTGAGCGCCACCGTCGCCATGTCGTCCGGATAGGTGTGGATCTTGATGCCGAACGAGCCGCCGACGTCCCTTGAGACCACGCGCACGTCGTCCTCGTCGATGCCGGTGTGCCGCGCGAAGATGTTCTTCATCATGTGCGGCGACTGGGTCGACATGTAGACCGTCAGCTTGCCCGCGCCCGCATTGTAGTCGGCGACGAGTACCCGCGGCTCCAGCGTCACGCCGGTGTGGCGGCCGAAATGCAGCACTTCTTCGGCGACGGCGTCGGCCTCGGCGAAGGCGGCGTCGACATCGCCGGCGTCGATCACGCGCTCGAAGGCGAGGTTGTCGCCGAGTTCCGGATGGAGCACCGGCGTTGCCGCATCGAGCGCGGTCTCCATGTCCACGACCGGCTCGAGCGGCTCGTAGTCGACCTCGATCAGCGCCACCGCATCCTCGGCCTGGGCGCGCGTCTGCGCCACGACGGCGACGACCGGCTCGCCCTGCCAGCGCACGCGGCCCACCGCCAGCGCATATTGCGGCGCCGACTTCAGCCCCTTCATATGCGTCAGCACGCCGACCCAGGGGGTGCAGTGCCGGGCCATCTCCTCGCCGGCGACGACGCGGATCACGCCCGGGCTCGTCTCGGCCCGCGATGCATCGATCGATTTGATCCCGGCATGGGCATACGGGCTGCGCAGGAAGGCGACGTGTGCCATGCGGTTCAGGACAAGATCATCCGTAAAGGACCCGCGGCCTTCGGCGAGGCGCCGGGTGTTCGGCCGCGGCACGCTGCGCCCGATATAGGAATTCGGCAAGTCCTGCAGGGTCAGCGGGCTCCTGTCGGTCATGACGTCGCCCCCTCGGCCGCCGCCACGACGGCGTCGACGATCGCCTGATAGCCCGTACAGCGGCAGTAGTTGCCGGACAGGTACTCGCGGATTTCCGCGCGCGTCGGCCTCGGATTTTCCTGCAAGAGCGCTGCGGCCGTAAGCAACATGCCCGGCGTGCAGTAGCCGCATTGCAGGGCATTACGCTTGAGGAAGGCCTCCTGCAGCGCCGCGATCTCGCCACTGTCCGAGACACCCTCGATGGTCCACACCTCGGCGCCGTCGGCCTGCACCGCAAGGGTCAGGCAGCCGCGCACGATCGCGCCGTCGAGCCGCACCGTGCAGGCGCCGCAGACGCCGTGCTCGCAACCGACATGCGAACCCGTCAGGCCGACGTCGTCGCGCAGGAAGTCGACAAGGCTCTTGCGCGGCTCGACCCGCGCCGTGACGCGTTCGCCGTTGACGGTCAGCGAGATGTCGCGCACCGGATCCATCACCCCGCTCCCGCCATTCCGGACAGCACGCGCTCCAGAAGCACGCCGGACAGATGCAGCTTCGTCTCGGCGCTCGCCTGCAGGTCGCCGGTCGGCTGCAGGTCCTCGCCGAGCCGCGCCCGCGCTTCGGCGACAAGCTCGGGCGTCACCGCGTTGCCCATGAGGGCCCGCTCGGCGGCCGCCGCGCGCACCGGCCGGATATCGACCCCGGCATAGACGAGGCGCAAGTCGCGCACCGTCTCGCCGTCGAACTGCGCATGCGCGGCCAGCGCCGCCATGGCGAAGTCGCCGCTGCGTCGCGCAAACTCGGAAAAGCCCGAGCGCCAGCCGCTCTGCAGCACCGGGATGTCCACCGCCGTCAGGATCTCGCCTGGCGCCAGCGCGGTCTCATACAGTCCATGAAAGAAATCGGCGGCTGCGACCGTCCGCGTCCCGGCCCGGCCCGCGATCCTCAAGGTCGCCTCCAGCGCCACAACGCAGGCCGGCAGTTCCGCCGCAGGGTCGGCATGCGCGAGGCTGCCGCCGACCGTGCCCCGGTTGCGGATCGCGGGGTGCGCGATGTGCGGGACGGCCTGCGCCAGCAGCGGTGCGGCCTCCACCATCGCCTTCGAGCGTGCAAGCTCGGCATGGCTGGTCAGCGCACCGATGCGCAGTGTCCCGCCGTCGATCGAGATCCCCCGCAGCCCCTCGAGCGCCGTTATGTCGACAAGGATCGCCGGCGCGGACAGGCGCATGTTCAGGGTCGCAAGAAGGCTCTGCCCGCCGGCTAGCAGACGCGCGCCGTCGCCGTGCGCCTCGAGCAGGCTGCACGCCTCGTCCAACGTCGCCGGTTTCGCGTAGTCGAATGGCGCCGGTTTCACGTCTCCCTCCACCGCGGCGCCCGGGCCGTTTGCGGCCTTCGTATGCGGTGCGCGCCGCCGCGTTTCCATCCCTGAACATGGATACTTAATTAGCGCTCGATCAGAAATTGGCACATTACAACAATGGCTGTCAATGCTATGCTCGGCGCCGTTGCAGCCGGTGAATCAGCACGGGAAGGAACCGGAATGGTGCCGGATACGGGCAACCGTGGGATGGATGTGACCGACGGGGAAGGCGGCGCTTCGGCGCGGCCCGCGGAGTCCCGCAAGCGCAAGCGGCTGCCCCGAAACGAGCGGGAACAAATGATCGTCGAGGAGGCGATCCGGTTCTTCGCGGAAGTCGGTTTCGAGGGCCAGACTCGGGAGCTGGCGCGGCGGCTGGGCATCACGCAACCGCTGATCTTCCGGTATTTCCCGACCAAGGAAGACCTGATCGAGCGGGTCTATCAGGAGGTCTATCTCAGCCGCTGGAATCCGTGGTGGGAGGACCTGCTCGAAGACCGGTCGCTCTCCCTGATCGAGCGGCTCACGGACTTCTACAAGGCGTACACCAAGGCGATCTTCACCTATGAATGGGTGCGCATCTTCGTCTATTCCGGCCTGAAGGGCGTCAATATCAACAAGCGGTATCTCGCACTGATCCGTGACCGCGTGCTCAAGCGGATCATGCGCGAGTTGAGGGCGGCCCATGCCCTCCCGACCCCGGAAGACGTCCCGTTCAGCGAGGCCGAGCTGGAACTCGCCTGGGGCCTGCATGGCAGCATCTTCTACATCGCCATCCGCAAATGGATATACGAGGTCGCCATTCCGTCCGATATCGAAGCCGTGATCGCGGCCGAGGTCGAGAGCTTCGCCAACGGCGCGCCCAAGGTGGTCACCCGGCTGATTCACGGCCGCCGGAATCGCGTGCAGGCGCCCCGCACAACCACCGGGAGCTGAGGCCAACCGATCAGCGGCTGAAAAGCCGTGGGCACAAGATGCCAAGATACAGGGAGACGACGAATTCATGGGAATTACACGACTGGATCATTATTCCATCCGCACCGACGATCTCGAATCCACGCGTGATTTCTATGTCGAGGCCCTGGGCCTGATCGACGGCCCGAGGCCGCCGTTTCCATTCCCCGGATACTGGTTGTATTGCGGCGACCGGCCGGTCGTGCATCTGATCGGTCTCGACCCAAAGGGCGCGCATGGACTGACCGACTATATGGGGGCGGACCGTAAGCAGGTGCTAAAGGGCGGCGGTGCCGTCGACCATGTCGCCTTCAACGCGGACGACCTCGAGGGCATGCGGCGGCGGCTCGATACGATGGGGATCGGCTATCGCGAACGCGACGTCCCGGACATGGACCTGCACCAGGTGTTCGTCCAGGATCCCAACGGCTTTACCATCGAAATCAATTTCTGGGCGGGCTGACCGAACGGCGGGGGCAGGGACGCGAAGATGACCACCGCGAGTCCGGTGGCTGCGCCGGGACGAACTACGCGCGAAGACCTTCTGGAACGGGCACGGCACCTGTTGCCGGTGCTGCGCGAGCGGGCATCGCAAGCCGAAGCGCTGCGCCGGCTGCCGGAGGAAACGGAACGCGATTTCCACGAGACCGGCCTGTTCCGGATGGTCCAGCCGACCCGGGTCGGCGGCGCCGAGCTGGATTACGGCATCCTGGTGGATTTGGGGGCGACGGTCGGCCGCGCCTGCGGCTCGAGCGCCTGGAACCTGATCAATCTCGGCTGCCACCACTGGATGCTGGGGATGTTCCTGCCCGCCGTGCAGGACGAGGTCTGGAACGAGAACCCCGACGCCCTGATCGCCTCCTCCTTCATCTTTCCGGCGGGGCGGGCGACGCGCGCCGCGGGCGGTTACGTGCTCAGCGGCCGCTGGCCGTTTTCCAGCGGAGTCGACAGCGCCGGCTGGAATATGCTGGCCGGCATGGTCCGGGACAAGGACGGCGGCGACGCCCCGCCGGAACATCGCCTGTTCATGCTGCGCCGCGCGGACTACGAGATCATCGACACATGGCACGCCGCGGGGCTGCGCGACACCGGCAGCAAGGACGTCGCCGCCGAAGGGGTGTTCGTGCCGGACCACCGCACCCTGGCCGCCCGCGACATGCGCGGCGGGCCAAGTCCGGGCAGCGCGGTCAACCCCGGCCCGCTGTTCCGCCTGCCGCTGTTCGCCGTATTCCCTTACGTGCTCAGCGGTGCCGCGCTCGGCGTCGCACAGGGCGCGTGGGAGAGTCACGTCGGGGTGCTGCGCGACCGTGTCTCGCACTACACTGGCGCGAAGGTGTCCGATTTCCAGGCCGTCCAGATCAAGCTCGCCGAAGCGAAGAGCCAGATCGACGCGGCCGAACTCATCATGCAGCGCGATTGCGCGGACGCCATGCGGATCGCGGCCGCGGGCGACGTGCCGGATATCGAGACCAAGGCGCGGTTCCGCCGCAACGGCGCCTTCTCGGTCAATCTGTGCACGAGCGCCGTGAATACCGTTTTCGGGCTGGCCGGCGGCGGCGGCCTGTACGATTCCAGCCCGATCCAGCGCGCCTTTCGCGATGCGCACGCGATCAACGCACATATCGCCTTCAACATGGACGCCGCGGGCACGACCTATGGCCGGGTCGCGCTGGGCCTGCCGCCGGACAGCCCGCTGCTTTGAGCCTACCGGCCGGGCGACGGGGACGCCGGGCCCAGAACAGGGAGGAGATCACACCATGCCGCGTCGTTACGATGAGAAGATGTTCGACATGGCGCATCTGCGCGCCACCGCCGAGAAATGCAAGAACTGGGGGAAGTGGGGTCCGGACGACCAGGCCGGCACGCTGAATTACGTGACGCCGGAGGATATCGTCGCCGCGGCCGGTTTGATCCGCAAGGGCAAGGCCTTCGCGCTTGGCCTCAATTTCGACCGCACCGGGCCCCAGCGCGGACTTTGGGGCAACCGGTTCAACCCGATCCACACCATGCTGGCGACCGGCACCGACGCCGTTGCCGGCAACCAGGATGCCGGCAAGCTGCGTTATGCGGACGACATGGTTTCGCTGCCGCTGCAATGCGGCACGCAGTGGGACGCGCTGGGCCACATCTTCTATGACGACAAGATGTGGAACGGCTATGACGCGCGGCTGGTCGACTCCGACGGTGCCCAGAAGAACGGCATCCACAAGGTCCGCGACCGCATGGTCGGGCGCGGTGTGCTGCTCGATGTCGCCCGCCACCATGTTGCCGACTGTTTCGAGGACGGCACCGCGGTCACCAACGAGGATCTCGATGCCTGCGCCGAGGCCCAGGGGGTCGAGATCCGGCGCGGCGACTTCGTGATCGTCCGCACCGGGCAGATGGAGGACCGTCTGGCCAAGGGCGAATGGGGCGGCTATGCCGGCGGCGACGCGCCGGGCCTCGCCTTCGAGACGGCCGAGTGGATCCACGAGAAGCAGATCGCGGCGATCTGCACCGACACCTGGGGCTGCGAGGTGCGGCCGAACGAGACCGAAGATGCGAGCCAGCCCTGGCACTGGGTGGTGATTCCGATGATCGGCATCACCATGGGCGAAATTTTTTATCTGAAGGACCTCGCCAACGACTGCGCCGAGGACAAGGTCTACGAGTTCTTCTTTTGCGGCCCGCCGCTGCCGATCACCAAGGCGGTCGGCTCGCCGATCAACCCGATGGCGATCAAATAGGCGTCGACGGAAGGAGAGACGCCATGTCCGAGACGCTTCCCACCACACGGCTCGACGGCAAGGTCGCGCTGGTCACCGGCGCCGGCCGCGGCATCGGTCGCGGCACCGCGCTGGCGCTGGCGGAAGCCGGGGCCGAGGTCGTGGCCTGGAGCCGCACAACGGACGAGATCGACAGCCTCGTCGCCGAGATCGAGGGCAACGGCGGCAGAGCGATGGCCCAGGTGGTCGACGTTACCGACGATGCCCGCGTGCGCGCGGCGGTCGGCGAACTCGCCCGCATAGATGTCTTGTTCAACAATGCCGGCACCAACAAGCCGCAGGATTTCCTGGATGTCGATATCGAATCGCTGGACACCGTCCTCGATCTGAACATCCGCGCCGCCTTCATCGTCGCGCAGGCGGTCGCGGCGCGGATGGTCGACCAGGGCGACGGCGCGATCATCAACATGTCCTCGACCATGGGCCATGTCGGCGGGCCCAAACGCAGCGTCTATTGCACGACGAAGCACGCTATCGAGGGTCTGACCAAGGCCCTGGCCTGCGAGCTCGGCCCGAAGGGCGTGCGCGTCAACGCCGTGGCGCCGACGTTCATCGAGACGCCGATGACGGCGCCGATGCTGGCCAACGAGTCGTTCCGCGAGTTCGTGGTCGGCATGATCCCGCTCGGCAAGGTCGGGGTGCCCGCCGACGTTGCCGGCGCCGTCGTGTTCCTCGCCTCGCCGGCGGCGGCCATGATCAACGGCGCCAGCCTGCTGATCGACGGCGGCTGGATTGCCCACTGACGCAGGCGCAGACGTTCTGCAGCCTCAGGTCGCGATACCAGGGGCGTGTCCACTGCCCGTTCGATGCCAAGCCGGGATCCGACGCAGTATCATTTAACATTTGTTAATGATACCAATGTATATGATTTGGTGGTATCGGTGTTCGGGCTGAAATCACATCGGATGGTTGCATATCGACGTGCCGTCCCGGATTATTGCTCCCGCGCGCCAGATGCTGTTCACCAGCCGCGAAAGTCGCCGCCTGGTCTTTAACGTCACCCGGGGGCGGGGATTAGATGTTTGCGTGCGCGCAGGCTGAAGCTTGGGGAACATACCACTTAGGGTAATCATGCAGGGCAAGGACGCAGCAGAAGACGGTCGCGGAGAAGGTCCTGCAGTCGGATGGGGGCGGTTCCCCAGGCCGGTGCGAGGCGTCTTCCTGATGCTGCCCGCCCTCGCTGGACTCATCCTGACCGGCCTCCTGCTGTGGCCCGCGCCAGGCGAGACGCCCAACCCCGTGCGTGTCGGGGTCCTGCCCGACCAGTCGCCGGAAGTACTGGAACAACGCTTCGACCCCCTGCTGAAGTATCTGAGCGCTGAAATCGGCGTTCCGTTCAGGCTCGTCGTGCCGGCGGATTACGCCGACCTGCTCGATCGGTTTTCCAAGCAGGAAATCGATATTGCCTATTTCGGCGGGCTGACGTACCTCAAGGCGCGCGAGGCCGAAGGCGCCCGCGCTCTGGTCATGCGCGATGTCGACACCCGATTCCGCAGTTCCTTCATCGCCGCCGTCGACCGCCCCGAGACGACGATCGCCGATTTCCTGGACAAGAGCCTGGCGTTCGGCTCGGAATTGTCCACGTCCGGGCATCTGATGCCGCGTCATTTCCTGTTGCAGGAGAGCATCGATCCGGAATCGTGGTTTTCGGACATCGTCTATTCCGGGGCACACGATGCGACGGCCATACTGGTCCAGAACGGCAACGTCGACCTGGGCGTGGCCAACTCGGAAGTCATCGAGGCGATGTTTCGCGATGGTCGGCTGCGCCGGAGCGAGATCCGCGTCGTCGTCCGGACTCCGCCATACGTCGACTACGTGTGGGCCATGCGCGTCGGCATCGATGCCGGGCTCTACGACAGGGTGATGTTCGCATTTCTTAAACTGTCGCCGCTTGACGGAGTGCACGCGAACATCCTCGATCGGCTGGGCGCCGGCGCATTTCTCCCGGCTCGCGACAGCGATTTCGGGTCGCTGCGAGACATCGCCATCTCGCTTGACCTGCTCGGTTAGGACATGAACGAGGCCACCGAAATCGCCGCTTACCGGGAGCCGCGCGGTCTACGCATGCGCCGCTATACCGTTATCGCGCTGAACCTGGCCATCGTCATCGTCGTATCGGCGGTTTTCCTCCTCTACGAGTTCCAGAATGTCGAGCAGTCCCGGCTGATCGCCGAATATCATTTGCCGGCTGCGCATCTGGCGGAATCGGCGACGCATGAGCTGGCTCATCTGGAGATCGAGATTCGCGGCGATGACGCGCCACGGCAAGGCTCGGAGGCCGACCACACGGCGTTGAACGGCCCGGACGCCGCCCGGCGCACGATCGAGGATCGGTTGCACCAACTGTCGCGATATCGGCAGTCACTCGCCGGCCTTCACGACGAATTTCGACTGCCGCTATTTCAGGAGCTGAACGGACTGGTCGATCAGGCCTTTGCGGCCCTCTTTGAGAGCCGGCGCAACCCGGCAGCGGGATGGTCGAGAGAAGACCTCCTCGACGCGATCGCGCTTCTGGAGCTGCGCCTCGATCAACTCGAACGCCTCAACCTTACCGCGGCGGAACGGCTGCTCGACGAAGACAGCTCGTTCTATAATATCGGCGAACGCACGCTCTTGTTCCTGTTCATCCTGCTGGTCGTCTCCGCCACCCTCGTGACGGCAGGCATCGTGCGGCGCCTCGAAGTCGCCTCGGCCGAGCGGACAACAGCGGTCGCGCGGATGCGGCAGACGACCGGCAGGCTTGTACGGACCACGGACCGGCTGGCCCGGGCCCAGCGGATTGCGCAAATCGGAAATTGGGAATGGGATGCGGCGACGGGCGAGCAGTGGTGGTCCGACGAGACCTATCGCCTGCTCGCCATGGAGCCGCAATCGGTGCCGGCGGCAAACCATGTTCTGTTCCAATGGATACCCCAGTCGGATCGGGCGCGGGTGGAACGCGTTATGACGGATTCCGAGAACAACGGAACAGGGTATTCGATCACTTACCGCACAGTCCTGTCCGACGGCAACGAGCGGGTCCTACACGAGATCGCCGAGCCCGTGTTCAACGAGGCGGGTGAATTCACGGGGCAGCGCGGCACTCTCCAGGACGTCACCGACCGCTTGCAGGTGGAGTCGGAGCTGGCCAGGGCGATGCGCGGACTTGAGAGAGCGCAGCAGATAGCGCGCGTCGGCAGTTGGGAATGGGATGCGGAGACCGACACGCACAGTTGGTCGGACGAGGCGTTTCGCGTTCTGGGACTCGAGCCCGGGTCGATCGCTCCGGACGGACAGACATTCCTGCGATTTGTCCATCCGGACGACATCGAGCGCGTCAAGAAGGCCGGCGTCCAACTCTTCGGTGAAGGGACGCCGCTGAGCATCGAGTACCGGATCATTCGTGCCGACGGGCTGGAGCGTATGGTGAAGGTGCAGGCCGAAATGGAAAAGGACGAGGCCGGCCTGCCCGTCCGCGTCGTCGGAATAGCGCAGGACGTCACCGAGCAGAGGATGGCGGAAAAGGCGTTGGCCGACAGCCTGCATTTTCTGGAAGAGGCGCAGCGCATCGGACAAATGGGCAGCTGGGAACTCGACGTCGATACCGGCAGGATCGTCTGGTCGGACCAGAACTACCGGCTGCTCGGACTGGATCCGGAATCGGTGGAGCCCAGCGTCGAACTGCTCATGGGCATGATCCACCCGGACGACCGGGAGGCGATGAGAGCGCGCAACGCGCGGGCCGTCGCCAGAGGCGTGGTGGAACCCATCGAGTACCGTCTCTGCCGCGCGGACGGCGATACCCGTTTGCTGCTGTCGGTTGGCGAGGTCGTATACGGGACGGATGGGACTGCGATGCGTCTGCGCGGGACGGTTCAGGACATTACCGAACGCAAGGAAGCGGAGGAAGCCGTCCGCAAGAGCGAAGCAATGCTCAACGCGTTCTTCACGGAAGCGCCCGCCGGCCTTGCCATTCTGGGGGGCGACTACCGCTACGTCGTACTCAACGAGACGCTGGCGCGGATCAACCAACGGCCGCTCGCGGATCACATCGGACAGCGACCGTCGGAAATCCTCCCTGACGCGTTGGGCTGTCGATTCGAGACGCTGATGAAGCGCTCGCTCGAAGGCGGCGAGACCCTGACCAACGAAGAGATAACGGCCGACACGCCGAAAGGCCTGCGCCACTGGGTGTTTTCGCAGTTCCCGGTGTCCGGCGACCCCCAGCATCCGGATGCGCTGGGCCTGGTCATGGTTGACATTACGCAGCAAAAACAGGCCGAGGCGCAGTTGGCGCGTCTCAACGCGGAACTGGAGCAGCGGGTGGAGGAACGCACGGCGGAACTGCGGAATGCCCAGGCAGAACTTGTCACGCGTGAGCGGCTCGCCACCCTCGGCCAACTGACGGCCACCGTCAGCCACGAATTGCGGAACCCGCTCGGTGCTATGCGCGCGTCGATGTACGTCCTCGAGAAGGCGATCGAACGCCGCACCGAGCGCATGGACCGGGCCATCGAGCGGGTCAACCGAAACATCACGCGGTGCGACCAGATTATCGATGAGCTGCTGGATTTCACCCGTATCCGGGAACTCCGGCTTAAGCCGACAACCATCGATCGCTGGTTGGGCAACGTACTCGACGAGCAGGACGCGCCGGAGTCCATCAGGATCGAACGGAAATTTGGCGCCCCTGATCTTCAGGTCCCGGCTGACACCGACAGGCTGCGCCGCGCCGTCATCAACGTCTACGAGAATGCCTGCCATGCCCTGACCATGCCGTCGGAGGACGCCGGGCCGGATGCCGTGAAACGCCTCATCATCGAGACCCGGATCCGGGATGACCGGCTGGAAATCGTCTTCACCGACAATGGGCCCGGAATTCCGGATGATCTTCGCGACAGGGTGTTCGAACCGTTGTTCAGCACCAAGAATTTCGGTGTCGGCCTCGGTTTGCCGACGGTCGAGCAAATCATGCAGCAGCATGGCGGTGGTGTCACGGTCGGCGCAGGGCGGGGCGGCGGCGCGACGTTCGCGCTGTGGCTGCCGCTGACCGCGGCAACGGAGACGGCGCGCCCATGAAACATCTGGATGTCCTCGTCGTGGAAGACGACACCGATCTGGCGGAAGCGATCTCGGACGCGCTCGAACTGGCCGGTCACCGGCCGACCCTGGCGCCGACCGGAAAAGCAGCCATCGAAATTTACGGCCGCCAGTCCTTCGACATGACGTTCATGGATGTCAAGCTGCCGGACATCAACGGTGTTGAGGTGTTCCTCAGCATCCGCGAGGCGGATCCGAATGCGCGGGTCGTCATGATGACGGGCTACCAGGTCGACGAGTTGCTTGCGCGGGCGACCGAAAAAGGCGCCCTCAGGATCCTGCGCAAGCCGTTCGCGATAGAGACCATACTCGAGTCGCTGTCCGATGCCGATCCGGCCGGACTCATTCTCGTCGCCGACGATGACCCGGAATTCGTCGAGGGGATAGAAAATCTTCTGGCCCTGCACGGATACGACGTCGTGGTCGCCCGCGACGGCCGGGAGGCGGTCGACCGCGTGCTCGACTCCGATCCCGATGTCCTGCTGCTCGATCTGCGACTGCCGGTGCTGCACGGGCTCGACGTCTACCTTGAACTCGAGCGACTTGGCCGTGGCCTGCCGACCATCGTCATAACGGGCTATCGCGAGGAGGAGGCCCGGGCGATCCGGCAACTCCGGTCCCTCGACGTGACGACCTGTCTCTCCAAGCCCGTCGACCCCGTCGCATTGACTGAAGCGATCGGAACGATCAAACCGGGCAAGGGCAAGGCGCGATAATGCGAAATTCGGCCCATCCCATTGATGCCAAGTCGCCGTCCACAGCACGGCGGGTGATGGTGGTCGACGATGATCAGGACTTCGCCGAAGGACTGGCGGCGGTGCTTGAACTGAACAGCTACTCGGTCCGGCACGCTCATGACAGCGATTCGGCCGAGGCGATCGCGGCGGAATTTGTGCCGCACATAGCGATCCTCGACATCCGGCTGGGCGGCGAAAGCGGGCTCGATCTTCTCGAAAGGCTCCTGGAACGACAGCCCCGGATCATGTGCGTGATGGCCACCGCATATGCCGAAACCGAGACGGCCATACGGGCGGTCAAGGGTGGCGCCTATGACTACCTGCGCAAGCCGCTGTTCCCGGAAGAGGTGCTGGCGGTGCTCAAACGCTGCGATGAGGCGCTGGAGTTGCGCGAAACCAGCGAGGCGGCACAGCAGGAGTTGGGGCGCGAACGCCGGCTGCTGTTCGATGCGATCGATAGCGTGGCGGACGGCTTCGCGCTGTTCGATCCAGAGGACAGGCTGGTACTGCACAACCACCGGCTCATGAGCATCCTGGACTGCGTCAGCGACCAGCTGGCCCCCGGTGCCAAGTTCGAGGATCTCGTGCGCAGCGCCGTGGTGCGCGGGGCGGTGCGCGCCGCCGAGGGACGCTTCGACGAATACGTGTGCGAACGCATGGAACGTCATCGCCAGCCGCGCGGTCCGTTCGAAGTGGAGATGGGCGACGGGCAGCTGCTCCGCGTGGAGGAGCGGGTCACAGCGGATGGCGGGCGCGTCGTCCTGTATTCCGACATCACGGACCGGCGCCATGTGGAGCAGGCGCTGCGCGAAAGCGAGCATCGGTTCCAGGACATGGTCGCCAACGTGCCGGGGGTCGTCTTCCAGCTCGAGACTCATAATGGCAAGGATGCGGCCCTGCATTACGTCAGCCCGAGCGCGACCACGCTGCTCGGACTCGATCCCGAGACGCTGATGTCCAAGCCGTCCCTGTGGTTCGGCATGGTGCACTCGGACGACCGGCCCGGCTTCGAGGCGTCGCTGGCCCGCGCCGCCCGGACCATGCAGCCCTGGGTTTGGGAGGGTCGGATGGTGCCGGGTTCGGGTGTGACATGGTGGTGCCAGGGCGCGGCGCGGCCGACGCGGCTCGACAGTGGTGCCACGTTATGGAACGGCATCATCCTCGACGCGACGGAGCGCAAGGAACTCGAGGAACAGCTGCTGCAGTCGCAACGGCTCAAGACGATCGGCCAGCTTTCGGGCGGCATCGCGCATGACTTCAACAATCTCATGCTGTCGGCGATCCTCAATATCGAGGCCGCCATCGAGGCAGAGGATCTGTCGGACGAAACCCTGGACGCGCTCCGGCGATCGCTCAACAGCCTCGCCAGCGCCAAGGAGCTCACGCTGCGTCTCCTTGCCTTCTCGCGCCAGCAGGCTTTGAATCCGTCCGCCACCGATGTCAATGCGCTGGTATCGGAGGTCTGTATCCTGGCCGGGCGCGCCATCGGCGAAAACATCCGCCTCGAGACCCGTCTGCAGGAGAGCGTCGGCAACGCCATGGTCGATCCGCGGCAACTGGAAAACGCTTTGATCAATCTCGTTCTCAACGCACGTGATGCCATGCCGTCGGGCGGCCAGCTCACGCTCGCCACGCGAAAGGTCGAGTTTAGCGAGGCGGACACGCAAGACCTCGATGACCTGCATCCGGGAATCTACGTGATGATCGCGGTGACCGATACCGGTACCGGAATGTCGCGGGAAGTGGCGGAACGCGCGTTCGAGCCGTTCTTCACGACCAAGGAGGTGGGGGCGGGAAGTGGTCTCGGCCTTTCCATGGTGTACGGATTCCTCAAGCAGTCACACGGGCACATCACGATTGACAGCACCGTCGGCAAAGGCACCACGGTGACGCTGTACCTGCCGAGCGCCAGTGCCGGCCATGACAGACGGGGTCGGTCCGAGTCCCACAACCGCGACCTCATGCCCCGGGGCGATGAGACGGTGCTGGTGGTGGAGGACGAGCCGGGCGTCCGCGACGTCGTCGTCAGCCTGCTGACGCGACTGGGCTACAAGGTGATTGCGGCGCGGGACGGCGGTGAGGCGCTGCAGCGCCTCGACAAGGCCGACGGAGTCGACCTGCTGTTCACCGATATCGTCCTGCCTGGCGGCATGACCGGCCAGGACGTCGCCAATGCCGTTGCGAAACGCCGGCCGGCCGTGAAATTCCTGTTCACCTCCGGCTACGCGGCGTCGGCGATGGATGACGGGGGCCGCGTCGCGCATGGGGCGGAGCTGCTCTCCAAGCCCTATACGATGCGCGTGCTTGCCAACCGCATCCGCGAGATTCTCGACCGCAAGGACGGATGAGTCCCGCCGCCGAGGCGCCTTGGGCAGCCGGCGGCGGCACCGTTGCCTGATCATCATCCGTCATTATCGCGGTATGAGTCGCGTACCCGGTTTTGAATCGATACAATAGGGCAAAATTGGGGCAGTCGCTGAGGCGCCGGATCACCGTCGCTCGCCGGCAGAAATATTATATTTATCCATTGATAAACAAATGAAAGCGGGCGATGCTGCCCGCCTTTGCTCCACACGCGTTCGACGGAGAAACCGTTGCCCCAGCCCGCCGATATCGAGTTCATCAGCATTACCAAGCAGTTCGGCGATGTCGTGGCGGTCGACGATGTCAGCCTGTCGGTCGCAAGGGGCGCCTTCTTCTCGTTCCTCGGCCCGTCCGGCTGTGGCAAGACGACGTCGCTGCGGCTGATCGCCGGCTTCGAGCAACCGACCAGCGGCGACGTATTGATCGGTGGCGAGTCAGTGGTCGGCGTGCCGCCTTACAAGCGCCCGGTCAACATGGTGTTCCAGCATTACGCGCTGTTCCCGCATCTGACCGTCGGCGACAACATCGCCTACGGGCTGCGCCAGCGCGCGCCGCAGCCGCCGAAGCCCGAGGTCGAACACCAGGTCGACGAGATGCTCGAGCTGGTGCGCCTTTCCGGCTTCCAGGGCCGCCGCATCTGGGAGCTGTCGGGTGGCCAGCAGCAGCGCGTCGCGCTGGCGCGCGCCCTGATCAACCACCCGACCGTGCTGCTGCTGGACGAGCCGCTGGCCGCGCTCGACCGCAAGCTGCGCCGCGAGATGCAGATCGAACTGCAGACCCTGCAGCGGGAGGTCGGCATCACCTTCATCCTGGTCACCCACGACCAGGAGGAGGCATTGTCGATGAGCGACACCATCTGCATCATGCATGACGGCCGCATCGTGCAGACCGGCAGCCCCACCCAGCTCTACGACGAGCCGCTCAACCGCTACGTTGCCGATTTCGTCGGCAAGACGAACTTCTTCGAAGGACGCGTCGTCGACGCCGACGGTGCCGGCGCGCGGATCGAGACGGCGGACGGCCGCGCGTTTGCGGGTCGCAACCCGAAGGGCGGGGCAGCGCTGAGAAGCGGCGCGCGCGCGGCCCTCGCGGTGCGGCCGGAGCTCATCTTCATCGCCGCGCCGCAGAGCGGCGCCCCCCATGAGGCCGACGTGCAGGCGCCGGCGACCATCAGGAACCGGATCTTTCTTGGCGAACAGACGGAATACCTGGTCGAGACCGAGGGTCTCGGCGAGGTGCTCGTGCGTGCCCCCAAGCATGCGGAAACCGTGACCGGCGGGTTCAATCCGGGAGACCGGGTGTTGATCGGATGGCGGAACGCCTCCGCTCTCGCCCTGGAGGATACGTAAACCAGCAAACCAGGCAGCCGGCCGGATGAAAGAGCGGCCGGAGAAACTCAAGGGAGTGTCATATGTCGAAGACCTACAAGGACAACATGCCGATCAGCCGGCGCCGGTTCATCGACGAACTGCGGCGCTATGAAAAAGGCTCAGTCAGCCGCCGCCATTTCCTCGGCGTGACCGGTCTTGGAGTCGCCACGGCCGTCATGGCCGGCGCCGTCCCGGGCCTGCGGCCCCGCAAGGCCCGGGCCGCCGGCGAGATCGGCGACCGCGTCGTGCTGGCGACCTGGCCGAACTATCACGACCCGGCGAATTTCGAGACCTTCACCGAGATGACCGGCGCCCATGTGCAGGTCAACGTGTTCGGCTCGAACGAGGAAATGCTGGCCAAGCTTCAGGCCGGCGGCAGCGGCTGGGACGTCTTCGTGCCGACCAACTACACCATCACCACCTATGTCGGCGAGCAGCTGATCGAGCCGCTGGACCTCTCGAGGATCCCCAACTACGCGGCCGACGCGTTCGACCCCCGGTTCTCGGACGCCGGCACCGTGGACGGCACCGTCTACGCCGTGCCGAAGAACTGGGGCACCACCGGCTACGTGGTCAACTCCAAGCACACCAAGGGCAGGACCCTGACCACCTGGAAGGAGTTCTGGGACATCACCAAGACCGACTTCTCGGGCCGCACCATGGTGCATGACTACCAGCTCACCACCATCGGCAATGCGCTGAAGTATTTCGGCTATTCCTTCAACTCTGTGGATCCGAAGGAGCTGGCCGATGCCGAGAAGCTGCTGCTCGAGGTCAAGCCGCATCTGTTCGCGATCAGCAGCGACTACCAGCCGCCGCTGCGCAACGGCGACGCCTGGATGTCGATGTGCTGGACCGGAGACGGCAAGCAGCTGAACACCGACATGCCGGAGATGAAGTATGTCCTCGGCCGGGAGGGCGGCGAGATCTGGAGCGATTATTACGCCGTGCCCAAGGGGGCGCCGCACCGCGACGCCGGCTATGCGCTGATCGACTACATGCTCGACCCGGCGGTCAACGCGAAGGAGGTGCTGGCGCACGGCTATCCGGTGGCCGACGCCCGCACCAACAAGCTGCTGCCGAGGGAGCTGCTCGAGGATCCGATCCTCTATCCGGCGAAGGAGCTCCTGGATGCGCTCGAGTTCGGCGCGGCGGCGACGCTGACCGACCCGAACCGCGCCGAGCTGCTGGCGCGGTTCAAGTCGGCCTGACGAGCGGACGGCGACGGTCGGCAACGGCAGGACGGGCAGCGCCGGGACATCATGCAGGGCAACTGGGGCAACAGGCTGCTGCTGATGCCGGCCTCGGCGTGGTTCCTGGTGATGCTCGCCCTGCCGCTGGTCGTCGTCGTCGTCTTCAGCTTCGGGGAGCGCGGGCCGGCCGGCGGCTACGTGCCCGCCTTCACCCTCGCGCAATACGCCAACCTTCCGGCCCGCTTCACCGCCTTCAAGAACACGCTGCTGCTGGCGCCGGCGGGCACGATCGTCGCGCTGCTGTTCGCCTATCCGCTGGCCTATTACCTGGCGATCAAGGCCAATCCCAGAATCAAGACGATGCTGCTGGTCATGGTCATCGTGCCGTTCTGGACCAGCATCCTGATCCGCACCTATGCCTGGATCTTCATCCTCGGCGGGCGCGGCATCCCGGCGCTGCTGGAACTCGTCGGCATCGAGGGCGTGCGCCTGATCAACACCCCGTTCGCGGTGCTGGTGGGCATCGTCTACGGCTACCTGCCGCTGATGGTGTT
>JBFGQV010000023.1:0-27744 GCA_041563955.1 Alphaproteobacteria bacterium | reverse complement strand
CGTCCTCACTGAAGTTCCAGTGCGGCCAGGAAACGCAGCAGTCGCGCCCTGATTGACGCCTCGAGGGCCGTTTCGAAGAAGCCTTCCGATTCCAGCAAGGGCACCTGTTTCTCGAGCATTTCGGCCATTGCATGTGTCGCGCACGTCATGAGCAGTACCTCCATTGTTCAATAGAGGTTCGCATCCGATGCACCGACGGATCACATGCTTCAGGCATTCCGGGTCGGACGGGCGAAGGCCATGCCTCATGTTGAGGAGGCTGCGAAGCAGCCGTCTCGAAGCACGAGGTCGCGCCGCCGGCCGGACGCTGCGTCTTCGATCAGTGGTGCTGTCCGAACCAGGGATGCTCGAGGGCCGGAAGGTAGGGCCAATCCGTCTTTCTGTTCAATGCACTCCTGGCCGCCTCGACTTCCGCTTCCGTCAGGAACACTCCGCCGAGATCGTTGCCGCCATTGATTGCGTAGAACTTCACCTCCGCGTTCCCGAGCTGGCTGTTGACGATATCGAACAGGACGACCGTTGCCCGCCCCCAGATTCCGGCTCCGTCTTCGTCCAGATCGGGCCCGTAAATGCCATGGGTCCGCCCCGCGGCGCTCACCCGGTAGGACGGCGTCTTATCGTCGATCTCCTCGACAACCTCCGCCGGCGCTTCGACGTACTGGGCCAGGGTCGGCCTGATTTCCTCATACGCGTCACAAATGCCCGCTTCCGCAAGTTCCTCGGCGTCCAGGATGAACATCCGATCGTAATCGAGAGGCGATGCCGCGCCGGTGCGCGACGCACCGCGAGCTGTAAAGAGCGCAGCGATACGATCGAAAATCCGTCCCATGGAACCGCTCCCCGAATCGGGCCGAGAGTCCCGCATCAGGCGCGGGCGGCCGACAGTGTAACACCGCATCGCGGCCCCAGGTAGGCGGGGCGACGGGCTGCGGTGACCCTATACTTTCGTCTGCCCCGCGATGCCGGGTGCCTCTGGGGTTGCGTAGGCTGCTCCCGAAATACGCCGTTGCCTGCGCCGCCGGCCTAGACGCCCAGCGTGAAGCGGCTGCCGAGGTTCGAGGTGATCAGCCGCTCGGGCATGCGCCGGCGCATCGCCTCGATGAAGCCGGTTCCGGTGCAGTGCATCGGGATGACGACGTCGGGCGCCAGCGCCTCCATCTCGTCGACGGTGTGCTCGATGTAGTCCGGCTTCGACGCCCCGAGATGGAACCCGCCGATCACGGCGTGCAGCCGGTCCGTGCCGGCGACGGCCATCGCCGTCCTGACCGAGTTGACGATCCCGGCATGGCCGCAGGACGAGATGACGACCAGGCCCCTGCCGCGCACGAGATAGCAGGTGGCGTGCTCTTCGGGATGGCTGTCGAAGACGAGCGCGCCGCGCCGCTCTTCCTCCGAGAAGTGGTCGAAGCTCTCCAGCTTCGAGTTGCCGGTGATCTCCTCGAACGACTCGCGCGCAATGAAGCCGGAGGTAAACGCGCCGTCGAGCGCCCGCGGCGTCTCGCAGCAGACGGGGACGACCTGCTGGGCGGTCAGGGCGGTGCGGTTGGGCGCGCCCCAGCACACCATCTCCGCCTCCCCGCCGGGTTCGCGCGGCGGCCCCTCGGGCACCCAGCGGATGCTGAACGCCTCCTCGGCACCGACGTAGAGCGGGATCTCGCCCGGCATGCGGCCGCGATGGGCGGCAACGAAGCCCTCGAGGCCGCCGTAATGGTCGCGATGGCCGTGGCTGAGGATCAGGCCGCGCAGCCGGGCCGCATCGATGTCGAGCAGGTCGAGATTCCGGTTGAGGATCTCCGGCGTGTAGCCGAAATCGAGGAGGTAGGCGCTGCGTGCGCCGCCGGCCTCCGCTTCCAGATGCAGCGACAGGCCCCATTCGCCGGCCAGCGTCGTCATCTGCCGGCCGGGAATGCGCCGGACATGCTCGATCGCGACCTGCGGATGCTCCTCTTTGGGCGGGAAGAGCTCGTAGCGGGAATCGACGACGACGCGGATCGACAGCCGGTCGACCACCGGCGCGGCGAAAGGCGTTGGGGGATCTGTGCTCATGAAGCGGCTCCGACTCGCATCTGGTGTCCGGACGCCCGCGGCGCTGGGCCGGTCAAGGGTGGCCCGTTACGCTTCGAAGCGCAATCCCGAAGCGGTGGCATGGCGTTCGACCCGCCGCCGATCGGAGTGTCGATGCAGATCGCCGCTTCCGCCAGCTTGTGAAGAGTCTAAACTGGGGTCCGGTGGCAAACCGGGGAATCGATCGAGACCATGACGGCTGACTGGGACTATATCGTCGTCGGCGCGGGGTCCGCCGGATGCGTTCTGGCTAACCGACTCTCCGCCGACCCGAAGAACAGGGTGCTTCTGCTGGAGGCGGGTCCGCGCGACCGGAACCTCTGGATCCACATCCCCGTTGGATATTACAGGACCATGCTGTCGCCCTTGTCCTGGGGATACGACACCGAGCCCGAGCCGGCGCTCGCAAACCGGAGAATTCATTGGCCGCGCGGCAAGGTGTTGGGCGGCTCCAGCGCCATCAACGGGCTGGTCTATATGCGCGGCCAGCCCGAGGACTACGATCACTGGCGCCAGTTGGGCAATCACGGCTGGGGGTGGGACGACGTCCTGCCCTACTTCATCAAGTCCGAGGACCAGGAACGTGGCGCCGGCGACCTGCATGGAGTCGGTGGCCCGCTCCACGTGTCGGACATTCGCGACAGGCGCGAGATCTGCGAGGCGTTCATCGCTGCCGCCCGGGAGACGGGGCTGCCCTATAATGACGACTTCAACGGGCCGACCCAGGAAGGTGTGGGCTATTTCCAGACCACCGCGCGCAATGGCCTTCGCTGCTCGGGCGCCAGCGGATATCTGAAGCCGGTCCGCGGCCGCGCGAACCTGAAGATCGAAACCGGCGCCCTCGTCACCTCCCTGACCTTCGACGGAACGCGGGCGACCGGCGTCCGCTGTCTCCGGGACGGCCGCGAGGCGACGGCCACCGCCCGCGGCGAGATCGTTCTCTGCGGCGGCACCGTCAATTCGCCGCAGCTCCTGCAGCTGTCCGGCGTCGGCCCGGCCGACGTTCTGCGCCAGGCCGGGATCGAGCCGCGCCACGACCTGCGCGGCGTCGGCCGCGATCTGCAAGATCATTTGCAGATTCGCTCGCTCTACCGGCTGAACAAGCCGATCTCCGTCAATGACGACGTCAACAGCCTGCTGCGGCGGCTGTGGATCGGCATCGATTATGCCTTCCGCCGCAGGGGGCCCCTGACCTTCTCGGCCGGCCACGCCTGCCTGTTCGCCAAGGTCATACCCGAATCGAGGACGCCGGATCTGCAGTTCCATTTCATCCCGTTCAGCGCGGACAGGCCCGGGGCCGGCCTTCACCCCTGGTCGGGCGTGACCGCCTCGGTCTGCCAGCTCCGTCCCGAAAGCCGCGGCGAAATAACCGTCCGGTCCCCTGACCCGCGGGAGCACCCGAGAATCGTCGCCAACTATCTGTCGACCGACTACGACCGCCGCGTTCTGATCGAAGGGCTGAAGCTGGCGCGCCGCATTTCCAGGGCGCCGTCATTCGCGAAATATGTCGAAGCCGAGGTCGAGCCCGGTGCCGGTCGAACCGACGACGAGGCGTTGCTCGAGCATATTCGCCAACGCGCCGGCACGATCTTCCATCCGACATCGACCTGTCGGATGGGCCGGGACGACGGTGCGGTCGTCGACGAACGACTGCGGGTTCGCGGCCTCGGGGGCGTTCGCATCGCCGACTGCTCGATCATGCCGACGGTGGTTTCCGGCAACACGAACGCACCGGCGGTCATGATCGGCGAGAAATGCGCCGATATGATGCGGACGGATGTCAGGGCGTAGGTGCCCGCGCATCCGCGCCTGAGAATTCCAGGGGATTCCCGGGACAGCATTCCTAATCTGTTCCGATGATCGGGTCGCGCGGGCCGAATTCGGCAAGCTGTCCCCAGCATTACGCATTGCCGCCCGCCCGCATTACGGTGCCGGGCCGCGGCCGTTCGCGGCGCCGGTGCCGGCCCCGGGGCCACCTTCCGCGTGCTCTCCATTGCCCCGCCGGCGGCGGGGCGGCGGGTCGGGCAGGAAGCGGCGCAGCACGCGTTCGCGCTCTTCGGCCTCGCGCGGGTCGGAGGGTGTGATGCGGGCCCTGCGCTCGGCCTCCCAGGTCCGCTCCATCTCTCGCTTCTCGGCGTTGCCGCGGCGGCGGTCCAGCGCCTCGGCCTGGCGCACGAAGAGGTGCATGAGGCGCGCCGCCTGGCGCAGATGCAGCGCCTCGATCTGCGGGTGCTCCCTGCACTCGGCCGCGCGGTCCAGCGCCCGCAGCGCCGCCGCGTGCACCGCCGCCATCTGCTCAGCCAGCATCGCCTCCAGCGCGTCGGCCGGCGCCGCGCCGTCCAGCACCGCCGCCGCCGTCGCGACCCTCCCGCAATCGATCTTCGCCCTGTGTTTCGCGGTCATCCGTTACCTCCTGTCTCTGGTGGGCAGGCGCGCGCTAGGCCAAAGGCCGGCCCCCTCGAGGCCGGCCGTGCGCGTGTCCCAACTGTCGGAATGTAGCCAGTCTACGGGTTGCAGGGTCTACCTTCAACGGGAATGGAGCCCACGCGCGCGCCGAGCGCCGGGCTGGCCCCGGGAGTGCCGCTGCGGATTTCAATCCGCAGCGTCTGGCGGCGCGAGGCCCCACAATGGCGCCACGGACTTCGGATGCGAAATCCGCAGCCCGATCCCTGCCGCCATTCCGCCATGCGGGGCGGTTACATGGGGCGCCGTAGGGCGCTGAAATCCCTAACGCATGGGCTCGTTCCCCGGATTCGGGCGGGCCCGCGGCGCCCGACACCGAAGCCGCTTGGAGATTATTGCGAAGACTCGTACCCTGCCGGCCGGACTGGACGAGGCAGGGGATGCGGCGGCGCGCCGGGGGGACTTCATGGCACTGATCTTCCGCACCGAATTCGCGCGCGTCCCGCAATGGCGCGAGGCGTTCCGGCGCCACGCGCCCGAGCTCGAGTTCCGCGCCTGGGACGAGCCCGGCGACGTCGACGAGATCGAGTTCGCGCTGGTCTGGAAGCCGCCGCCCGGGGTCTTGCGGACCTTCCCGAACCTCAAGGTGATCTTCTCGCTCGGTGCCGGCGTCGACCATCTTTTGAGCGACAAGGCGCTGCCGGCGGGCGTGCCGATCGTGCGGATGACCGACGCGGAGCTCACCCGCGGCATGACCGAGTACGTCGTTTTGCACGTGCTGCGCCACCATCGCCGTCAGCGCGAGATGGAGAACAACCAGCGCGCCGGCGCGTGGAAACATGTCTTCGTCCCGACGGCGCCGGCGCGCCGGGTCGGCATCATGGGGCTCGGGGTGCTCGGCCGGGCCGCTGTGACGGCTCTGGCGGCGCTGGAGTTCGACCTCGCCGGCTGGTCGCGCACCGCGCATGACATTGCCGGCATCGAATGCTTCCACGGCGCGGACGGGCTCGGCCCGTTCCTTGCCCGCAGCGAGATCCTGGTCTGCCTCCTGCCGCTGACGCCGCAAACCGAGGAGATCCTGAACGCATCGCTGTTCGCGCAACTGCCCAAGGGGGCGAGCCTCATCAACGCGGCGCGCGGCGGCCACCAGGTCGAGGCCGACATCCTGGCGGCGCTGGAGTCCGGCCAGCTCTCGGAAGCCACGCTCGACGTGTTCGAAACCGAGCCGCTGCCTGTCGGCCATCCGTTCTGGTCCCATCCCAAGGTCACCGTCACCCCGCACAACGCCAGCGTCACCGATCCGGACAGCGGCGCCCGGCAGGTGATCGAGAACATCCGCCGTTTCCGCCGCGGCGAGGCGCTGCCCGACCTCGTCGACGTCAAGGCCGGCTATTGAGCGAAGCCGCCGACAGCGCGCTCAAGCGCACGCGCATTGCGCTGATCGCCGCGCTCTGCCTCGGCTACGTGGCGAGCCAGTTCTACCGCACCGCCAACGCCGCGATCGCGCCGGAGCTGATGCGCGAGTTGTCGCTCTCGCCGCAATCGATGGGCGCGGTGACCGGCGTGTTCTTCCTGGTGTTCGCAGCGATGCAGATCCCGGCCGGCGTGCTGCTCGACCGCTTCGGCCCGCGCCGGGTGATGTCGGCGCTGCTGCTCTCGGCGGTCGCCGGCTCGCTCGTCTTTGCATCGGCCGACGGCGCCGCCGGGCTCGGCCTTGGGCGGGCGCTGATGGGGGCCGGCTGTGCCACCGGGCTGATGGGTTCGATGGTGGTGTTCGCGCGCTGGTTCCCGCAGCGCCATTTCGCGACGCTTGCCGCCGTCATCTTCTCGGTCGGCGGTATCGGCAACCTCCTTGCGACGACGCCGCTCGCCGCGGCCAGCGAAGCGATCGGCTGGCGGTCCGTCTTCGTCTGGGCTGCCATCATCACGGTGGGGATGGCGGCGGCCCTGCTTCTCGTGCTGCGCGATGCGCCGCCGGGCCACCCCGTCGCCAGCCGGCAGCCGGAGTCGCCGCGGCAGATCCTGTCCGGTCTCGGCCGGGTCCTGCGCGACCGGCGGATCTGGGTCATCTGCGCGATGCAGGCGGTCGCCTACCCGATCGTCGTCACCATCAGCGCCCTGTGGGCGGGGCCGCTGCTGGACGAGGTCTACCACCTCGATGCGATCGCGCGCGGGCATGTGCTGATGGCGCTGAACGTGGCGATGATCCTCGGCGTCATGATCTTCGGGCCGCTCGACCGGCTGTTCGATACCCGCAAATGGGTCGTCGTCGCGGGATGCGCCGGATCGGTGCTGCTGCTTGGCGTGCTGGCGGCGGTGCCGCACTGGCCGCTGTGGCAGCTCGTGCCGCTGCTGGTGCTGTTCATGGCCCTCGGCGGCTATCAGATGGTCCTGCACGCGCATACCCGCGCCATCCTGCCCGATCACCTCGTCGGGCGCGGCCTGACGGTGCAGAACACCGCGGCCTTCGTCGGCGTCTTCGCGATGCAGTGGGTTTCCGGCGTCATCATTGGCGCGGTCCGCCACGCGGCCGACCCGGCGCTGGCCTACCGGCTCGTCTTCGCGTTCCTCGGGGCGGCCGCGCTGGTCGCGCTGCTGGTCTATCTGCGGATCGAGGACAGGCCGCCGAGCGCGGCCGATGCCGGCTGACGCGGTCCGGTCAGCTTCCGGCGGCCGCTTTCGCTTTCCGGGACGCGGCCGTCTTCTTCCGGGCAGCCGCCGTCTTCGCGGACCGGCGGGCGGCCAGGGCGGCGCGGGCGCGCTCCGTCTCGGCGCGGGCGTCGGCGATGATCTCGGCGAACTCGGAGAGGTAGACCGAGCCCTTGACGGTCCGCTGCAGGATCACCGAACGGCCGTCGCGCGGGTCGGTTTTGCGGCGGGCGAGACCGAACTCGCTGAGACGGTCCACCGCCCGCGTGATCGCCGGCTTGGAAACTCCCAGATCGGCGGCCAACCCGCGCACCGTGTGCGGCGGGTCGGTCATGTATACGGTCAGCAGCACGGCCATCTGGCGCGCCGACAGGTCGGGCGCGTCGCGGCGCACATTGTCGACCATGGCGCGCCGCCAGATATCGAGGGGTTCGAGGTCCGTCCGTGCCATTGCCAGGGCCAATTCGTTCCGGGTGCGTATCGAAATTACGGTCGATCGCGTCCCGACACAAGGAAATTCGGGCCCTTCGACGGCTCGGCGATCATCGGCCGGCGGCGCGGTCAGCCCAGATCCAGGCGCTCCTTGATCGCGGCGAAGGCGGCGCGCATCGCCATGGCCTCGCCACCCTCGGGGCGGCCCGGGCGATTGCCGACATTCCAGGCCATGATGTCGAAATGTGCCCAGGGCACGCCGTCGGCGACGAACTCCGACAGGAACAGCGCCGCGGTGATGGCGCCGGCATAGGGCGAATCGCCGGCGTTGTTGATGTCGGCGACCGGGCTGTCGATGAGGCGCCGGTAGGGCCGCCACAGCGGCAGGCGCCAGACCGGATCGTCCTCGGAGACGCCGTGCCGGCACAGGCTCTCGGCGAGGGCGTCGTCCGGGCTGAACAGCGCCGCGATTTCGGTGCCGACGGCGCTGCGGGCGGCCCCGGTCAGGGTCGCGAAGTCGAGCAGCAGTGCCGGCTCCTCCTCGACCGCGAGGGCGAGCGCGTCGGCCAGGATCAGCCGGCCTTCCGCATCGGTGTTGCCGACCTCGACGGTGACTCCCTTGCGGGTCTGCAGCACGTCGCGCGGCCGCATGGCGTTGCCGGAGACGCTGTTCTCGACCGCCGGGATCAGCACCCGCAGGCGCACCGGCAGCCTGGCCGCCATGATCATGCGCGCAAGGCCGAGCGCCACCGCGGCGCCGCCCATGTCCTTCTTCATCAGCGCCATGGCCCGGCTCGGCTTGAGGTCGAGCCCGCCGGTATCGAAGCACACGCCCTTGCCGACCAGGGTGACCTTCGGCGCCGACTTCCTGCCCCAGGTCAGGTCGATCAGGCGCGGTGCCCGGTCGGCGGCACGCCCGACCGCATGGATCGCCGGCAGGTTCCGCTCGATCAGCTCGTCGCCGACGATGACCGCATGCCGGGCCTTGAATTCCTTGGCCAGCGCGACTGCGGCCTCGGCCAGCCCGTCCGGGCCGAGATCCGCCGCCGGCGTGTTGATCAGGTCCCTGGCAAGCCAGGTGGCGGTGGCCGCCGCGGTCACGGCGGCGCGGTCGGCACCGTCGGGCCAGACCAGTTCCGATATCGGCGGCACGTCCGATTTGTAGCGGGTGAACCGGTAGCTGCCCAAAGCCCAGCCCAGCGCCGCGCGGGTGGCGCCGGCCTCGGACAATCCGTCGTCAAGAAAGTACCGGCCGCCCGGCAGGGAGGCGGCGGCGCCGCCCCAGGACCAGAGATCGTCGTTCCCCGTCACGCCGACCAGCGCCGCGCCCACCGGGGTCTTTCCCTCGCCCGGCAGCAGCAGGACCGTGCCCGGCTTTGCCGCGTAGCCGGCGGCGCGGACCCAGTCCGCGAGCCGCTTCGGCAGGCGGCCGGTGGTCTCCTCGAGCGCGCCCTCGCGGGCCGCGATCAATCGCACGGCCGCCTCCCCCTTTTTCGCAACCAGGCAATTCAGAGGCACCCGCATTCTCCTTGCGCAGTCCGGGGTCGGCCGCATAGTCTCGACACCGCAGGTTTTAGCGGCGACGCGGCCGCAGGGCAATGGAGAGAGAGGGTCACATGGTCCCGATGACTCTGGTGATAGGAAACCGCAACTACTCCTCGTGGTCGCTGAGGGCGTGGCTGGTCCTGCGCATGGCGGGCCTGACCTTCGATGAAGTGGTGATCCCGCTGGATCGCCCGGACACGAGGATCAAGATCCTCGAGCACTCGCCGGCGGGCCGGGTGCCGGTGCTGCACCACGGCAACGTCACGATCTGGGAGTCGATGGCGATCTGCGAGTACATCGCGGAGACGGTGCCGGGCGCCCGCCTTTGGCCCGAGACGGTGCCGGCGCGTGGTGAGGCGCGCTCGATCAGTGCCGAGATGCACGCCGGCTTCGCGGCGCTCCGCGAAGCGCTGCCGATGAACGTGCGCGCCGACCGGCCGGGCGTTGCGATCTCGCGCGACGTCCAGGCCGATATCGATCGCATCCTGGCGATCTGGCGCAACTGCCGCCGCAAGTTCGGCACCGTCGGCCCGTTCCTGTTCGGCCGGTTCTCCATTGCCGATGCCATGTATGCGCCGGTGGTCAGCCGGTTCATGACCTACCGGGTGACCATGGATGCGATCGGGCGGGAATACGCCAACACCATCCACGACCTTCCGGCCATGCGCGAATGGGCTGCGGTGGCGAAAGACGAGTCGTGGGTGATCGAAGCCGAGGAGGTCGGCGAGGGCGCCCGCTGACCCCCCCGTCGCGACGGCATCCGGGGTTCACGAACCGCCCTACTCTTCGTCTTCGACGGGCTCGTTCTCCGACTGCAGGAGGCTCGGGATTTCCTCGATCGAGATGCCTTCCTGCGGCAGTTCGCTTTCCGGAGCCGGCGTTTTCGGCCCGGTCTTCACGGGCGCCGGCGCGCAGCCCGAAGACTCGATCCTGCGGACCTTCACGAGATTGGCGGCCAGCGTCATCATCCCGAGCTCGATGATCATGTGGCTGGCAACGCCGTTGGCGTGAACCTGCATGATCGTGTGGGCGCCGACCTCGTTGAGGGCGGGGGACTCGAAGATCGGCGTAACGCGCAGGCGCCAGGATTTTCCCTCGACCAGATCCGGATCGCCCTGCGGAAGGCGCTTCAGGATCGTCGGCGCGCCGCCGAGGAGCCGCATCTCGGTGTATTTCGAATAGGGGTCGAAATAGTGCACCGGCGCCGGCGTTTCGCCGATCACCAGCTGCTCCAGCGTCTTCATGAAGGCCTCCGTCGGCAGGCCCATGCCGATCGCCAGCTTGCGCTGATCCTTCTTCGGCCTGTCGAAGCTCACCTCGCCGGGGTCGCCCGACTCCGGGATGGTGGCGCGGCCGCGGGTGTCGATCTTGCCGGACTTGTCCGAATTGGTCCATCCGGCGAACTCGACGCGGCGCCCCGAGGTGTTCTCGCGAAGACGCAGCATGTTGTGGACGCGGATCTTCTTGCCGCTGTCGAGTTCGATCGTGAACAGCAGTTCGCTCTGCGATTGCCAGGCGTTGCACTGGCGCTTGAACCGCAGGCCGAGCGCGCCCTGCGACTGGACGATCGCCCCCGTGTATTTCGTCTTGAGAAGGGTCAGTCGATACAGCGCTTCGTGGGCGACCAGCTCGACCGCGCCCGCGCGCAGCGGCAGCAGGACGACCGCGCCGGTCAGCAGCATTGCAAGGCCGTATCGGAATCGCATCTTGATGATCCGTCTGGTCATGGTCGGTCAGTTGCAGGCGGGCACGTCGAGGCCCTTGATCCAGGCGAGATTGCCCTCGACGGTGAACAGGCCGAAGTCGATCGTGGTTTCGCTGACGATGCCGTTCTTGTGCACCTTTGAGGTCTCGACGCGCGCCGGTCGGGAATCCTCCGCGCCGATCAGGACATACTGCGTCGTGTACCGCCACGCCGGCGTATTCAGGAGTTCGGCATCACCGTCCGGAACCGGGCGCTTCGCGGCGTCCGCCGGCGGGGCCGGACGGTAAATCGCGCGGAAGGCGCCCTCGCTGCTGGATCCGTCGAACACCGGAAGCTCCGGCGCGAGTTCGCCCTTGGCGAGCCTGTCGAGTTGCTGCCGCAACGCGCCGAAGGGGAAGATAACGTTCTGCGGAACCTCGATCTGCTGTTCCTCGGGCCAGTCGTACCGAACGCTGACACCTAGGAATCGGACCTCTTTCTGCTTTTTCGCCTTTTCCTCCGCAATCCGGGCCGCCTCTTCCGCGGCTGCCTTTTCCTTGACGGCCTCCTGCGTTTCCTCGGCGCCGGCCGCCTCCTTGTCCTTCTCGTCGACCTTGGCCAGCTCGACGACCTCTTCCTTCACTTCGACCACCGAGCCCTCCTGGGGCCGGTTCGCCTCCCCGGCGATGATCGAGACGGTGCGACCGTTCAGAGTCGTCCGCGAGCGGAACCAGAAATGCCGGCCGCCCACGGATTCGCGCAGGCGGTCCTCGACTACGAGATGGGTCTCACGGTCGTCCGTGTAGACGATGTCGAATTCCAGCCGGCGGTCGTATCCGTAATGAAAACAGTCGCGCGTGACGTTCACCTCCATGATCCCTGACGAGGTGTCCGCCCACCCGTCGACATTGAGATTCTTCAGAGTCAATCGATAGACGGCCTGATGCGGAATGATCTCCGCCGCAATCGCCGCCGGCGCCGCAAGGGTTGCCGCGACGGTCGCCGCCGCCAGCAATTTCCGAAATCTCATCGCAATTCGCCAAAATTTCAGTTGCAAGACTCTCGCCAGGCACAGGTTTCAGGCCGGCTTCCGATCCCGGCGCGCCATGCATGACGATCTCGGGCATCCGTTGTCCGGTCATCCAACATGGAGCCACAATTAGGTTAATCTGGCGTAAAGGCCCGGCAATTAATGGTTTTTGTCGATAATGCCGGATATTCGCCGCGACCGCGGCGGGCTGTCTGGCGGATCCCGTGTCGGTCTCGACGGACCCCTCGCCATCTCGTGGCACGCGACGTGCATGGCCGGTGGTTGGAGGCAGCGCCGGCAGCACCATCCGGTCCTGCGACAACAGCGCGGGTCGCACCATGCATCGAGAAAATCCTGAGACGAGCTGCTCCGAGAACACACGGACCGCCGCCGCAATTCTCGTTTATAGCGGTGACGAAACCAGCCGGGATCTCCTGCGCCGTATCCTGGAAAAAGCGGGCCACCGCGTATCGGTCGCCGCCGATGGCACAGCGGCCGAGCGGTTGACGCGGGCGCGCAGTTTCGACCTCGTGCTTATCGATCGATGGGTGTCGGGCCCCGAAGCCGGGACACTGATCGGGCGGCTACGCAACGGCAGGGAGACAGCGCCAGCCGTCCTGGCGGTGAGCGAAGATCGCAACGGCCTGTCAGCCCGCGGGCCGCATTCAACCGTATCGTTCATCAGGCCGTGCGGTGTCGAGGCGCTCCTTGCACATGTCCGCGACCAGCTTTCGCGCCGCGCCGCAACCGCGGCGATATCGGGTTCGCCCGCAGGGGCCCGATTCGGTCGCCACCCAACCGCAGGACCGGGCGCGGCCGACGCTATGGCCGGGCGAGCCGACAACGTATTCACGGAAGCCCTCGAGGCGATCGACGAGGGCTTCGCGGTCTGGGACGCCGAGGACCGGCTCGTGGTCTGCAACGACAGCTACCGGAGGCAGTTCGGCGCCAACGCCCGGTTCGTGAGTCCCGGAGCCCGCTTCGAGGACCTGATGCGGCTGCAGCTCGAGAGCGGCATCCTGAGGGTCCGCGCAAGTCGGCCGCACGACTGGATTGCGCAAAGGACGGCGGCGCATCGCGGCGCTGAGGAGCCCTGGGAGGACGAGTTTTCCGATGGAACCTGGGTGAGCGTCACCGAAACGAACACGGAATCCGGTCTGACCGTCAGCATCTGCAGGGATGTCTCACACATCAGGCGGCGCGAGATCGCGCTCAAGACGTTCGCCGAGAACAACCGGCGGCTTGCCGCGGCGGTCAACGCAACGACCAGCGCGATTCTGATTACCGATCCCAAGCGGCCCGGCAATCCGACGGTGTTCGCAAATCCCGCCTTCAGCGCGATGACGGGCTGGCCCATCGAAGAGGCTCTCGGTCGCGATCGCTCGTTTCTCAATGGCGACGACACCGACCTCGATGCGGTGGCCCGCTTCGAGCGCGAGTTGGCGCAAGGCCACCAGGCGTCCGCGGAGCTGTGTCTGCGAGCCCGAAACGGCGGACCGCTCTGGGTCGACCTCAATGCCAGCCCGATCCGCGGCGCGGACGGCCGCATCGCCAACTGGGTCATCGTCCAGACCGACGTGACCGCCCGCAAGACGCGCGAGGCGCAGGTTCGCAAGGCGGCGAAACCCGGCTCAGGTGATCCCTCGACGGGGGTGCGCGTCCACGACCTCAACAACCTCCTGGCCGTCGCGCGCGGCAATCTGGAAGCCGCGGCCGAGATGGCGGGCGCCGGCGATCCGCAGGTCGCCGCGATGCTGGAGTCGGCACTCGCGGCGATCGACCGCGGCGCGGGGATTACACGCTCGCTGCTGGGCTCGCCCGCGACGCCGGAATCGGCGCCGGGCGCGTTCGATCTGGGGGACGCGTTGCGGGGATTCCAGACGTTCATCGGCCACGCGCTTGGCCGCCGCTATACCTTCCGGATCGCGGGCGCTGCCGCCACCTGGCCGGTTGTGGCCGATCACGGGCAAATACAGGATGCGATCCTGAACCTTGCCATGAATGCGCGTGACGCCATGCCGGACGGCGGCACGGTGGCCCTCGAGGCTGCCAACGCGGTGGTGAAGGATGCGACGGATGCGACCGGGTGGCCCGTCGCCGATGGCGATTACGTGCGCGTGTCGGTCCGCGACAGCGGTACGGGAATGAAGCCGGACATCATACGGCAGGTGGCCGAGCCCTATTTCACCACCAAGGATCCGGGGAAAGGCACGGGCCTCGGGCTCAGCTCGGTCGGGGAGTGTGTAGCACGATCCGGTGGGTTCCTTACGATCGACAGCGCACCGCATCGCGGGACGACCGTGTCGCTGTTCCTGCCGCGAGCGTCGGTCGAACGCCCCGTCGCCGCGCCGCGCCAGACCGACTCCGCCGACAGCGGGGAAACCATTCTGGTCGTGGACGACGAGCCCGACGTGCGTGCCGTCGTCGCCCTGCATCTCGCGCGACTCGGCTACCGGATCCTGCAGGCAGGATCCGCCGAGGAGGCGCTGCGCTTTCTCGACGGCGACCGCCAGCCCGATCTGCTGATGACCGATATCGGTCTTCGCGGCGGCATGGATGGGTACCAGCTGGTCGAGGCCTACCGGGCCCGGCGGCCCGACGCCAGGGTGATCGTGATGTCCGGCTCTTGCGACCAGGCGCTTGCGGAGGCTGTGAAGCGGCTTCCGGACGTCCGCTTCTTCCCGAAGCCCTACGACCGCGCGGCACTCGCGACGGCGGTTCGCCAGGAACTCGACGTGAGTGAGATGCCGGCGCCCGATTGCGCCACACCGGCGGCTCCTGCATAGCCGCTAATGGATTGGCGTGCCGCCGGTCAGTCGACCGCTCCGTTCGGGGTGAGCACGATCTTGCCGGCCCGGCCGAAGCCCCATGACCGCTCCAGCGCCGCGGCGATGTCCTCCAGGCCATAGGTCTCCTCGACCGGCACATGAAGCGTGCCGTCGGCAAACAACGACGCCAGCTTCTGGTACATGGTGCGCAGCTGCTCCGCGGTCATGGCGCCGCCGGCCTTGACCATCCAGAAGCCTTTCAGGGTGATGTCGTGCAGCACCAGCTGGTGCGGCGTGAGCATGCAGGGCTCACCGCTCAAGAACCCGTAATTCACCACCACGCCGCCGTCCGCCAGGCAGTCGGCGAGACGGCGGGTCGCATCGCCGCACACCGCATCGAGCGCCAGCCGTGCCCCGACGCCGCCGGTCTCCGCCCGCATGCGGGCCCCGACATCGTCACCGTCGACCAGGACCACGTCCGCGCCGATCTCCTTCAGCGGGGCGACGGCGCCAGGCCGGCGCACGATGTTGGCCGTTCGGATGCCGCGCGCCGCGGCGAGCCGGATGACGTGCCGGCCGACGCCGGAGTTCGCCGCGTTCTGTACCACCCAATCCCCGGGCTCGAGATCGACGTAGTCGCGCAGCATCAGCAGCGCCGAGGGCGGGTTGGCCTTCAGCTGCGCCAGCTGCAGCGGATCGGCGTCCGCCGTGATCTTGACGGCGCGCGCCGCCGGGATGCGGACCTGCTGTGCCCAGTTCTGCCGGTCCATGCTGATGACGCGGTCGCCGACGGCGAGGTCTTCGACGTTCGATCCGACGGCGACAATGCGCCCCACGCCCTCGATCCCGAGCCGCGCCGGCAGGACCTCGGGGCCCGGATATCGCCCCTCGACGATCAACAGGTCCGCCGGGTTGATGGCGGACGCCAGGATCTCGACGACGATCTCGCCAGCCTGCGGCGGGCCGACCTCTGGGACATCGACGCACCGGCAGACTTCGTGCGGCACGCCGTGGGATGCAAACTCGATGGCCTTCATGGTCACTCCATGCGTCATTGCCGCCCGCCGAAGGATCGCCGCGGGCGGCCCGCCAAGCTAGCGCCATAGACCTGCTCCCGGCAAGCCCGCCCGCACGGGCCGCGATGCGTGCCGCCGTTGACCGACGCCGCCTTCCGCAATTCCGCGAAACGCGATCATGCCGGCGGTCGCCCGCGACCTGCAGCAACAAAACCACACCAGCTACGTGGGATTAATCATACCGCACGCCAGCCGAGCCGGTTGGCGCCGCGTTTCACGAATTCCGTGCAGGGGCGGGAGTTGCGGCCGCCATCGCGGATGCCGGCAAACGCCGGATGAAATCGCTCGGCGCAGCGGGCGATCGCGCGTCGCCGGCCGGTCCGCCGCCATGCCGGGCGGCAGGCATAACGTCCGCGCGCCGCGCGACAGCCGGTGCCGGCCGGGGCCTTCGCCTGCGTCATGGCCGAATTGGGGTGCGCGGTGTTGAGCACCGGCCGCCCATCAGGTAAACTTTAGAGCGAAATTCCGCTCACCTTGCGCATCGGTTATTCTCGTATAGCGAGCAAAATGATCCTTGCGCGCCCGGAATGATTGATTGTAACCAACGACGCCAGTATACTATTGTCCGGCGATGCGGTCATTCTTTGTTCGAAGCTAACGTGTTTCGTGCAGTCGCACTGAGGGTGTAGGAGGCCGTCATGGACGGGGGTTCGATTTCGGGAGTTCTTCCCGAAAGGCTTTATCTGGGAATCGATGTAGGTTCGACAACGGTCAAATGCGTTGTCGTCGACCCGAACACGAAGAACATCCTGTGGAGCCGGTACGAGCGGCACGAGACGCGGCAGCCGGAAAAGGTCGAGGAGATGCTGTCGGCCATCGAGGCCGATTTCGCGGATTTCGACCCGTCGGGCTTCCGGGCCTTTATCACCGGATCGGGCGCCGGGCCGCTGGCGGGCAAGATCGGCGCGCGCTTCGTCCAGGAAGTCAATGCCGTTGCGATCGCGGTCGAGCAGCGCCACCCGGACGTCTACAGCGTCGTCGAGCTGGGCGGCCAGGACGCCAAGGTCATCCTGTTCGCGGACGTGCCGGAAACCGGCGATCGCCGGATCGTCACCTCGATGAACGACAAATGCGCGTCGGGCACCGGCGCGACGATCGACAAGTGCATGATCAAGGTCGGCATGCCGGAAAGCGAGGTCGCGAACCTGGCCTATGATTCGGAGCGTCTGCACAACGTCGCCGCGCGCTGCGGCGTGTTCGCAGAGACCGATATCGTCAATCTGATCAAGGCGGGCGTGCCGTCCGACGAGGTCATGAACTCGCTGGCCGACGCGATCGTCATGCAGAACCTGACCGTCCTGACGCGCGGCAATACCTTGCGTGAGCGCGTGCTCCTGCTCGGCGGCCCCAATACCTTCCTGCCGTTCCTACAGGACTGCTGGCGGCTGCGCGTCAAGGAGATCTGGGACGAACGCGGCTATCAGTCGTCCGAACGGCCGATGGAGGAGCTCGTCTTCGTGCCCGAGAACGCCCAGTACTATGCCGCCTCGGGCGCCGCCCTGTTCGGCATGCAGGAGGCAGAGGAGTCCGGCCTCTACCGTGGGCTCGAGGACCTGCGCGAATTCATCGCCAACGGCCGCAAGGCGAAACTCGGCGCCCATTCCGGCCCGTCGCTGATCCGCGAAAACGAGGATTTCGACACGTTCCGCGAGACCTATACGATCCCGCCCTTCACGCCGGCGACGTTCGAACCGGGGACCACGGTGCGCGGCTATGTCGGTTTCGACGGCGGATCGACCAGCTCGAAGGCCGTCCTGATCGACGAGGACGGTGAGATCCTGACCAAGGAATACCTGCTCTCCAAGGGCAACCCGGTGCAGGACGCCAAGGACATCATGGCGCAGATCAAGACCTTCGTGACCGACCAGGGCTGCGAGCTGGAGGTACTCGGCTTCGGCGTCACCGGTTATGCGACCGACGTTCTGGACACGGCCCTGAACGCGGACGCCGGCATCGTCGAAACCGTGGCGCACATGCTCAGCGCCCAGAAATACTGCGGCGAGGACATCGACGTGATCTGCGATGTCGGCGGCCAGGACATCAAGGTCCTGTTCATGCAGAACGGCGTGATCAAGAGCTTCCGGCTGTCCAACCAGTGCTCCGCCGGCAACGGCATGCTGCTGCAGTCGATGGCCGGTCAGTTCAATGTCGATATCAGGGATTTCGCCAGCAACGCCTTCAAGGCCGAGATCTCGCCCAACTTCAGCTACGGCTGCGCGGTCTTTCTGGACGCCGACCGGGTGAATTTCCAGAAGGAAGGCTACAACAAGGAGGAGCTGTTCGCCGGCCTGGCCCGCGTGCTCCCCAAGAACATCTGGCAGTACGTGGTGCAGATTCCACGCATGGCCGAGCTTGGCACGAGATACGTGCTGCAGGGCGGCACGCAGCACAACCTCGCGGCCGTCAAGACACAGGTCGACTACATCAAGGATCGGGTGCCGGGCGCCGTGGTCATGATCCATCCGCACACCGGAGAGGCCGGCGCGATCGGCGCCGCCCTCGAGGCGAAGCGGATGGTGGAGAAACGCGGCCACTCGGTGTTCGTCGGGCTCGATTCGGCGATCCAGCTGAAATACACCACGCGCACCGACGAGGAGACCCGCTGCAACTTCTGTCCGAACAACTGCCCGCGCACCTTCATCGACACCGAGACGCCGGACGGCCGGACCGCGCGTTACATCGCGGGCTTCTCGTGCGAGAAGGGGACGGTCGAATCGAAGGAGGCGGTGCAGGAGCTCAACCGGGCGCGCAAGCAGCTCAAGGAGCGTTATCCCAACATCGTGGACTACGAGGCCGAGTTGGCGTTCCGGCATTTCTACGAGCCCGAGCCGATTCCCGAGGAAGGCGCCGTCACCGAGCGCGAGGAGACCGTCCACCGCTGGTTCGGCTGGGGCAAGGCGCGGCAGGAGCGCGTGGTGCGGCCGATTCGGCGCAGCGATGCAGCGGCGCGTGAGGCGCGCGAGAGCATCCGCATCGGCATGCCGCGGGTGCTGAACAACTACGTGCTGGCGCCGTTCTTCCGCACCTATCTGGAATCGCTCGGCATCACGCGGCGGAACGTGGTGTTCTCGGACGAGACATCGGAGGAGCTGTGGGCCGAAGGCGGCAAGTACGGGGCCATCGATCCCTGCTTCCCGTCGAAGGTGGCGCAGGCGCACCTGCACGATCTGATCCTGAAGAAGAACAAGCTCAAGCAGATCGACTATATCTGGTTTCCCAGCATCACCGACATGCCGTCCTTCGTGACCAACACGGTGGCAAATGCGACCTGCCCCATCGTTGCCGGCACGCCGCAGGTCGTCCACGCGGCGTTCATCAAGGAAAAGGACTGGTTCGCAGAGGGCGGGATCAGATTCGTCAGCGATCCGGTGAATTTCGAGCTGCCGCACCTGCTGCGCCGACAGCTCTTCGAGACATGGGGCCCCCTGCTCGACATCACCGAGGACGAGAACGAATGGGCCTGCGAGCAGGCCTGGGCGGCACTGCGGCTGTGCGACGACGACTTGCAGCGCCGGGGTCTCGAACTGCTGACAACGGCGGAGCAGGAAAACAGCATGGTGTTGCTGATGCTGGCCCGGCCGTATCACAACGACCCCGGCCTGAACCACAAGATCTTCGAGGAATTCCAGGCGTTGGGCTACCCGGTGATCTCGATCCGCTCGATCCCGAAGGATCGCGCGTGGCTGGAGCGCTTCTTCGCGGACGATCTGCGCGCCGGGCTGATCGAGGACGTGTTCGACGTGCGCGACGTGTGGCCCGAGAACTACTCGGTCAACAGCGTCCAGAAGGTGTGGGCCGCCAAGTTCGCGGCACGGCACCCGAATGTCGGCGTGGTCGACCTCTCCAGCTTCAAATGCGGCCACGACGCACCGACCTACGGGCTGATCGACAGCATCATCTCGGCGACCAAGACACCGTACCTCGCGCTGCACGATCTCGACGCCAACAAGCCCGGCGGCTCGATCGCGATCCGCGTGAAGACCTTCGCCTACGCGCTGGAGCTCTACAAGGAAGAGGTGGCGGCACGGCTCGCGAAGCGCAGCGACCTCGAAAAGGCCCTGGCGGCCAAGCGCGCCGAGCTGGTCGAGAAATACCGGGTGGAACTGGAACAGAATATCGCCGACGGCGGGGGACAGGCGGTCGAGGGCCTGGCTGCCGCCTTCGAGGCGTATGTAAACGGGGATGAGGCGGAACAAGAGGAGTCGGAGGAGGAACGTCATGTCGCGTAGTCCTTCAAACGCCGCGGAGCGGCGTGCCCGTATCGACGAGACCACGAAACAGTCGCCGGACAAGCACCGCGAGGCCGCCGTCGGCGGCGGATGCGGCTGCGCCAGCGGCGGCGGCCATGCGACCGGGTGCGGCACCGGGCTGGGCCCGGCGACGACCTCGGTGCTCGAGAAGATCGAGTCGGAAATGCGAGCGTTCGAGCTGGCGGAGCGCCAGCGGCTCGGCCTGGAACCCGAGCCGGCCCACTGGAACGATGAGAACCCGCAGGATTTCACGGCGGCGGAGCGGGGCAGTACACGGCTGCTGTTCGGCGGCCTGACGATGGCCCACGATTCCATTCTGGAGGCCGCGCTGCAGTCGCTCGGCTACAATGCGCAGGCGCTGCCCTACGCCGATGTCGAGGCCCTGCAGACCGGCAAGGAATTCGGCAATCGCGGGCAGTGCAATCCGACCTATTTCACGGTCGGTAATCTCGTCAAGCACCTCGTGAAGCTGCGCGACGTGGATCGGATCTCCACCGACGACATCATACGGAACAACGCCTTCGTAACCTTCGGCGCCTGCGGCCCGTGCCGCTTCGGCACCTATGTGACCGAGTACCGCAAGGCGCTCCGGGATTCCGGGTTCCCGGGGTTCCGCGTGCTGGCGCTCAGCCAGGAAGGGCCGCAGGATGACCTCGGCGGCACCGCGACCGCGGTCGATACCAACATGGAATTCTATACCGTCGTGCTGAAGGCCCTGATGGCCGGCGATATCATCAATCTGCTGGGTTACCGAAACCGCCCCTACGAGATCGAGGCCGGGGCGACCGACACGGCGATCCGCGAGGCGATCGACACGGTGCGGGAGGCGTTCCTCGAAGGCGGCAGCATATTGCGGGCCATGTGGCAGGTCCGAAAGGCCTTCGCCAAGGTCAAGGTGAACCGGCTGCAGCCGAAGCCCAAGGTCGCGATCATCGGCGAGTTCTGGGCGATGACGACGGAAGGCGACGGCAATTACCGGCTGCAGCGCTTCCTCGAGGAGGAGGGCGCCGAATGCGACATCCAGATCATCACGGCCTGGGCGCTCTATATCATCTGGACCCTGTCCTATGACATCAGGGAGAGCACGATGCTGCGGCGCCGCAAGGGCGAGATCGACCGGTTCGAGGGCCTGGCGCCGCGCAAGGGCATCTTCTTCGCCTGGCTCGGCGGCCGGGCGATGAAGCTGGTCTTCGGAACGTTCGCCAAGCTGTCCGGCCTCAAGGGGTACAAGCTGCCGAACATGAAGGAGATCGCCCAGCTGGCGCACGAGTATTACCCCAACCAGCTGCGCGGCGGCGAAGGCCATATGGAGGTCGGCAAGGTCATCCAGACGGCCAAGAAGAAGAAGGACCACATGATCATCAGCGTCAAGCCGTTCGGCTGCATGCCCTCATCGGGCGTCTCCGACGGCGTGCAGTCGCTGGTGTCGGCGCGCTTCCCGGACGTCGAGTTCCTGCCGATCGAGACCACCGGCGACAGTGCCGTCAACGCCTACAGCCGCATCCAGATGGCCCTGTTCCGGGCGCGCGCGAAGGCGCATGCCGAGTTCGAGGAGGCGCTCAAGAAGACGGGGCTGACGGCGGACGAGGCGGCGCGCCGGGCGGACCGCAAGGCGTCGCTGTCAGAGGCGCTGAACTACCCGGGTCACACGGTGACGGGGACCGCCGCGAACGCCGTGTACGAGCTCGGGTAGCTCTTTTCTCCCGACTATAGACTTCTTGGGGGCCGGCAGCGGCCCCTTTTCTATGCCTGCCGCGCGGCGCGAATCGCCCGCCACACCGCTTCCGGCCGGGCCGGCATCGGGATGTCGGTGACGCCGAGCGGCGCCAGCGCGTCGAGCACGGCGTTGACGACCGTCGGAATGGCGCCGCTGGTGCCGGCCTCACCGCAACCCTTGACGCCGAGCGGGTTGGTCTTCGCCGGCACCGGGTGGTAATGAACCTCGAAATCCGGCACGTCGTCCGCGCGCGGCAGGGCATAATCGGTGAACGAGCCGCTCAGCAGCTGGCCGTCGGCATCGTAGACGGCGGTCTCCATGAGCGCCTGGCCGACACCCTGGACGATGCCGCCATGGGTCTGTCCGTCGACCAGCAACGGGTTGACCAGATTGCCGAAATCGTTGACGGCAAGATAGCGGTCGATGCGCACGGCGCCGGTCTCCGGGTCGATCTCGACCTCGCAGATATGGCAGCCATTGGGAAAGGACGCCGGCGGCGTCTCGGCGACCATCTCGTGGTCCAGCGACTCCGGCAGCCCCTCCGGCCGGTCTGCCGTCGCCGCCACCTGCGCCGCGAGGTCCAGGACCGGGACCGCCCGGTCGGTTCCGACGACGCGGAACTCGCCGTCCGAGAATTCGATGTCCTGCGCGGCGGTCTCGAAGACATGGGCGGCCCAGGGCCGGCCCTTCTCGATCACGCCGTCCGATGCCGCCAGGAGGGCGATGCCGCTGCTCATGATCGATTTGGAGCCGCCGGTGCCGCCACCGAACAGCAGCGCGTCGCTGTCGCCCTGGACGAGGTCGATCCGGTCCGCCGGAATGCCCAGCGCCCCGGCCACGACCTGGGCGAAGGCGGTGGCGTGCCCCTGGCCCTGGTCGAGGCTGCCGGTCACGATGGTCACGCGTCCGTCCGCCCGGAAGCGGATGCCGCCCATCTCCTTGCCGACGCCGGCGGTCGCCTCGAGATAGCAGGTCACCGCGCGGCCGCGCAGCAGTCCCCGTGCCTCCGATGCCTTGCGTCGCGCAGTGAAGCCGTGCCAGTCCGCCCGCTCCAGCGCCTCTTGCAGCACTGCCGGAAAGTCGCCGCTGTCGTATTCCCGGCCCGAAGCCGCCTTGAAGGGCATCGCGTCCGCCGGGATCAGGTTGCGCCGGCGCAGTTCGGCCGGGTCGCGTCCGGTCTCGCGCGCCGCCGCGTCGATCAGCCGCTCCATGATGTAGTTGCCTTCCGGCCGGCCGGCGCCGCGGTAGGGTGCGATCGGCACGGTGTTGGTGAAGACGCAGCGGCTGGTCACGGCGAGCAGCGGCGTGCGGTAGGCGCTGGCCGCGTTGGTCACGATGTTGTTGGACGGCATGAAGGGGCCGAACGGCGTCACATAGGCGCCAAGATTGCCGATCACGTCGATCCGCATGGCGAGAATGTTACCGTCGGCGTCCAGCGCCAGCGCGCCGTCGGCCAGCATGTCGCGGCCCTGGTAGTCCGACAGGAACGAGCCGCTGCGGTCGTCGACCCATCTGACCGGGCGGCGCAGGTCCCGTGCCGCGTGCAGCACCAGGAGGTTCTCCGGGTACTGCTGCGACTTCATCCCGAACGAACCGCCGATATCGTGCGAGCGCACCCGCAGCGCCTCGCGCTCGATCCCCATGACCGAAGCGGCGAGGGTCTGCCGCATGCCCCAGACGCCCTGGCTGGCGACGTGCAGCGTCAGGCGGCCGCTCGCCGGATCGTACTCGCCGACCGCGGCGCGCGGCTCCATCGCCGCGACGACCACCCGGTTGATCGGGATGCGCCGCCGCGTGACGTGGGCGGCGTCGGTAAAGGCCGCCTCGACCGCGTCGAGATCGCCATAGCGCCAGTCGAGGCAGAGATTAGCGGCATCGTCATGGATTGGCGGGCTGCCCGGCTCCAGCGCACGTTCCGGGTCGACCAGCGCCGGCCGCGCATCGATGTCGAACTCGATCGCCTCGGCGCCGTCCCGGGCCGCCTGCGGCGTCTCGGCGACGACGAAGGCCAGCCCCTCTCCGGCATATTTCACCTTGCCGTGGGCCAGCGCGTAGCGCGCCGGCGATTCGTGCTCCGTGCCGTCGTGGTTCTTGACGAAGTTGCCGCAGGGATACGGCTTGTAGCCGGCGGCCTTGAGATCCTCGAAGGTGTAGACGGCGAGCACACCCGGCACCGCACGGGCGGCGGACGGATCGAGGCGGCGGATGATCCCGTGTCCGTATGGCGACCGCAGCACATGGCCGTAGGCTTCGCCGGGCAGGGACACATCGCCTGTATAGCAGCCCTCGCCGCGCAGCAGCCGCGGATCCTCGATGCGGGGCACCGGCTGGCCGGCGCCGAATTTCTGGATCGCCGCGCGCGGCGAGACGGTGTGGGTCATCGCAGGAATTGCCTTCGGGTGAAACGCTGACCCTTTCAGATAGCAGCTTTGGCCAGAGAGTCCAGCATCCGGGCCAGCGCCCGCCGCCGCCCCGGCGTGTGCCGCGATGTCGGCAGGATCGCGCGCGCGATGCGTCAGACCTGCTGCTTCAGGATCTCGACCGCGTTGCTGTACCCCGAATCGCCGTTTCTGTTGCGCGCTTTGACGCGGTACCGGTAAGAGCTGAGCGGCAGATCCTCGACGTAGCTCGTGGTGCCGGCGCCGACCGCGACCACCGGTGCATACACGCAGATGGCGTTGTTGCCGCCGCCCTGGATCTCGCAGCGCTCGATGACGTACGACTCCTCGTTGATCGCCGTGTCGGTCCAGTTCAGCGTCACCGACATGATCGCCTTGGAGCCGTTGCCGGAGGCCGTCACCGCGAACGAAAGGTTGGCCGGCGCCGCGGGCGGGAACGGGTTCACAACCGTGACCGACTGGGTGATCGTATCGGTCGCGCCGGAATCGTCGGTGACCGTCAGGGACACGGTGTAGCTGCCGTCGACCGCGGCATAGCTGTGCGTCGGCGACTGCGCGGTCGAAGCCGTGCCGTCGCCGAAATCCCATGACCAGGCGGCGATGGTGCCGTCGATATCGGTCGAGCTGTCGGTGAAGACGCAATCGAGATCGGTGCAGGCGAACCCGAATCCGGCCACCGGCGCGTCGTTGACCGGAGTCACCGTGATCGTGACCGTTGCCGCGGCCGTCGCGACCCCGTCGCTTACCGTATAGGTGAAGCTGTCGGTGCCGTTGAAGTTGGAGTTTGGCGTGTAGGTGAAGGCGCCGTTCGCGGCCACCGTCACGGTGCCGTTGAGCGGGCTGGTATTCGCTGTCACCGCCAGCACGTCACCGTCGGCGTCGCTGTCCGGCGTGCCGCCGGTCAGCGCGTTGCCGCTGACCGCGGTATCCTCGTCCGTCGTATAGGCGTCCGCCGTCGCCACAGGCGCGTCGTTGACGGGGTTGACCGTGATGGTCACCGCCGCCGTGGCGCTGGCGACTCCGTCGCTCGCCGTGTAGCTGAAGCTGTCGGTGCCGTTGAAGTCGGCATTCGGCGTGTAAGTGAAGGCGCCATTCGCCGCCACCGTCACTGTGCCGTTCAATGGCGTCGTGTTGGCCGAGACCGTCAACGCATCGCCGTCCGCATCGCTGTCCGGCGCGCCGTCGGTCAGCACGTTGCCGCTGACCACGGTATCCTCGTCGGTCGCATACGCATTGGCGGTGGCCACCGGAGCCGTATTCGACACTGAGACGGCGTGGGTCACGAAATCGGTCGCGCCCGCGCTGTCGGAGACCGTCAGGGTTACGGTGTAGGTGCCGTCCGCGGCATAGCCGTGCGCCGGGTTCCGCAGCGTGGACACGCCGCCGTCGCCGAACGACCACGACCAGGACGCGATGGCGCCCTCAATATCCGTCGAGGCGTCGGCAAAGGCGCAAGTGAGGCCGGTGCAACCGAAGCTGAACGAGGCCACCGGCGAATCGTTGACCGGGGTCACCGTGAGGGTGACCGTCGCGGTCGTAGTGGCAAGGCCGTCGCTGATCGTGTAGCTGAAGCTGTCGGCCCCGTTGAAGTCGGAGTTTGGCGCGTAGGTGAAGGTGCCGTTCGCGGCCACCGTCACGGTGCCGCTGAGCGGGCTGGTATTCGCTGTCACCGTCAGCACGTCGCCGTCGGCGTCGCTGTCGGGGGTTCCGTCGGTCAGCACATTGCCGCTGAGCGCGATATCCTCGGCGGTGGTGTAGACATTGTCCGTCGCCACCGGCGCATCGTTGACCGGGGTGACCGTGATCGTAACGGTCGCGATTGCACCGGCGCCATTCGGATCCCCGACCGAATAGTCGAAACTGTCGGTTCCATTGAAATCGGCCGGCGGCGTGTAGGTGAAGCTGCCGTCGGCGGCGATCGACAGGCTTCCCAGCGCGGCAGTCGTATCGATGACGATGAGCGCATCGCCGTCGGGATCGCTGTCCGGCGTGCCGTCGGTCAGCACGTTGCCGCTCAGCGCGGTGTCTTCGCTTGTGGTGTAGGCGTTGGCCGTCGCCACCGGCGCGTCGTTGACGGGGTTCACCGTGATCGAGACCGTCGCCGTGGCCGCAGCGAGCCCGTCGCTGACGGTGTAGCTGAAGCCGTCGGACCCGTTGAAGTCGGCGTTCGGCGTGTAGGTGAAGGCGCCGTTCGCGGCCACGGTCACCGTGCCGTTGAGCGGGCTGGTGTTCGCCGTGACAGTCAACGGATCGCCGTCGGCGTCGCTGTCAGGGGTGCCGTCGAGAAGCACGTTGCCGCCGACCGCGGTATCCTCGTTCGTCGCATAACTGTCGGCCGTCGCCACCGGGACGGTGTTGGCAACCGTGACCGCTTGCGTTGCGCTGGCGGTGGCGCCTGCCCCGTCGGTGACCGTCAGGGACACCGTATAGGTGCCGTCCGCGGCATAGCCGTGTGCCGGATTCTGGACGCTGGAGACACTGCCGTCGCCGAACGACCAGGACCAGGCTGAAATGGGACCCTCTACATCGGCCGAGCCATCGGCGAAGGCGCAGTTCAGGCCGGCGCAGCTAAAGCTGAATGAAGCCACTGGCGCGTCGTTGACCGGCGTCACCGTGATCGTCACCGTCGCGCTCGCCGTCGCGATCCCGTCACTGATCGTGTAGCTGAAGCTGTCGGTGCCGTTGAAGTCCGCGCCCGGCGTGTAGGTGAAGGCGCCATTCGCCGCCACGGTCGCGGTGCCGTTGAGCGGGTTGCTGTTGGCCGTGACCGCGAGCGCATCGCCGTCGGCGTCGCTGTCGGGCGTGCCGTCGGTCAGCACGTTGCCGCTGACCGCAGTATCCTCGGCGGAGGTGTACGAATTCGCCGTCGCCACCGGGGCCGTGTTCGCAACCGTGACCGCTTGCGTTGCGCTGGCGGTCGCGCCTGCCCCGTCCGTGACCGTCAGGGACACCGTGTAGGTTCCGTCCGCGGCATAGCCGTGCGTCGGGCTCTGGACGCTGGAGACACTGCCGTCGCCGAACGACCACGACCATGAGGCGATGGCGCCCTCCATATCTGTAGAGCCATCGTTGAAGACGCAGGTGAGGCCAGTGCAGTCGGAACTGAAGGATGCGACCGGCGCGTCGTTGACCGGGGTCACCGTGATCGTGACCGTCGCGACCGCTGAGGCGATCCCGTCGCTCACCGTGTAGGTAAAGCTGTCGGTGCCATTGAAATCGGCGTTCGGTGTGTAGGTGAAGGCGCCGGTGGCGGCCACCGTGACCGTGCCGTTGGTCGCGGCACTATTGGCCGTGACCGTCAGCGCATCGCCATCGGCATCGCTGTCCGGTGTGCCGTCGAGCAGGACGTTGCCGCTCAGCGTTGTGTCTTCGCTTGTGGTGTAGGCATTTTCCGTCGCCACCGGCGCGTCGTTGACCGGGGTGACCGTGATCGTAACGGTCGCCGTCGCTGCAGCGAGCCCGTCGCTCACCGTATAGGTGAAGCTGTCGGATCCGTTGAAGTCCGCGTTCGGCGTGTAGGTGAAGGCGCCGTTCGCGGCCACCGTCACCGAACCGTTCAACGTGCTTGTGTTGGCCGTGACCGTCAGCGCATCGCCGTCCGCGTCGCTGTCCGGCGTGCCGTCGGTCATCACGTTGCCGCTGAGCGCGACATCCTCGGCGGTGGTGTAGGCGTTGGCCGTGGCGACCGGGGCATCGTTGACCGGCGTCACCGTGATCGTGACCGTGG
>JBFGQV010000022.1:0-28465 GCA_041563955.1 Alphaproteobacteria bacterium | reverse complement strand
CGATCACGAACGGCAGGAACCGGCCCTCGACCGGGTAGGTGGTGGCCATCGCCACCATGCCGGCGAAGATCGCCAGCATGACGGCGCTCACCAGGATCCTGCCGCTATGCGCCAATTTCCAGGCTCCTGCGCCGGCTGCGGCGCCACAGATAGAACGCGACGCTGCCGCCGATCAGCGCCAGGAACACCAGCGACAGCGGCCGCATCAGGAAGGCCGGGCCCCAGATCGCCATGGCCTGGTGCAGCGAGACCTCGGCGATCGGGCCGAGCACGAGGCCGATCACGAAGGGCGGACGCGGCCAGCCGGTCTCCTTGAGCCCGTAGCCGAGCAGCCCGAACAGCAGGATCAGCAGCATGTTTTCCCAGGCGCCGTGGCTCAGATAGCTGCCGAGGAAGACCAGCACGAACCCGAAGGGGATCAGCAGCCCGCCGCGCATGAACGCCAGCAGCCCGACCCAGCGCGCGACGCCGAGGAACATGGCGACCGCGAGAACGTTGGCGAGCACCAGCGCCCAGATCAGGGTCCATACGAGCTCCAGGTTCTCGACGATCATGCGCGGCCCCGGCTGGATGCCGAGCATGATCAGCGCGCCCAGCATGATCGCCATGCCCGAGCTGCCGGGCACGCCGAAGAACAGTGTCGGCAGCAGCGAGCCGCCCTCCTTGGAGTTGTTGGCGGTCTCGGGTGCGATGACGCCTTCCACCGCGCCTTTGCCGAAACGTTCCGGCGTCTTCGACGATTGCACCGCGTGGCCGTAGCAGATCCACGACGCGGCATCGCCGCCGAGGCCCGGAATCATGCCGATCACGGCGCCGATGATGGAGGTCCGCAGCGTCAGCCACCAGTGCCGGAAGACGTCGCCGATACCGGCGATCACGTCGCGGATGCTGTAATTGGCGGCGTCCCGGGTGACGGCCGAGACCGACCCGCCCTTGACCCCGAGGGAGATCATCTCCGGCACCGCGAACATCGCCAGGATCGCCGTGATCAGGTCGACGCCGTCCCACAGGAACAGCTGGCCGAAAGTGAAGCGCGCAACGCCGGTCTGCGGGTCCATCCCGACGAACGCGATCATCAGCCCGAAGGCGCCGACGATGACGCCCTTGATCAGGCTGTTGCCGCTGAGCGAGGCGATGAAGGTGATGCCGAGTATGGCGAGCAGGAAGAACTCGGCCGGGCTGAAGGCGAGCACGACGGGCGCCAATACCGGGATCAGCACCGCCAGCACCATGGCGCCGATCACGCCACCCAGACCCGAGGCGCCGAGACTGGCGCCGAGCGCCCGTCCCGCCTCGCCCTTCTGTGCCATCGGGAAGCCGTCCATGATGGTGGCCGCGTCCGGCCCGGTGCCGGGCACCCCGAACAGGATGCTCGGCACCGACCCGCCGGTATGGACCACCGCATGCATGGCCAGCAGGAACACCGCCCCCGCCGTCATGTCCATGCCGAACACGAACGGGATCAGCAGCACGATCCCCAGCTTGCCGCCGAGGCCGGGCACGGCGCCGAAGAACATGCCGATCGGGATGGCGACGAGAATCAGCCCGATCAGCGTCGGCGACGTCACCAGCCCGATCAGGCTGGAGAAGACCAGGTCGAGCCCCATGGCGGACGACTCCGCGGCGGCGTCCTGCGCTTGCCGCTAACCTTCGCAGTCCATCGTCGTCGGCTCGTTCTCGCCGCCCGGCTTGTAGGTGATGGCGCAGACCATGCCGACCTGCAGCGCCTTGCGGTCGCCCTCGGCGCCGCCGATGCGGATCTTGGTGCGCGAGCCGCTGACCTTCGACTTCACCGTCGCGTCGCCGGACAGGAAGGTGATCACCTTGCCCTTGTCCTCGACGCTCAGCAGCCCCGTCTTGACCGACACGGTCGCCACCTTCACGTCCATGATCGTGGCCACCAGCTGCACCGTCTCCGGCGACTGGTTGAGCGCGGCGTCGATCGCCCTGGCGACGTCGTCGCCGTAGAGCGGCACGATCGGGATGCCGAGCTTCTTGGCCTCCACCAGCAGGTCGCCGTCCCGGGTCGCGCTGCGGTAGGCGGCGCGCAGCGTCTCCAGGATCTCCGCCGGGACGCCCGGCGGCGCCGCGGTCAGGCGGGCCAGCTCGGTCTGCGACTGGACGAGCGCGATCAGCGAACGGCCCCTGTCGTCGCTCACGAGGTCGCGGGCCTGCGGCAGGTCGGAATCGGCGCCGCCCCCGACCTCGAAGGCGAACCGGCCGTATCCGTTATCGACGAAGGGCTGGAACGAGCTGCGCGAGCCAAACGCTCCGGCCACGTCGCCGCGCATGATCGCCATTTCGTCTTCCTTGCCGCTGTAGCCGGGGATGATCTTGAGCTTCAGGTCGAGCGCCTCCATCAACATGCGGGTATCGTTGTACGACGCGGAGCCGACGCCCGACACGCCGACACGCAGAGGCTTGGCCGTGTTCTGCAGGTCCTGGACCGTCGCCACGCCCGCGTCCTTGCCCAGCAGGAAGGCGCGCGGGTCGGAGGCCGCCTTGCCGATCCAGCTCATCCGGCGCAAATCGAACCTGACCCCCTCGCGGTCCAGGATCTGCGCATAGACCAGGCCAGTGTTGAAGGTGCCGATGGTCAGCCCGTCGGGCTTGGCGGCATACAGCTGGTTGGCGCCGATGATGTGGCCTGCGCCCGGCACGTTCTTGACGACGAACTCCGAGCCCGGCAGGTGCTTTTCCATGTATTTCGCGATCAGCCTGCCGTAGGTGTCGTAGCCGCCGCCGGCCTTGGTTGCGACGATGTAGGTCACGGTCTTGCCGTCGTAGTATTCCGCGCCGGCCAGCGCAGGGCCCGATGCCAGAAGCACCGACACGCCGATCGCGGACGCAATGGTCCTATAAATCATCTTGAAGTCCTCCCGTTCCGCCGGCGCCGGTGGTCTGCTCCGCCACCCGTTGTCGCCGTTGTTGCCCAACCTGTTTCCGGCGGCGTTGCGCCGGGGCCGCGATCTCTGTCGCCGCGGTCGTTCAGAAGCCCTCGGCGTTCTCCAGCTGTTCGAACCAGTCGAAGCCGATAGCCTTGATGATCCGGCTGTTGACCACGATCACGCGGGCCTCGTTGTCCGGATCGGCATTGAACCTCTTGTGTGCGCAATAGGGCGGGATGTAGACGAAATCGCCGGTGCTCCACTCGAAGCGCTTCGGCTCCTCGTCCCATTCCCATGTGAACTCGTCCTGGCAGTCGAACCGCACGTCCCAGTGCAGGTCGTATCCGCGCCCCTCCACCACATAGGCGATCTCCTCGCTCATATGGCGGCTCTTGCCGCTCGCGCCGGCGGGTGGGATCAGCTGCATATAGACGTCGATGCAGCACTCCATCGTGTCCATCTTCTCGTTCACGATGTGGCGGATCAGCCCGTCCGGGGATTTTTCGAACGGCATGTCCCGCCATTTCACCACGTTGACGCGGTTCTTGTAGTCCTCCCGGAACGCCGCCGACCGCTCCAGCGCCTCGGCATAGAAATTGACAAAGGTATCGCCGCTGTGGGCGCGCTCGCGCTCAACGGGATCGATGATCCGGGCAAGCCCGGCCTGGGTTCGCGTCTCGTCGCTCATCGCTCGTCCCCTCCTAGAGCTCCGGCGGCGGCATGTAGTCTTCCTGTCCCGGCGCCGGTTCCTTGGGCGGGTATTCCACCACCTTCTGGAACAGCATGTGCATGAACAGGAACAGCGGCTTCGCCTTCATCACCAGGACGATCGTCTCGTCCTCCCTCTCGTCGTTGAGATGCTGGTGCACGCAGCCGTTCTCGACGATCAGCGCATCGCCCGCCTCCCAGGGCAGCTTGCGGCCGTCATGGATGTCGTGGCCCTTTCCCTTGAGCACGTAGAACACGGCGCTGTTCATGTGGCCGTGCTTCTGCCCGTAGCCGCCGGGCGCGAACACGTCGATATGGCACTCGATCGACTGTGCCACCTTGACCGACTGCGGGTTGATGATCTTCTTGCCGAAGTTCTGCGGCCCGCCCTTCCATTTCCAGTCGCGCGAGCGGTAGACACGGGGCTGGTTGAACAGTTCCTTGACCAACTCCCCATAGGTGCCTTCCAGCGCCCGCACGAAGGTCCGCTTACGGGTCCAGCGCTCCCACACGACATCCTTGCCGGGGGCTTCGTCGAGGCCGCTGTTGTGCCCCGCCGACGGGGCGTCGGCGCCGGGATTCGGTGCGGTAGGGCGCTGCTTGCTCATCGCTGGGTCCTCTCCCGTTCGTTTTCGGCCGGCGCTGGGCGCAGCCCGTTTGTTGATATTGAATCCTAATGTGAATCCGCTGCCGGAACAACAAATGCCGCAGTCTGGCGGTCAGACAATCTTTGTTTCCGGGCAGTAGCGAGTCGGCATTGTCTTGCCCGTGGGCCAGCGTCTACAAGCAATATCAGGGCCGTGGCTGCGCGGTCCGTTCCGCTGCCGCGAGGGGTCAGAACACGAGATGCCGGAGAGGGCCGCGACATGACGGTGGAGGGCACCGTGCCCGCCGGCGGGCGGCCGATCGATCTTGCGACCGAGGCGGCCTGCTATGCATCGGGGTTCTTCAGCCTCGGGCTGGTGCCGACGATGTGGCTGGTGGTGCCGCTATGGGCCCTCGCGCTCGGCGCCACCCCGGTCGAGATCGGCCTCGTCGTCGGCGCGCGCTCGCTGCTGCCGGTGCTGTTCGCAATCCACGGTGGTGTGGTCATGGACCGGCTCGGTACGCGTCGCGTCATGCTGTGGCTGGCCGCCGTCTGTCTTGCCATGGTGCCCGCCTATCCGCTGCTGCCGTGGGTGTCGGCGCTGCTGGGCCTGCAGCTGCTGTTCGGCCTCGCGCAGGGCCTGTCCTGGGTCGGCGCCCAGACTCAGATCGGGCGGCTGACGGCGGGCAGCCCGGTCCACGCCGGCCGCTTCAGTTTCGCCAGCACCGCCGGCACCTTCGCCGGGCCGCTGCTCGCCGGCATCGCCTGGGATCAGTTCGGGTCCTACGGCGCCTTCGCGCTGGTCGCCGCGTGGTGCGCGGCGCTCTGGCTGTCGATCCGGTTCCTGCCCGCCGCGGTGGACGAGCCCGCGCGGCCGGCCGCGTCATTCGATCCGGGCCTGCTGCTGCCGCGTGGCAAGGACTACGCCGACGCCATCCTCCTGCTGGCCGTGCCCGCGGTCGCGCTCGTGGTCATCGCCACCTTCGCACGCATCGCCGCGGTCAGCGTGCAGGGCTCGTTCTACCCGGTGTATCTCGAGTCGATCGGCTACGGCGGGACGATCATCGGCGGCCTGATCGCCGCTTCCTCCATCGTCGGCACCCTCAGCACCCTGATGAACGGCGCGCTGTCCCGTGTCGTCCGGCAGTCCGCAATCCTGATCGGGGCGATCGGGTTGTCGGTGGCGGCAATCGCGGCGACGCCGTTCGTCACCTCGCTCGCCGCCCTCGCCTTGTTGGCGCTCGCCTTCGGCATCGGCATCGGCCTGACCCTGCCGCCGGTGCTGTCGATCCTGTCGCGGGCGGCGGGGCCGTCCCGCCAGGGCATGAGCGTCGGCCTGCGCACGACGGCGAACCGGCTGGCCTCGCTGGTCGTCCCGGTGGGCATGGGGATCGTTGCCGACAGCCTCGGCATGCGCGGCGCTTTCCTTGCCGTCGGCGCCGCCCTTGCCCTCGTGCTCGCGGCGATGGCCGCGCTCGTCATCCGCCATCGGCTGTAACCCGCCCCGCGCTCGCGCAACAAGGAGCAGACCCGTGTCCCGACTGCCACTGACCATCGCCATCAGCGACTACGACCACGTCCGCGACTTTGCCACGGGCCGCGTCACCGCCGAGGGCATCGACGCCACCTTCCTGACGCTGTCCATCGAGGAGATCTTCTTCCGCTTCACCCGGTTCCGGGAGTGGGAGGTCTCGGAGATGTCGATGGCGAAGTACTGCGCGCTCAGATCCCAGGGCGACGAATCCGTGTCGGCGATCCCGGTGTTCCCGTCCCGGGTGTTCCGCCATTCCTCGATCTTCGTGCGCAGCGACTCGCCGCTTTCCGGGCCGGCCGATCTTGCCGGCCGCAAGGTCGGCCTGCCGGAATGGGCGCAGACGGCGGCGGTCTACACGCGCGGCCTGCTGAACCATGAATACGGTATCGCACTGTCCGACATCGACTGGTACCAGGCCGGCGTCGCCGAGAAGGGGCGCCGCGAGAAGGTGGCGCTGAAGCTGCCCAAGGGGGTGCGCTGCACGCCGGTGCCGGAAAACAGCCTCAACGACATGCTGCTGGCGGGTGAGCTGGACGCGATCATGACCGCGCACCCGCCGCCCGCCTTCGAAGACGGCAGCGGTCGCATCGTCCGCCTCATCCGCGACTACCAGGCGGCGGAGGAGGCGTACTGGAAGAAGACGGGCGTGCTGCCGATCATGCATGTGGTGGCGATCCGCGGCGACGTGATGCGCGAACACCCCTGGGTCGCGGGCAATCTCCTCAAGGCCTTCGCCGCTGCCAAGGAGCGCAGCGTCGCGCGGGCCCTCGAGGCCACCGCCTCGCGCTTCCCGATCCCGTGGATCGCCCATCATGCGGAGCAGGCGGCGGAAGCCTTCGGCGAACTGTTCCCCTACGGCATCGAGCCCAACCGTACGACTCTGGAAACCTTCCTGCGCTTCGCCCACGAGCAGGGGGTGTGCCACAAAGCGCTGGAACCGGACGAGCTGTTCCCGGAGTCCGTGCGGAGCGCATTCAAGGTCTGACCGGCGGGCGTCGACGTATGGTACGGGTCAAGATCTGCTGCATCGCCTCGATCGAGGAGGCGGCGCTCGCAGTCCGGCACGGCGCGGCGGCGCTGGGTCTCGTCGGCCGCATGCCGAGCGGCCCGGGCCCGATCGCCGACGAATTGATCGCCGAGATCGCCGCCTGGGCGCCGCCCGCGGTGGCGACGTTCCTGCTGACCAGCGAGACCGAGCCTGAGGCGATCATCGATCATGTCCGGCGCTGCGGCACCAGCACCGTGCAACTGGTCGATGCGGTGGCGCCGCAGGTATACGTGGCCCTGCGCCGCGCCGCACCGCAGCTCAAGATCGTCCAGGTGATCCATGTGAGCGGGCCCAGTTCGATCGCCGAGGCAAAGGCGCTTGCGCCCCATGTCGACGCCCTGCTGCTCGACTCCGGGCGGCCCGACGCCGCGGTGAAGGAGCTCGGCGGGACCGGCCGCGTGCACGACTGGGCCTTGAGCCGCCGCATCGTCGAGGAGGCCAGCCGGCCGGTGTTCCTCGCCGGCGGACTCAGGCCGGAGAACGTCGCCGAGGCGCGCGACATGGTGCGGCCCTTCGGCGTCGACCTGTGCACCGGCGTGCGCACCGACGGCCGTCTGGACGAAGCCCGGTTGAAGGCGTTCTTCGGCGCGCTGGCCGCGGGTTAGCGCGCCGTTGGCCCGCCGCCGACGGTCCTACTTCACTTCGCCTTGATCCGGCCCTCGACCTTCGGGGCGACCGGGGCGGTGGCGGCGATATGGTCCATCACCGTGGTCGCCATCAGCGTTGCGCCGGAGGCGTCGATCAGGGCCTTGCCGTTTTTGAGCACCGCGTAGCCGTCGCCGCCGCCGGCCATGTAGTCGTTGGTGGCGACCCGGTAGGACTTCGCCCGGTCCAGCGCCTTGCCGCCGACCTCGACCTCGACGACGCGGCTGCCCGGGGCGGCGGCGGGATCGTAGACGAAGGAAAGCCCGGAGACCTGCGGGAACCGCCCGGCGCCCTTCTCGACCTGCGAGACGCCGTTCTCCAGCGCCGCCAGCACATCGGCGCCCGACAGCTCCAGCAGCACCGTGACGTTGCCGAAGGGCAGCTCGGTCAGCACGTCCTTGCGGGTCAGCACGCTGCCGGCCTCGTAGGTGCGGTCGCCGCGGATGCCGCCGCCGTTGGTGATCGCGATATCGGCGCGCACCGCCTTGCGCATGGCGTCGGCGATCAGATTGCCGAAATTGGTCTCGCCGCTGCGCACCGAGGCGCGCTGCGAGTCGAGTATCACGCTCGTCTTGCCGACCGGCACGTTGAGGTCGGCGTCGAGCTTCGCGTTGTGCTTGTCGACGATGGCCTGGATGTCCGGGTCCGGGACGACGCCGGCGGTCGAGGTCAGGCGCCAGGCCGGCACCACCTGGAGCGTCTTCCTGCCGCGCCGCTCCACCCACTCGACCGAAAGATCGAGCGCACCCAGATGATGCGCATCGTAGCCGGCCTTCAGGATCGGCACGGTGCCGGCCCGCCAGACGATGGGATCGTGGTCGTGCCCGCCGAGGATGGCGTGGATGCCCTCGACCTCGCGCGCCAGCGCGATGTCAGTGGCCATGTCGAGATGGGTCAGCGCGACGATGACGTCCGCCCCCGCGTCCTGTAGCTTTTTGACGGCCGCGGTCGCGGTCTCGACCGCCGGGGCGAAGCGGATGTCCGGGCCGGGCGACGACAGCGTGTCGGTCTCCGGCGCCAGCAGCCCGAAGAAGCCGACCGTGAACTCGCCGGCCTTGACCGTGTGCATGTCGATCATACCGGCGGCCGGCTTGCCGTCCCGGCCGAGCACGTTGGTGCCGAGCCAGGGGAACTTCGCCTCGCCGATGCGCTGCCGCGCGATGTCGGGCCCGAAGTCGAACTCGTGGTTGCCGGGCGCGGCGACGTCCATGCCGATGGCGTTCATCAGCTCGATCATCTGCGTGCCCTTGGTCAGCCCCGACATGACCGACGGCGAGATCAGGTCGCCGCCGAAGGTGGTGATGCTGTGCTGCGCCGCCGCGCGCTCGGCCTTGAGCAGCGTCATCAGCTCGGCGAACCCGCCCTGCCCGCGCTTCGGCGAGATCTCGTAGACGTCGTTGACGTGCAGGAAGGTGATCTTCGTCGGCTCCGCCGCCGCGGCCAGCGGCAGCGCGAGCAGGAGGGCGGCAAGCGCCGTCCACGCCCCGATTCTTCTGAAGAAATGATGCATCGTGCCTCTCCCGAGAAATCCAGTCATGCGGCGCCGGAACGACGATTCGGCACCTTCGTTTCAGGCCATGCTAGCAGAAATCGCGCGCGATGGCTGCGCTACGCGATGCGGCGGTTGACTCCGGCCTTACCGCGGGCCTACGCTGAAAAAATCTCAGGGAGTGAAAAATTTCTCACAACGGGCGGCAGCCTGTGACACGGGGCACTGGAAACGCCGATGACGGCGACCTCAACCTGGCGACGCGAGCCGCCTGGCTGTCCTATATCGGCGGCTATACGCAAAGCGACATCGCAAAACGCCTGGGCGTGTCGCGCGCCAAGGCGCACCGGCTGATCGCGCAGGCCCACGACAACGGCCTGGTCAAGGTGTTCATCGAGGGCGAGCCGGCGGACTGCATTGCCTATGAGGAGGGGCTGGTGCGCCGGTTCGGCCTGCGCAACTGCATCGTCGCGCCGGCCTTGGGCGACGAGGGCGACGGCGAGGGCGAGTTCGCGGCGGTCGGCGCCGCCGCGGCCCGGTTCCTGCACCGCATGCTGAGTGCGATGGATCGCGGCGCGCTGGTCGGCGTCGGCAAGGGACGCTCGCTGGCCGCCGCCATCGGCCGCATGCCGGCGCTGAAGCGCCCCGACCTGCGCTTCGTCTCCGTCTCGGGCAGCCTGACGCGCAAGCTCTCGGCCAATCCCTTCGACGCCGTCCAGCGCTTGGTGGCGCGCACCGGCGGCGAGGGCTATTTCCTCCCCGTCCCCTATCTTGCCGCCAGCGCCGCCGAGAAGGAGGTGCTGCTGGCGCAGAAGAGCGTGCAGGACATGCTGGCGCTGGCGCGCCGGGCCGAGCTGTTCGTGATCGGCATCGGCACGCTGGAGCAGGACGCCCATATCCGACAGGTCGGCATGGTCAGCGAGGCGGAATGGGACGAGCTGCGCGGGCTCGGCGCGGTCGGCGACATCATGGGCAGCTTTATCGACATCGAGGGGCGGCCCGTCGACAGCGCCGTGAACGGCCACGCGCTGGGGCTCGGCATGGAGGATCTGCGCGGCCGCGCCGTCGTCGCCGTCGTCGCCGGCCACGGCAAGGCGAAGGCGGTGCTCGGCGCGCTGCGCACCGGCATCGTCACCGACCTCGTGATCGCCGAGCCGGCGGCGCGCTGGATCGCGGGCGCGATCGGCGCCGACGACGTCCCGCTGCAGAAGGTGGGGACGTGAGCACGGTGACAGAGCTGCACAGGGGCGCGGCCGAGTCCGGCCGCAATTCCGGGCTTGCGCTCGACCTCGACTGGGTCGATTCGGTCCGCGTCAACCGCAGCGCGGTGGAGCGCCGCACCGCCACGCTGCCCGGCCGCCGCACCGTCAAGAAGGAGTGGCAGGCGGCGTGGCTGCTCAAGGCCGTCACCTGCATCGACCTGACGACGCTGTCCGGCGACGATACGCCGGGGCGGGTGCGCCGGCTCTGCGCCAAGGCGCGGCACCCGGTGCGCGCGGAGATCCTCGGAGCGCTGGGGGCGGAGGGGCTGCCGATCCGGGTCGGTGCGGTCTGCGTCTATCACGAGATGATCGCAGCGGCCGTCGACGCGCTCGCCGGCAGCGGTATCCCCGTGGCCGCCGTCTCGACCGGCTTTCCCGCCGGGCAGACTCCGTTCGAGCTGAAGCTGCGCGAGATCGAGCTGTCGGTCGCCGCCGGCGCGGCGGAGATCGATATCGTCATCTCGCGCCGCCATGTGCTGACCGGAAACTGGCGGGCGCTCTATGACGAGGTGCGGGCATTCCGCGAGGCTTGCGGCGGCGCCCACATGAAGGCGATCCTGGCGACCGGCGAGCTCGGCACGCTGCGCGATGTTGGCCGCGCGTCGCTCGTGTGCATGATGGCCGGTGCCGACTTCATCAAGACCTCGACCGGCAAGGAGCCGGTCAACGCGACCCTGCCGGTCAGCCTCGTGATGCTTCGCATGATCCGCGCCTATCGCGAGCGCACCGGGCATGCGGTCGGCTTCAAGCCGGCGGGCGGCATTTCCAGGGCCAAGGATGCGTTGGTCTGGCTGGCGCTGATGAAGGAGGAGCTCGGCCGGCCGTGGCTGGAACCCGGCCTGTTTCGCTTCGGCGCGTCGAGCCTGCTCGGCGATATCGAGCGCCAGCTCTCGCACTGCGCCACCGGCCGTTACGCCGCGGCCCACCACCAGCCGATGGGATAGCGAGGATGGGCGTCGTCGAGATCTTCGAGAGCATGGAGTACGGCCCGGCGCCCGAGAGCGATGCGCCGGCGCGCGCCTGGCTGGAAAAGCACAGCGGCGCGTTCGGGCTGTTCATCGGCGGCACCTGGGCGGAAGCGCAGTCCGGCGAGGGCTTCGAGACCGTCAACCCGGCGACCGGCGCGGTTCTTGCCCGCATCGCCCAGGCCGGCGTTGCGGACATCGACGCCGCCGTCGCCGCCTCGCGCAAGGCGCAGCCCGGCTGGAACAGGCTCGGCGGGCACGGCCGCGCGCGCCATCTGTATGCGCTGGCGCGGCTGCTGCAGAAGCACGCGCGGCAGTTCGCGGTGCTCGAGTCGATGGACAACGGCAAACCGCTGCGCGAGAGCCGCGACATCGACGTGCCGCTGGCGGCCCGGCACTTCTACCACCATGCCGGCTGGGCGCAGCTCATGGAGAGCGAGCTCAGGGGCTACGGTCCGCTCGGCGTCGCCGGCCAGATCATCCCGTGGAACTTCCCGCTGCTGATGCTCGCCTGGAAGCTCGCGCCGGCGCTCGCCACCGGCAACACCGTGGTCCTGAAGCCCGCGGAATACACGAGCCTGACTGCCCTCCTGTTTGCCGATCTGTGCCGCGAGGCCGGGCTGCCGAAAGGGGTCGTCAACATCGTCACCGGCGACGGGCGCGCCGGCGAACTGGTGGCCCGGCACGACGGTATCGACAAGATCGCCTTCACCGGCTCGACCGAGGTCGGAAGGCTGGTGCGCGAGGCGACCGCCGGCAGCGGCAAGTCCCTGACCCTGGAACTGGGCGGAAAGTCGCCCTTCATCGTCTTCGACGACGCCGACTTCGACAGCGCCATAGAAGGCCTGGTCGATGCGATCTGGCTCAACCAGGGCGAGGTCTGCTGCGCCGGCTCGCGCCTGCTGGTGCAGGAGGGCGTCGCCGAGGCGTTTCTCGCCAGGGTGCGTGCCCGCATGGAGATCCTGCGCGTCGGCGACTCTCTCGACAAGTCCGTCGATATCGGCGCCGTGGTCGCGCCGGTACAGAAGGAGCGGATCCTCGAGCTGGTGGCCCGCGGCATCGAAGACGGGGCCGAGCTGTGGCAGCCTGACGCCCCGCTGCCCGCGCAGGGCTGCTTCGTCGCTCCGACCCTGCTGACCGGCGTCGAACCGTCCTCGCTGGTGGCGCAGGAGGAGATCTTCGGGCCGGTGCTGGTGTCGATGACCTTCCGCACCCCGGCCGAGGCGGTTGCGCTGGCCAACAACACGCGCTACGGCCTTGCCGCCAGCATCTGGTCCGAGAACATAAACCTTGCCCTCGACGTCGCCGCGCAGTTGCGCTGCGGCGTGGTCTGGGTCAACGCCACCAACCTGTTCGACGCGGCCTCAGGGTTCGGCGGCTGCCGCGAGTCCGGCTTCGGCCGCGAGGGCGGGCGCGAGGGGCTGTTCGCGTACCTCAAGCCCGATTACGTGAAGTCCTTCCGCCCCTATGCCCCGGCGAAACGCCCCGTCGAGTCCGGGGCGGCCGCGAAGGCGGCGCCGCCGCTCGACCGCACCGCGAAGATGTATATCGGTGGCAAGCAGGCGCGGCCCGACGGCGGCACCAGCCTCGCCGTTCTCGATCCCAAGGGCGGGCTGATCGGGCATGTCGGCGCCGGCAACCGCAAGGACATCCGCAACGCGGTGGAGGCCGCGCGGGCCGCCGGGTCCTGGGGTCGCACCAGCGGACATCTGCGCGCCCAGATCCTCTACTACATCGCGGAGAACCTTACAGCCCGGGAGCGCGAGTTCGCCGGCCGCATCGCCGCGATGACCGGCGCCGACGGCAGCGCCGAGGTGGCGGCATCGATCCGGCGGCTGTTCTCCTATGCCGCCTGGGCCGACAAGTACGATGGCGCGGTGCACGAGGTGCCGCTGCGCGGCGTCGCCCTGGCGATGCGCGAGCCGGTCGGCCTGGTCGGCATCTGCTGCCCGGAACACCTGCCGCTGCTCGGGTTCGTGTCGCTGGTCGCGCCGGCGATCGCCATGGGCAACCGCGTCGTGGCGGTCCCCTCGGAGATCCACCCGCTGGCAGCGACCGATCTCTACCAGGTGCTGGACACGTCCGACCTGCCGGGGGGCGTCGTCAACATCGTCACTGGCGCACGCGATGCGCTGGCGCGGACGCTGGCCGAACATGACGAGATCGATTCGGTCTGGTACGTCGGGACGGCGGAGGGCAGCGCCGCGGTCGAACGGGCCGCTGCCGGAAACCTGAAGCGGACCTGGACCAACACCGGGAGGCAGCGCGACTGGTTCGATTCCGAGCAGGGCGAAGGGGAGGAGTTCCTGCGCCACGCAACGCATGTAAAGAATGTCTGGATCCCCTATGGCGAATAGGGAGGACATCGCGTCCGGGCCGGCGCTACGTTACCGGCATCCACGGCGCATCGAGCCCCCGCGGCCGGGCTGCGGGCAACGACAACGCAAACCAAGGATGGAGGCGTTATGTTTCGCACAGCTCTAACCACCATCGCCGGCGCCGTGCTGTTCGCGGCCACCGTCGCCAGCGCGGATGAGATCAAGCCGGCCGTCGTGTTCGACATGGGCGGCAAGTTCGACAAGTCCTTCAACCAGGGCGTCAACGACGGCGTGGTGCGGTTCCACAAGGAAACCGGCATCAAATATCGCGAGTTCGAGGTCACCAACGAGACCCAGCGCGAACAGGCGATCCGCAAGATGGCGCAGCGCGGCGCGGATCCGGTGCTCGGCGTCGGCTTCGCCCAGGCGCCGGCCATCGAGAAGGTCGCCAGCGAGTTCCCGAACACTCGCTTCGCCATCATCGACGGGTTCGTCGAGGCACCGAATGTGCAGGCGATCCTGTTCAACGAGCACGAGGGCTCGTTCCTCGTCGGCATGCTGGCGGCGATGGCGTCGAAGACCGGGAAGGTCGGCTTCGTCGGCGGTATGGATATACCGCTGATCCGGCGCTTCGCCTGCGGCTACGAGCAGGGCGTCAAGCACGTCAACGCCAATGCCGAGATCATCCAGAACATGACCGGGACGACGCCGTCGGCGTGGAACGACCCGGGCCGCGGCGCCGAGCTGACGCGCAGCCAGTTCGACCGCGGCGTCGACGTGGTCTACGCGGCGGCCGGCGGCACCGGCGTCGGCGTCTACCAGGCGGCGAAGGACGCCGGAAAACTCGCCATCGGCGTCGATTCCAACCAGAACTACCTGCATCCGGGCACCATGCTGACCTCGATGCTCAAGCGCGTCGACGTCGCCGCCTACACCACCTTCATGGAAGCCAAGAACGGCACCTGGAAGGGCGGCATCAAGGTGCTGGGGCTGGCCGATGACGGCGTCGGCTGGGCGCTCGACGAGCACAACGCGGCGCTGATCACCGACAAGATGAAAAGCGCGGTGGAGACCGCCCGCAAGGACATCATCGCCGGCAAGGTCAAGGTGCACGACTACATGGCCGACAATAAGTGCACCTACTGACGGCCCGCACCCGATAGCCGGGGCGACGGCATGACGGAGCAGCAGGCGCCGGGATCCGGGGGGGCGGGCACTGCCGCTCCCCCGTCGGGCCCGGCCATCGAGTTCCGCAACATCAACAAGGCGTTTGGCCGGGTCCAGGCCAACCGCGACGTCAGCCTCGCCATCGCCAAGGGCGAGATCCACGGCATCGTCGGCGAGAACGGCGCCGGCAAATCGACCCTGATGAGCATCCTCTACGGGTTCTACGAGGCCGATTCGGGGGAGATCCTGATCAACGGCGAGCCGGTTTCGATCCGCTCGTCGCGCGATGCCATCGCGCACGGCATCGGCATGGTGCATCAGCATTTCATGCTGGTCGACACCTTCACGGTGCTCGAGAACGTGATCCTCGGGGCCGAGGAGGGCGCGCTGATCGAAAGCTCGATCGACAAGGCGCGGGCCGACCTCGAGCATCTCGAGCAGGAATACGACCTGAAGGTGGACCCGAACGCCATCGCAGGCGACCTCCCCGTCGGCCAGTTGCAGCGGGTCGAAATCCTGAAAGCCCTGTTCCGTGGTGCCGAGGTGCTGGTGCTCGACGAGCCCACCGGCGTGCTGACGCCGCAGGAAACAAGGCAGCTGTTCCGAATCCTGCGCACCCTGCATGAGCGCGGCACGACCATCGTGCTGATCACCCACAAGCTGCGCGAGATCATGGCGGTCACCGACAGCGTCTCGGTCATGCGCCGCGGCGAGATCGTCGCGGTGCGGCGAACCTCCGATACCGACGAGGAGGAACTTGCAGAGCTGATGGTCGGCCGCAAGGTGGGCATGGGCCAGCGCCGCCCCGGCGGCGCGGCCGGCGATGTGGTGCTGGAGGTCGAGGGGATTACCGTCCGCGACGCCCAGAACCTGCCGCGCGTCGATAATGTCGGCTTTACGGTGCGCAGCGGCGAGATCGTCGGCATCGCGGGCGTGTCGGGAAACGGGCAGGGCGAATTGTTGCAGGCGCTGGCCGGAATCGTCCCGCTCGACGCCGGCCGCATCGAGGTCAAGGGCACGGCGTTCTCACCCGGCCAGTCGGCGGACCCGAAGACCATGCGGGAGCTCGGCGTCGCCCATGTGCCGGAGGACCGCATCCGCATGGGGCTGGTCACCGCCTTTGCCGCCGAGGAATCGGCGATCCTCGGCTACCAGTGGCAGCCCGCGCTGCTGAACCGCGTGCTCTACCGGATGGACCGGATATCGGGTCATTGCCGGGAGCTGATGGAGAATTTCGACGTGCGGCCGCGCGACCCGCATCTGCGCTCGGCCAACCTTTCGGGCGGCAACCAGCAGAAGCTGATCCTGGCGCGCGAGCTGGAAAAGCGACCCGACCTGCTGCTGGTCGGGCAGCCGACCCGCGGCGTCGACATCGGCGCCATCGAGTTCATCCACCGGCAGCTGCGTGAATTCCGCGATGCGGGCTGCGCGATCCTGCTGGTCTCGGTCGAACTGGACGAGATCATGTCGCTCGCCGACCGCATCCTGGTGATGTTCGAGGGCCGCATCGTCGGCGAGGTCGATGGCGATGCTGCGGACGAACGCACGCTCGGCCTCATGATGGCGAACGCGTATGAAGGGGACGCCGCCCGGCCCCGGGAAGAGCCGCCGTCATGAGTTCGGCACCCTATGTTCCCCTGCCCCGCTGGATCGACGTCGGCGTGCTGCCGATGATCAACCTGTTGATGGCGCTGATCGCCTCCGGCCTCGTCGTGCTGGTTGTCGGCGAAAGCCCGCTGGAGGCCGTCCGCTGGCTGCTGATCGGCGCCTTCGGCTACGAGGAAGCGCTCGGTTACACGCTCTACTACACGACCAACTTCATCTTCACCGGCCTCGCGGTGGCGGTCGCGTTCCATGCCGGCCTGTTCAACATCGGCGGCGAGGGACAGGCCTATATCGGCGGGCTCGGCGTCGGGCTCGCCATGCTGGCGTTCGACTCAATCCTGCCGGCCGTTCTGCTGATCCCGATCGGCATCGCGGCGGCCGGCCTGTTCGGCGCGGGCTGGGCGCTGATCCCGGCCTGGCTGCAGGCCTATCGCGGCAGCCACATCGTCATCACGACGATCATGTTCAATTTCATCGCCGCGGCGCTGATGGTCTACCTGCTGGTCAATGTGCTGATCATGCCGGGCCAGATGTCGCCGGAAACGCGCCCGTTCGCCGAGGCCGCCCTGCTGCCGAAGATGCACGACGTGCTGGCGCTGGTCGGCATCGAGACCGCGCGCTCGCCGCTCAACCTGTCGCTGGTGCTGGCGCTCGTCGCCTGCGTCGGGGTCTGGGTTTTCCTGTGGCGCACGCCATGGGGTTACGAGCTGCGCACCGCGGGACACAACGCGAATGCCGCGAGATATGCGGGAATCCGAACCCGTCGGCTGATCGTCACCACCATGTGCATCTCGGGCATGCTGGCCGGCCTCGTCGCGGTGAACGAGATCATGGGCGTGCAGCACCGCGTGATCCTGAACTTCACCGCCGGCACCGGCTTCGCCGGCATCGCAGTGGCGCTGATGGGCCGCAATCATCCGATCGGCATCGTGCTGGCGAGCTTTCTGTTCGGCGTGTTGCAGCAGGGCGGCGCCGAGCTCGCCTTCGAGCTGCCGAAGATCAGCCGCGAACTGACCTTCGGCATCCAGGGGCTGGTGATCCTGTTCTCCGGCGCGCTGGCCTACATGATGCGCGGCGTCCTGGAAAACGCCTACCGGCGCATCGCGGTGATGTTGCCCGGCACGCCGCCGGCGCCGGGCGAGGCCGGCCATGGGTGAGGGTTTCGTCTTCGTGCTGCTGATCCTGGACGCGACCTTCCGGGTGGCGACGCCGCTGATCCTCTGTTCCATGGCCGGGCTGATGTCCGAGCGGTCGGGCGTCATCGACATCTCGCTGGAGGGCAAGCTGCTGGCCTCCGCCTTCGCGGCCGGCTGCATCGCCGCGCTGACCGGATCGGCCTGGCTGGCGCTTGTGGCCGGGATCGCATTGTCGGTCACCATGGCGCTGATCCATGCCTTCGCCTGCGTCACCCACCGGGGCGACCAGGTGGTCAGCGCGGTCGCCATCAACTTCCTTGCCGCGGGGCTGACCGTGGTGCTGGGCAATGCCTGGTTCGGCCAGGGCGGCCAGACGCCGAGCCTTGGCGCCGACGCCCGCTTCATGCCGATCGTCCTGCCGCTGGCCGACGCGGCGCGCTCGGTGCCGGTCATCGGCACCGTCTATGCCGAGCTGATCAGCGGCCACAACCTTCTCGTCTACGTCGCGTTGGCGGCGGTGCCGACGACCTGGTGGCTGGTCTACCGCACCCGTTTCGGGCTGCGCCTGCGCGCCGTCGGCGAAAACCCCCATGCGGTCGACACGGCCGGCATTTCGGTGACCTGGCTGCGCTACCGGGCGATCCTGCTCGGCGGCGTGCTGGCGGGCATCGGCGGCACCTATCTGTCGATCGCGCAGAACGCGGCCTTCGTGCGCGACATGTCGGCGGGGCAAGGCTACATCGCGCTGGCTGCGATGATCTTCGGCAAGTGGCGGCCCTGGCATGCGATGGGAGCCTGTCTGATGTTCGGATTCCTCGACGCCGTCAGCATCCGCCTGCAGGGCGTCGACGTGCCGGGCGTCGGCGAGATCCCGGTGCAGGTCTTCCAGGCGCTGCCCTATATCATGACCGTGGTGCTGCTGGCCGGCTTCATCGGCACCGCCAGGGCGCCGAAGGCGATCGGCGTGCCCTATGTGAAGGAGCGGTAGCATGGACGATGCGATGTTCGCGCTGGCGCGCGCGGCGATGGACAGGGCGCATGCGCCCTATTCCGGGTTCCCTGTCGGCGCCGTCGTCAAGGGCGCCAACGGCAAGCTGTATGCCGGCTGCAATGTCGAGAACGCGTCCTATCCCGAAGGCTGGTGCGCCGAGACCACGGCGATCGCGCATATGGTCATGGACGGGGAAACCAGGATCGTCGAAATCCTGGTGATGGGCCGCGGCGACGCGCTGGTCACGCCCTGCGGCGGCTGCCGTCAGCGCCTCCGCGAGTTCGCGGCGGACGACGTGCCGATCCACGTCTGCTCGCCCGAGGGCCTGCGCGAGACGGTGACGCTTGGCGCCCTGCTGCCGTTCTCCTTCGGGCCGGAGAACCTGGAATGACAGCGCTCGAGCGCAGTCTGGCCGCGATTGCCGAGAAGTACACCGGGCCTGGCCCCCGCGTCGGCATCGTCCTCGGCTCCGGGCTCGGAGCGTTCGCCGACGATGTCGCCGATGCCTCGGAGATCCGCTACGACGAGTTGGAGGGTTTCCCGAAACCGGGGGTCGGCGGCCATGCCGGACGCTTGCTGCTGGGCACGGTGAGCGGGACTCCCGTCGCGGTGCTGCACGGTCGCGCGCATCTCTACGAGTCCGGCCGGGCCGACGCGATGGCGGCGCCGGTGCGCACGCTGGCGGCGCTCGGCTGCGCGGCGCTGGTGCTGACCAACGCGGCCGGCAGCCTGCGCGAAGAGGCGGGGCCCGGCTCGGTGATGGCGATCACCGACCATATCGGCCTGACCGGCGTATCGCCGCTGTTCTGCGCACCGGGCGACGGAAAATTCGTCAACATGGTCGACGCCTACGATCCGGGTCTGCGCGCGCGTCTGCACGAAGCCGCATCGCGGATCGGGCTGACCCTGCATGACGGCGTCTACGCCTGGTTCTGCGGCCCGCATTTCGAGACGCCGGCTGAGATCCGCGCGGCGCGCGTGCTGGGCGCCGATGCGGTCGGCATGTCTACGGCGCCGGAATGCATCCTCGCCCGCCACGCCGGTCTGAGCGTCGCGGCGCTGTCGATCCTCACCAACCTTGCCGCCGGCATGGGCGGCGCGGCGCTGAGCCATCAGCAGACACTTGCTGTCGCGGCCGCCGCGGCCGAGGACGTGCGCCGGCTGCTGCGGGCGTTCCTGGAGGACTGGCCGGCATGAGTTTCCTGCCGCAGGAGATCATCCGCCGCAAACGCGACGGCGCCGCGCTCTGCGCCGACGAGATCGCATTCATGGTGCGCGGTCTGACCGACGGCTCGATCTCCGAAGGCCAGGTCGCTGCCTTCGCCATGGCGGTGTTCTTCCGCGGCATGACCATGGACGAGCGCGTCGCCCTGACCCGCTGCATGGTCGACTCGGGCGAGACGCTCTCATGGGGCGACGGCGAGGGCGGGCCGGTCCTCGACAAGCATTCGACCGGCGGCGTCGGCGACAAGGTCAGCCTGATCCTGGCACCCATCCTCGCTGCCTGCGGCGCCCGCGTGCCGATGATCTCCGGGCGCGGACTCGGCCATACCGGCGGCACGCTGGACAAGCTCGACTCGATTCCCGGCTACGATACGGCGCCCGATGCCGCCAGGTTCAGGCGGTGCGTTGCCGAAGCCGGCTGCGCCATCATCGGCCAAACCGCCGAGCTCGCCCCCGCCGACCGCCGCCTCTATGCGATCCGCGACGTCACGGCGACGGTCGAGTCGATCCCGCTGATCACCGCCTCGATCCTCTCGAAGAAGCTGGCGGCGGGGCTCGACGGCCTGGTGATGGACGTCAAGACCGGCAACGGCGCCTTCGCCGCCGAGCTTTCGATGGCGCGGGAGCTGGCGGAGAGCATCGTTGCCGTCGCCAACGGGGCGGGGCTCAAGACCGCGGCGCTGGTCACCGACATGAACCAGGTGCTCGGCCGGACCGTCGGCAACGCCGTCGAGGTCGGAGAATCCGTGGCCGTCCTGCGCGGCGACGAGGGCGCGCAGGAGGGGCGGCTGAGGGATGTCGTGCTGGCGCTGGCGGGGGAACTGCTCGTCCTCGGCGGGCTGGCGCCGGATACCGCGGCGGGCGAAGCCATGGCCCGGACGGCGCTAAACGACGGCCGCGCCGCCAAGGCGTTCCAGCGCATGGTCGCCGCGCTCGGCGGGCCTCCCGACCTCGTCGATCGGCCCGAGGCGCATCTGCCCGCAGCGCCGGTTCGGGTCCCCTGCGCTCCCGCGACCGCCGGCATCGTCACCGGCATGGACACCCGCGCGATCGGCGTTGCGGTGGTGGCGCTGGGCGGCGGCCGGCGCCGCGCCGACGTTGCGATCGACACTGCGGTGGGGCTGACCCATATCAGCGGTATCGGCGAGCCGGTCGACGGCGGGCAGCCGCTGGCAATCGTGCATGCCGCGGACGAGGCGGCGGCCGAACGCGCGTGCCAGGCATTGCGCGCGGCCTTCGAGGTCGGTGATTCCGCGCCCGCCGCCGCCTCCGTCGTCATCGAACGAATCCCTGCGGGTGCCACGGAGGGCATGTCATGAGCCGGGCCGTCATTCTCGTTCTCGACTCGCTGGGCATCGGCGCCAGCACAGATGCGGCGGAATTCGGCGATGCCGGGGCCGACACGCTGGGCCATATCGCCCAGGCCTGCGCCGCCGGCCGCGCCGACGGGCCCGACCGCAGCGGCCCGCTCGCAATCCCCAACCTCGTCCGGTTCGGCCTCGGCATGGCCGCCCTGGAGAGCGGCGGCCGTCCGCTGCCGGGCCTCGACACGCTGACACAGCCCACGGGTGCCTGGGGCTATGCGGTCGAGCAGAGCCGCGGCAAGGATACGCCGAGCGGCCATTGGGAGATTGCCGGCCTGCCGGTGCCGTTTGACTGGCATTATTTCCCGCGCACGCAGCCCTGCTTCCCGCCGGAGCTGATCGCCGCCCTGGTTTCGCGCTTCGGCCTGCCGGGGATCCTTGGCGATTGCCATGCCTCCGGCACCGAGATCATCAAGGAACTCGGGGCCGAGCATATCCGCAGCGGCAAGCCGATCTGCTACACCTCGGCCGACTCGGTGTTCCAGATCGCGGCCCATGAGGAGCACTTCGGGCTGGAGCGCCTGTACGCGGTCTGCGAGGCGGCGCGCGAGCTGGTCGATGAGCTGAAGGTCGGCCGCGTCATCGCCCGGCCGTTCGTCGGCGACGATGCCGAAAGCTTCGTGCGCACCGGCAACCGGCGCGACTACACGACGCCGCCCTTCGCCGAGACGCTGCTGGACCGCGCCGTCGCCGCGGGAAGCGAGGTGGTATCGGTCGGCAAGGTCGCCGATATCTTCGGGCGGCGCGGAATCACGCGGACCGTCAAGGCCGGCGGCAACATGGCGCTGTTCGATCGCCTGCTCGAGGAGGTCGACGAGGCCCCGGACGGCGCCATAATCTTCGTCAATTTCGTGGATTTCGACACGCTGTACGGCCATCGCCGCAACGTCGCCGGCTATGCCGCCGCGCTGCAGGAGTTCGACCAGCGCCTGCCGACGCTCGAATACCGCCTGCATCCGGGCGATCTCGTCCTGATGACCGCCGATCACGGCTGCGATCCGACCTGGCCCGGAACCGACCACACCCGCGAGCACGTGCCGGTGCTGTTCTTCGGGCCGGGCGTGCGCGGCGGATCGCTCGGCCGGCGCGGCAGCTTCGCCGATATGGGGCAGACGATCGCCGGTCATCTCGGGCTCGGCGCCCTCGCGCACGGCGTCGCCTGTGCTGTGCCGTGACCGGCACGCGCGACGGAGCGGACGACCGGACCACCTGAGTCACAATGATGACAGCGAGCAACGGAAAGGAAATGCCATGACACACCACAGACTGATTCGCGGCCTGGCCGCCCTTCCCGCCGCGGCGGCTGCGTTGTTCTGGGCGGGCGCCGCGCTGGCCGCGGAGGCCAACGACAATCTCAACGCGACTCTCTGGATGCAGTCGTCGGTCGAATATGCCGGCGTGACGATGGGCGCCTACCAGCTCGCCACCGTCATGCTCGACAGGGCGCTGGCCGACCCCGGCTGGACCGCGGTCCCCGGCGAGCAGGGCGAGAATTCCGCCGACAAGCCGCCGGCGGTGATCCTCGACGTCGATGAGACCGTCCTCGACAACTCCAAATACCAGGCCTGGATGGTGACGAACGGCAAGTCCTTCCATCCCGGGACCTGGGGAGAGTTCGTCAATTCGGTCGACTCGATGCCGATACCGGGCTCGCTCGAGTTCACCAAATATGCCGACAGCAAGGGCGTGAAGGTGTTCTACGTGTCCAACCGCACCGGTGATCTCGAGGAGGCGACGCGCAAGAACCTCCAGAAATACGGCTATCCGATGGGCGGCAACGTCGATACCGTGCTGCTCAAGGCCGAGATCCCGGAGTGGAAGTCCTCCGCCAAGAGCCCGCGGCGCCTGCATGTCGCCAAGGACTACCGGGTGCTGCTGCTGCTCGGCGACAATTTCGGCGACTTCGTCGACGGCTACAAGGGCAGCCTCGAAGAGCGCAAGGCGCTGATGGAGAAGAACAAGTCGATGTGGGGCACGAAGTGGATCGTGCTGCCCAACCCGTCATACGGCTCCTGGGAGTCGGCGGCGTTCGGGCATAACTGGAAGGAGCCCGACCAGCGCGGCAGGAAGCAGGGCGCGCTGTCGGTCTGGCAGCCGTAGCGGCTCGGGGCGGGACCGGTCGCGGTCACTTTGCGCTCAGTCCCACGACCTATCGCGGGGCTGTCATTGCGAGCCGCAGGCGAAACAATCCAGTTTCCGGCTGTATCTGGATTGCCGCGGCGCTTCGCGCCTCGCAATGACAGCTTTTGACCCCCACTGGACCGTGCGTCCCGAGGTTGCGAAGTAACGGCCTCGCAGGCCGAGGCTGCTACTTCGTCCCGAAGATGCGGTCGCCGGCGTCGCCGAGGCCCGGCAGGATGTAGCCGTGGTCGTTCAGTTCGCGGTCGATGGCGGCGGTGAAGATCGGCACGTCGGGGTGCGCCTCGGCGAACGCCGCAATGCCCTCGGGCGCGGCCAGCAGGCAGACGAACTTGATGCGGCTCGCCCCCGCCTGTTTCAGCCGGTCGATGGCGGCGATCGAGGAATGGGCGGTGGCCAGCATCGGGTCGACGACGATGCACAGCCGGTCGCCGATCGAATGCGGCACCTTGAAGTAGTACTCCACGGCTTCCAGGGTCTCCGGGTCACGGTAGAGCCCGATATGCCCGACCCGGGCCGACGGGATGAGGTCGAGCATGCCCTGGAGCAGCCCGTCGCCGGCCCGCAGGATCGACACCAGGCACAGCTTCTTGCCGTCGAGCACCGGCGCCTGCATCGTCTCCAGCGGCGTCTCGATGTCTTCCATGACCGTCGGCAGGTCGCGCGCGACCTCGTACAGCAGCAGCAGGCTGATCTCGCGCAGCAGCTCGCGGAACAGGCCGGTCGGCGTATCCTTCCTGCGCATCAGGCTCAGCTTGTGCTGCACCAGCGGGTGGTCGATGACTTTGACGTCGGCCTTGCTCATCGTTGTCGCCTCTGGTCAATCCGGTTGCCCTGCGGCCGCCATTAGAGCCGATCCCGCAGCCGATTGCCACCGCGCAAGGCGGCTTCAGCCGGGCTGTCCTGACGCCCGCAGGGCCTGCCAGACGCGCAGCGGAGTCGCGGGCATCTCGAGTGTTCGCACGCCGCGCTGCGCCAGCGCGTCGACGACCGCGTTCATCGTGGCCGCCAGGGACCCGACGCAGCCGGCCTCGCCGCATCCCTTGACGCCGAGGGAATTCATCGGTGTCGGCTGCGGGTTCATCGCCACCTCGATGTCCGACAGGTCGTCGGCGCGGGGCAGCGCGTAGTCCATGAAGGAGCCGCTCAGCAGCTGGCCCGACTCGGGATCCCAAACCACCTGTTCCAGCAGGGTCTGGCCGGCACCCTGGGCGATGCCGCCATGCATCTGGCCCTCGACGATCATCGGGTTGACCACGACGCCGAAATCGCCGACCACGCCGTAGCGCAGCATGTCGATCTTGCCGGTGTCGGGGTCGATCTCGAGCTCGCAGATATGGCAGGCATTGGGATAGGTGGTGGCCTCGGGCGCATAGTCCGCGTGGGCCTGCAGGGGCCGGCCGGCCTCCGCCGCGCGGCCGGCGACCGCCTTCAGGGTGACCGTCCGGTCGGTGCCGGCGACGGTGAACGCGCCGTCGGCGAAGACGAGATCGGCGGCGGCCGCCTCCAGCATGTCCGCGGCCATGTCCTTCGCCTGCTCCAGCACCTCATGCGCCGCCGCCCGCAGCGCGCCGCCGCCGATGGTGATCGACCGCGAGCCGAAGGTGCCCGCCGCGGTGGGCATCTGCGCGCTGTCGCCCTGCACGTAATCGACGTCCTCGAAGGCAAGGCCGAGATATTCGGTCAGCAGCTGGCGGTAGGCGGTCTCGTGCCCCTGGCCGTGCGCGCAGGTGCCGGCCTTCAAGAGGGCGCGGCCATCAGCGCCGAAGCTCAGCTCGGCCTCCTCGCCGCGCTCCATCTTGCCGGCGCTCTCGATGGCGTTGGCGATGCCGATGCCGCGCAGCCTGCCGCTTGACTGCGACTCCGCGCGGCGCGCCGGGAAGTCCGCGTAGTCCATCAGCTCCAGTGCCTTGTCGAGATTGCCGGCGAAATCGCCTGAATCATAGGTGAAGGTCAGCGCCGTCTTGTAGGGGAACGCGTCGGGCGCGATCAGGTTGCGCCGGCGCAGCTCCGCCGCATCGATGCCCATCTCCCGCGCCGCCGTGTCGATCAGCCGCTCCAGCACGTAGATCGCCTCGGGCCGCCCGGCGCCGCGATAGGCCGCGGTGGTGTTGGTGTTGGTGAAATAGGCGTCGATCGCGACATGGATCGCAGGGGTCCGGTAGACCCCGGCAAGGCAACCGATGTTGCCGACCACCGGGTTCGGCCCGCCACCCGACAGGTACGCGCCCAGCGCCGCCGCCGTGCGCACCCGGATGGCGAGGAAGTGGCCGTCGTCGTCGAGCGCCAGCTCGGCGGTCGTCAGGTTGTCGCGGCCCTGGTCGTCGCACTGGAAGCTCTCGCTGCGCTCGCTGGTCCATTTGACCGGCCGGCCGATGCGCCGCGCCGCCCACAGCACCAGCGACTGCTCGTGATACGGCGAGTTGCGGTTGCCGAAGCCGCCGCCCATGTCGTGACAGACGACGCGCAGCCTGTCGGGCGCGATCTTCAGGATCGGCTCGGCGAGGAAATTGCGGATCCGGTTCGGCGACTGGGTGCCGGTGACCAGCGTGTAGGACTCACCGGACGGGTCGTAACTGCCGATCGCCACCCGCGGCTCGAGCGGGCTCGGCTGGACGCGCGAGATCGGCACTTCCAGACGCACCACCTGCGCAGCCCGTGCGAAGGCGGCGTCGACCGCGTCGCGGTCGCCGGCCTCGTGGTGGAAACCGATATTGTCGGGGCAGTCGGGACGGATCGCCGGCGCGCCCGGGGCCAGCACCTGGCGCAGCGCGGTGACGGCGGGCAGCTCGTCGTACTCGACCTCGATCAGCTCTGCCGCATCCTTGGCCTGGTGCACGGTCTCGGCGACCACGAAGGCGACGTAGTCGCCGACATAGCGCACGCTCTCGCGGTTCAGGACCGGCCGCGGCGGCTGGTACATCGGCGCGCCGTCGCGCCGCTTCATCTGCCGCGCGCACGGAATGTCGCCGAGCCCGTCCGCCGCCGCGTCATCGCCGGTCAGGACCGCGATCACCCCCGGTGCGGCGCGGGCCGCCTCGGTATCGATGCGGACGATCCGCGCGTTCGCGAATGGCGAGCGCAGCACATAGCCGCGTGCCGCATTCTCAGGCAAGAGATCGTCGGTGAAGCGCGCCTCGCCCCTGAGGAAACGCGCATCCTCGATCCGTCGCGAGGCGGCGCCGATCCCCCCTCCGATAGCAGTCATTCCGGCTCTCCCTTCCTGGCCACCGCGATCTTAGGGGCCGGCCGCGCCGACGGGAAGCATTGCATCGGTGTGCGCGTATTCAGCCATCTGCATTGGCCGCCGCCTTGATCGCCTCGTATTGCGATTCGAGCTCGGCCGCCACCGCCGCCGCCACCTCTTCTGCAGTGCCCTCGCGAAACCGCCGCTCGCCGCGACGCCACTGTTCGATATAGGCGTCGGTGCCGACCAGGTTCTTGCGCATGGCCACGGCGTCGATCAGCACCTGGAAGCGGTCGCTCAGTTGCACCTTCGTTTTCGCGCGGCCCTCCCGCGCCTCCACCATCGACGGAATGTCCTGCCAGTAGAGAATCGTATAGTCCGCCATCGCCGGCCTTGCCTCCCGCTGCCCCGAATCGCCGAAGCGGCGGGCCGCCAGGACGATGCAGAGGGGTATATGCGAAGACCGGGTGTCCTGCAATCGGGTCGGCGCAAACGGGTGCGCTGTCCGCGGGCACGCAGACCATCGCGGTGAACCGGGCGCATGTTGGCCCGCCGCTAAGCGATGTTCGGGGTCAATTTGCGTCTCGGCGCCGGCGCTCATATGGGAAATGGCGAAGGCATAACGCAAGGAATGCTTTTCGACTGTCCTCGATCTTTGTTATCGTCGTGAAGTGATTCGGCTCATTCGTTCGTCTGGGCCGTTTGAGCCGGCGTCAGGGCTGTGGCAGCCAAACTGTCGTCAGGATCGTTTAATTAAGAACAGACCGAGATGGGGAAAATCTGATGTTTAGCAGCAATCCCTTCGCCGAGCTTGCAGATGTCGTGCCGCCCTGGGTCATGCAAACCTATATCGTCGTGATGGCGATCCTGGTCGCGGGCGGGACTCTATTCGACATCTGGCACAAGAAAAGCGCGAGGTATTTCTTCGCCAACTGGCGCAACGCGAAAAGCCAGGCGAAGACGCCGGTTGGCGGTGGCGGGCTGATATCGATCGCCGTGCAGACCGCCGTGGTCGACGTCATGACCTCGGGCGAGTTCTGCAACGCCCAGCGCAGGCTTGCCCATCTGCTGAAGATGTATGGTTTCGTTATTTACGTCGTCGCCACCGCGGTGATGGTCTTCGCGTACCCGACGCCCGCCACACCGGTGCCCGCCGGCGTTGCGGCGCTCTGGTATATCGGCGCCCTGATGGTCTGCGTCGGCGGCTACTGGTTCTGGTTCTTTATCCGTGTCGACGTCGCCGCGGAGGGGAATTCGCCGTTTCGCTTGGTGCGCGCCGACCTGTTCGTCGTCTCGCTCGTTCTGAGCACGACCTTCGCCCTGCTCTGGGCATGGCTGCAGATGGCGGGCGCTGCCGCCTGGACGACGGTGTTCCTGGCGCTCTATCTCATCGCCACGACGGTGCTGTTCGCATCGATCCCGTGGTCCAAGTTCTCCCACATGTTCTTCAAGCCCGCCGCGGCGTTCGAAAAGCGAGTATCGAACGCCAATGGAAGCGCCGAGAATCTGCCGACGCAGACCCGTGACGATCCCGAACAACAGAAAAGACACTCCATGGAACTGTTGCGAGACGCTCCGATGCAAATGGGGCTTGGCATCAAGCGCGAAGCCCCCCGCCACTATTAAGAAGCAGCCCGCAAGTTCCGTTTGACGAGATAAGGAGCCGGACTAATGCCTACCTTCGTCTATATGACAAGGTGCGACGGATGCGGACATTGCGTCGACATCTGTCCCTCGGACATCATGCATATCGATAAGACCTATCGCCGCGCCTACAACATCGAACCCAACATGTGCTGGGAGTGCTACTCCTGCGTCAAGGCCTGCCCGCAGCATGCCATCGATGTGCGCGGATATGCCGATTTTGCCCCGCTGGGGCACAGCGTTCGCGTCCACCGCGACGAAGAGAAAGGCACGATCGCCTGGAGGATCAAGTTCCGGAACGGCACGGAAAAGAATTTCCTGTCGCCCATCACCACCAAGCCCTGGGGACAGGCGATCCCCCAGCTCGCGGATGTCCCCGGACCCAGCGAAGAAATGCGCGACAGCCAGCTGTTGTATAACGAGCCGAAATATATCCGCATGGACGACGGCGATTTGCATACGCTTCAATCCGCCGGTCTCAAGATGAAGAAAGGCGTGTATTACTGATGGCTTACAAAACGATCGTCGAAGACGGCATCGATATTCTGGTCGTCGGCGCCGGCCT
>JBFGQV010000021.1:0-28871 GCA_041563955.1 Alphaproteobacteria bacterium | reverse complement strand
GAGATGCCGCCCTCGACCTGGCCCTCGACCAGCGTCGGGTTGATCGGCGTGCCGCAATCGTGCGCAGCGACGATGCGCAGCACCTCGACCTCGCCGGTCTCGTCGTCGACCTCGACCTCGGCCACCTGGGCGGCATAGACATAGGTGCTGAACGGCTTGCCCTGTCCGGTCTCCGGGTCCATCGCCACGGTCGGCGGGTTGTACGAGGCGCTGCCCAGCGGCGGCCGGCCCATCACCACCTGGGCGTGGTTGGCGACGTCGCCGATCGGCAGGTTCTTCTGCGGGAAGCCGATGACCTGGATCTTGCGGTCGCGCGCCTCGAGCTGGTCGGGTCGCACGCCGAGCATCGGCGCCGCCACCTCGAACAGGATCTTCTTGGCCTCGGCCGCAGCCATTCGGATCGCATTGCCGGTCACGTAGGTGGTGCGGCTTGCGATGGCGCCGGTGTCCATCGGCGTCGCGTCGGTATCGCCCGACACCAGATGCACGTCGTCAGCGGCGACGCCCAGCTCCTCGGCGGCGATCTGGCCGAGCACGGTCAGCGCGCCCTGCCCCGTCTCCACCGTGCCGGTCAGCACGGTGGCGGTACCGTCCTCGTTGATTTTGACGAGGGCGGCGCTGGGATTGGCGGCCACCGTGAAGCCGATCGGATACCACATGCAGGCGATACCGCGTCCGCGCCGCTTCATGACGTCTGCTCCCGCCAGCCGACGCGGTCGGCCACAGCATCCAGCGATTCCTTGACGGCGACGCTGTGCAGCACCTGGCCGGTCGGGCTCGACGAGCCCTCGTCGAAGGCGTTGCGCAGGCGGATCTCCAGCGGGTCGATGCCGAGCTCGCGGGCGATGTCGTCCATGTGCGACTCGTAGCCGAAGCAGACCTGCGGCGCGCCGAAGCCGCGCATCGCGCCGCACGTGGTCTTGTTGGTGTAGACGGCGTAGGCCTTGACCTCGAGATGGTCGATCCGGTACGGGCCGACCGACAGGATGGCGCCCTTGCCGAGCGTGGTCTCGCTCCACGAGCAGTAGGCGCCGCCATCGGCGACGATGCGCACCTTGCGGGCGAGGATGCGGCCGTCCTTCGCAACGCCGGTCTTGTAGTCCATGATGAACGGATGGCGCGTCGTCGAGGACACGAACTCGTCCTTGCGCGTGAACACGCCCTTGACCGGGCGGCCGGTCTTGCGCGCCAGCAGGGCCAGCACCGGCTCGGTGGTGATCTCGTTCTTGCCGCCGAAGTTGCCGCCGACGATGGTGCCGACGATCTGGATCCTGTTGACCGGCAGGTCGAGCGTGCGCGCGACATCGGCCCGGCCCAGGGTGATGCGGCCGAGGCTGGAGAGGATCTTGACCCGGCCGTCCGGCTCCCACATGGCGATCGTCGCATGCGGCTCCATCGGCACGTGCTCGACCATCTGGGTCGCGAACCGCCCCTCCATGACGAGGTCGGCCTCGGCCAGCGCCGTCTCGACGTCGCCCTTGCGGATCACCTTGGTGGCGTAGATGTTGCTGTCGCCGTGGATCTTCGGCGAGTCCTCCTTCATCGCCTCCAGCGGGTCGAGGACAAGCGGCAGCGGCTCGTACTCGACCTTGATCCTGGCGAGGGCCTCCTGCGCCTGCTGCTCGGTCTCGGCCGCCACGGCGACAACGCCGTCGCCCATGTGGCGGACCTTGTCGTCGGCCAGCACGGGCTGGTCCTGGTAGGACGGGCCGAAGGAGTTGACCGGGATTTCCCTGCCGGTCAGCGTCGCCGCGACGCCGGGCATCTTCTCGGCCTCGCTGACGTCGATGCTAAGGATCCGGGCATGGGCGTATTCGCTGCGCAGGATCTTCATGTGCAGCATGTTCGGGAACGACAGATCGTCGATGTAGCGGGTCTGCCCGGTGATGTGCGGCCGGCTGTCCGGCCGCGTCACCCGCTGGCCGACCGCCGGCGTCTGCTGATTGGCGTCGGGGACGATCTGCGGCGCCCGGCCGCCCTCGCGGGCGACCGCCGGGACCACCGCATCGTCGGCCTCCTTCAGCTGCGTGAGCCTGTCCGCGCGCAGCTTGTCGTCAACCTTGATGACCATGCCCGTCTCCTCTCGCTCAAGCCCGTTCCGCCGCGGCCCCGCCGCGCGCCGCCGCCTCCAGCACGGCGTCGATGATCTTGGTATAGCCGGTGCACCGGCACAGATTGCCGGCCAGGGCCTCGCGCACCTCGGCCACCGTCGGGCTGGGATTCTTGTCCAGCAGCGCCTTGGCCGAGATGATCATGCCCGGCGCGCAGAAGCCGCACTGGAACGACGAGAACAGCTCGAACATCTCCTGCAGCGGGCTCAGGCTCTGGAAGTCGCTCAGCCCCTCGATGGTCACGACCTCGCGGCCGTCAGCCTGCGCCGCCAGCATCAGGCAGGCGTTGACCGGCTCGCCGTCGACCAGCACCGTGCAGGCGCCGCAGTCGCCGACATCGCAGCCGAGCTTAGCGCCGGTCAGGGCGAAATTGGACCGCAGCAGCGTCAGCAGGGTCGTCTCCGGCGGCACCGCGGCGCTGCGCTGCTTGCCGTTCACCGTGATCGTCACGTCCATGATCCCTCCGTCCTGCGTCCGTCAGCCCGCGGCCTGTTCGATCGCCGCGTCGACGACCCGGCGCGTGAGCGTCCTGATCAGCTCGCGCCGGTAGTCCGCCGACGCCCGGAAATCATCGATCGGCTTCGCCTCGCTCACCGCCATGTCCGCCGCCTCTGCAATAAGGTTAGCGTCCGGGGCCTTGCCGTCCAGTAGCGCCTCGGCCTTTTCCGCGCGGATCACCGTCGGCGCGACGGCGCCGAGTGCGATCCGTGGCGCCGCGATCCTGCCGCCGTCAATTGTCACGGCCGCAGCGGCGTTGACCAGCGCCAGCGCCTGCCCCTTGCGCAGGCCGAACTTGCGGAAGCTGCACGGTTTTCCGAGACTGGCCCGGGGGATGACGATATCGACGAGGATCTCGCCAACCTGCAGCGCCGTCCGGCGCGGCCCGACGAAGAACTCGGTGAGCGTCAGGCGCCGCCGGCCGCCGGGGCCGGCAAGCGTCACCTCGGCATCCAGCGCCACCAGTACGGGCCCGCTGTCGAGCGACGGCACGCAGGTCACGAGGTTGCCGCCGAGCGTGCCGAGGTTGCGCGTCTGGACGGCGCCTATGGTGCGCGCGGCGTCGATCATCGCCGGCGCATGTCGGCGCACCAGTTCGGAGTCCATGATCTCGGTGTGGCTCACCAGGCCGCCGAAGCGCAGCCCGTCGTCGGTCTCCTCTATGCCCTTGCATTCCGCGATACGGGTGAGATCGACCAGCAGTCCGGCCGATGCGGTCTCATGCTTCAGGTCGACCAGCAGGTCGGTGCCGCCGGCCAGCGCCTTCGCGTCCGCGCCGCGCTCCGCCAACGCCGCCACCGCGTCCTCGACAGACTGCGGCGCCAGATAATCGAAGGGTCTCACTCCCGCCTCTCTTCCTTACGACGCCCGCTCAGCGGCCGGCGGGACGGCCGGTCCTTCCGCCGCCCCGCCCCGCGTGCCATCAGGCCGCGGCGCCCTGGAGGACGCCGTTGGCGATCTTCTTGAACTCCTCGGCCGTGAGCAGGCGCTTGTTGTCGAGGCCGAACTGCTTCACGCCCATCAGGATCTCGGTCATCTGCTCGTCGGTCGCCTTCATCTGGAACTTCTCGAGCCAGACCTTGATCGAGTCCATGCCGCTGCCCTTGCCCATGACGACATCCGCCTCACGCTGGCCGACGAATTCCGGCCGGAACGGGAACAGCTCGGTCTGGTACTCCTTGCCGCAGTTGCGGAACCAGTTGGCGATGATGCCGGACTCGACCTGGAACAGCTGGTCGCCGACGACGGAGCGGTTGCTCGGCACGGCAATCCCCGAAACCTCCTGGACCAGCTTGGCCAGCGGATAGAGCTTGTCGTAATTGATGCCGATATCGATGCCGTACATCGTCAGCAGCGACATGACGACGTCCTCCGTCGGCGCGTTGCCGGCGCGCTCGCCAACCCCCAGCACCGTCGAGTGGACGACCTCGGCTCCCTCGGCCAGCGCCATGATGGTGTTGGCGACGCCCATGCCGAAATCCTGGTGGAAATGAGTCTCAAGCCGCGTGTTGACCCGCTTCTTGACCTCCTGCACGAAGTACTTCATCGCGTGCGGCGAGACGACGCCGAAGGTGTCGACCAACGCCAGCGCATCCATATGCCCTTCCTTGGCGACGCGGTTGATCAGGTCCATCACCCAGTTGATTTCCGAGCGCGAGAAGTCGATCGGGAAAAAGACGACCTCGAGACCCTTCTCGTGCGCATAGCCGGTCGCCTCGATGGACAGCTCGATGGCCTTTTCCAGCGGCCATTTGTAGGCATGCTCGATGAGATGCGTGCTCGCCGGCACCTCCATGATCAGCCCCTTGACCCCGGCATCGACCGAAGCGTCGACATCGTTCTTCATGCAGCGGCAGAACGAGTAGATCTCCGGGCCGAGGTTGCGCTTGTTGATCTCGTAGATCGCCTTGAAGTCGTCCTTGGACACCGCCGGCAGGCCTGCCTCGATCCGATGGATGCCCGCCTCGGCCAGCGCTTCGGCGATGCGCAGCTTGTCGTCGATCGTATACGCGATTCCGGTCTGCTGTTCGCCGTCACGCAGCGTCACGTCATGGATCTTGATTTGCTTCGGGAAGGCGAAGTCCTTCGTCACTTCCTTCTCAAAGTTCCAGGAACTGACGAACCAGTCCTCGGATTGCCAGGGATGTTCACTCATTTCGGTGGCTCCTCCAGTAGCTCTGTCCTCGAACCGGACACCGCAACGCCCGCAGCCGGCCGCAGGATGGCAAACCCGACCTTGCGCCGCGTCCAGAATCTCCGTCTTTGCGGGGGCGGACCGGATGCGCGCTCCCGCCCGGTCCCGGCCCCGGCAATCATGTTAGAACCTTACAAGTATGAGCGAAAATTCCAAATCAATCTACCGCTATGCGGGGCCTACATAGACGCTCTTGCTAGAGCAGATACCACAGCAGCAGGGGCAGCACAGCGAAGCTCAGCAGCGTCGAGACCACGACCATGCCGGCAACGCCCTCCGGCTCGGCGTCGTACTGCTTGGCGAACAGGTAATTGAACACGGCGTTCGGCATCGAGGCCTGGAGGATGGCGACGCCGCGGGCGACGCCCTGGAGGCCCAGCAGCTCGGCGACGGCGTGGCCGACCGCAAAGCCGATGGCGAGCCGCGCCAAGGCGAGGAACAGGCTGGTCCGCAGGTTGTGGACCTTTAGGCGGGCAAGCGAAAAGCCCAGCGTGATCAGCAGCAGCGGGATGGTGATCCCGCCGAGCAGCCGTGTCGCGTTGTTGATCCAGTCCGGCACCGCGGTCCGCGTGACGAGGAAGCCGAACGCGATGACGACCGCGTAGATGATCGGGCTGCGCGCGATCCGCCGCAGGGACAACGAACCCGAGGCGACGATCGGCGTCGTCACGAAATGGTTGGAGGCGATCACCACGTAGAACGCGATTCCAAGCGCCAGCCCCTCCTCGCCGAAAGCGAACAGGCACAGCGGCAGGCCCATGTTGCCGGTATTGGGGTGCATCAGCGACGGCAGGTAGCCGCGCACCGAGAGCCCGGTCAGCCGCAGCAGGGGATATCCGAGGGCACCGGCCATCACCAGGCTGAGCGCGGACGCGCCGGCGATCCGCCCGACCGCCGACAGGTCGAGCGTGATGTTGGCCAGGGTCGAGAATACGAGGCACGGCGTGCCGACATAGGTGACGAGGAGGGTGACGTATTCCGGCTCCTCCTTCTTGCCCATGCGCGCCATCACGTAGCCGACCGCGACGGCGATCATCACCGGCGCGACGATGGCGAAGAGCTGGGCGATCATGTCCGCGGCCGGTGCCGGCCGGGCCGGCGCCTAGAACACCAGCTCATCGAGGTCGACCGGCAGCCGGACCACCTCGCCGCGCGCCGCCGACAGGTCCATGGCCATGGTCAGCACGAGGTTGCGGTGGCCTTCGCGGGCCGTCGCGTGCGGCGTCCTCACGCCCATGTGGACACGACCGAACCACTCCTTGGTCTCCTCGCGCATCGGCCCCCAGAGCTGCCCCTCCCAGATGTCGCCGGGCGGATAGCTGGTCAGGAAATCGACGTGCCGGTCCATGCCCTTGTCGAACCCCTCTGGGTCGTAGCCGGCGCCCTGCGGCACGTCCGAGGCCAGCACCAGGTCGCGGTGGGTGTCCTCGATGTCGATCACCCCGCGGGTGCCGACGATGCCGATCTCGAGGCCGTAGACCGAGCCGGGCCAGACCACCGGCAGCGCCCAGCTGATGTTCATGCTGAACAGGGTGCCGTCATCCATGGTGAACAGGCCGAAGGTCGAATCCTTGGTGCCGTACTGCGACAGCGCCTTGTCGTTGGAGCCGGCATAGACCGACACCGGCTCCTTGCCCTCCATCAGCCACAGGCTCATGTCGAGGCTGTGCGTGCCCGACACCACCATCGGCGTCAGCGTCTTGCGTTGGTTGGTGCGCTGCACGGTGGCGATCGGCACCATGCGATTCATGAAGGCGCGGGTGACGACGCCCGTCACCTCGCCGATCTGGCCAGTGGTGAGCTTTTCCTTGATCGCCAGGAACCGGCGGCGAAAGCGCTGGGTGTAGCCGATCACGGCGTCGGCGCCGGCGGCCTCGATGGCGTCCAGCACCTTCTTCGATTCCGTCGCGTCGGTAGCCAGCGGCTTCTCGATGAACAAATGCTTGTGGCCGCGTTCCAGCGCGGCCAGGGTCGGCGGCCCGTGGTGGTTCTCGTCGGTGGCGATGATGACGGCGCTGACTTCGGGGCGGCCGACCAGCTCGTTGAAGTCGGTGGTGAAGAAATCGGCATTCGCATCCTCGGCCAGCTTGCGGCCGAGATCCTCTTTGATGTCGCACAGCCCGAGCCAGCCGATGCCGGGGTATTCGCGGGCGAATTTGGCGCGAATGCGCCCGACCACGCCACAGCCGATGACGGCCAGGCCGATATCCGTCTTGTCGCTCATCCATGTCTCCTTGCGAGGGCCCGGGACGGGCCCGACAACAACGTTCACTTGGCTTTCTTCGCCGTCCCCCTCGTCCGCCCGAAGATTCCGTCGTAGAAGGTATACAGCACGACGACGATGAGGATCGTGCCGATCCAGTGATCGGTCAGCACATAGCCCATCGACTTGTCCTCGAAGACAATCAGCGCCCGGCGCAGATTCTCGTCCGCCAGTGGCCCGAGAATGACGGCCAGCACCATCGGCGCCAGCGGAAAACCGTATTTCCGCATCACGTAGCCGACCATGCCGGCGGCAAGCATCACGTACACGTCGAAATAGTTCAGGCTGACCGCGAAGGCGCCGATCACGCAGATCGGGATGATCAGCGGCATCAGCAGGGTGCGCGGCAGGCTGAACAGCTTGACGCAGGGCTTCACCAGCGCGATCGCCATGCCGTACATCAGGAAGTTGGCGATGATCAGCGCGATGTAGATGAAGTAGATGAGGCCCGGGTTGTGGGTCTGGATGGTCGGCCCGACCACGACATTCTTCATCTCCAGCGCCGCCAGGATCGCCGCGGCGGCGGCGTTGCCGGGAATGCCGAGGGTCAGCGTCGGCAGCATCGAGCCGCCGATATTGGCGTTGTTGGCGACCTCGGCGGAGACGATCGCCTCGTAACTGCCCTTGCCCCACTTCCTGCGTTCCTCCGGGTTGGCGCGGCGCCGCGCGATATCGTAGGACAGGAACGACGCGACATTGGCGCCGGCGCCGGGAATTGCGCCGATGACGGTGCCGATCAGGCCGGAGCGGATCGAGGTGCGGGCGTATTTCCAAAGGGTCGCCATCGGCGGTACGACGCGCCCGACCTCCGCCGGTATGCCATAGGGGGCCTTCTGCGGCAGGACGCGCAGGATTTCCGTGAGGCCGAACAGGCCGATCAGGATCGGGATGTAACTGATGCCGTCCTCGAGGATCCACACCCCGAAGGTGAAGCGCGGCACGGCGTCGATGCGATCGAGGCCGACGAAGGCGACCAGCAGGCCGATCCAGCCCGAGATCCAGCCCTTCAGGGGCCGCTCGCCCGACGACATGGTGCCGCAGATCGCGATGCCCCAGATCGACAGCAGGAACATCTCCCAGGAGCGAAACTTCAGCGCCAGCGCCAGCAGCGCCGGGATGAAGGTGATCAGCAGCAGGATGCCGACCCAGTTGCCGAGAAACGACGAAGCGATCGCCGTGCCGAGCGCGAGCCCGCCCTCGCCCCGCTTGGCCAGCGGGTGCCCCTCCATCATCGTCGGCACGGCATCGGGCGTGCCGGGGATGTTGATCAGAACGGCCGAGATCGCGCCGCCGAAGACGCTGCCGGTGTACACCCCGAGCATGAACATGATCGCCACGTTCTGTCCCATGCCCGCGGACAGGCCGATCAGCAGCGCCATGGCCATGGTGGTGGACAGGCCCGGCATGGCGCCCCACAGGATGCCGAGGGTGGTGCCGAGCAGGCAGATCAGCAGCATGTAGGGCGTGAACGCCTGGAACGCCTGCTCGAGAATCTGCTCCCAGATCATCGCGCGCCCTCAGCCCAGCCCCGGAAGCAGGATGCGGAAGCCGTACCGGAAGATTGCGGCCAGCACCATGACCACCGCGATGGAAACGCCGAGGCAGTGGGGAACCGCCGGGCGGCGCCAGAAGATCCACAGGATCAGCGTCAGGGTGGCGATGGAGAACAGCTCGTAGCCGCTGAACCGGAGGTCGAACGTGCCCACGCGCCAGCGCCACTCGAACGGGACCTGGTCGACCAGCACGATATAGGCGATGATGATGGCGAGCAGGAGCAGGGTGCGCCGTCGCTCCTCATCCCGCAGCCATTCGCCGGCGCCCGACAGGCCGCCGAGCAGGTTCTTCGCGCCGCCGTCGCGGATTGCCAGCACGCCGAGGGCCACGGCCATCAGCAGCAGGCTGAATCCGACGATGAAGGGCAGCAGGCCGGGCGCCGCGACCAGCCGGCCCGGAACCTCGAGGCGGACCGCCAGCACCATCGCCAGGATCGCGATGGCGCCAATGACGATGGCGGCGATCAGGTTCTGCCGCGCCGAGACGGGCTCCGCGACCTCCTCCTCGCCGTGGAAGCCGGGGCCCCCGTTCGACTCGGCTTCATCGTGATCGCGCGACATGTCTTGCCGATGCGTAATTGCGGTTGGCCGACCGCCGGAGCCGCCTCGCTGCTGCGAAACGGCCCCTGCGGATACGAGCATTCAGGCTGTCGGCAAGGCGATCAGGCCATGCGCGGCTTGTAGCCCTTGGGCGGCCACCAGGCGTCGAACGCGTCGGGTTCGGGCAGGCCGAGCTCCTTGGTGCCGCGGACCCGCTTGCCGATATGCTCCTGCACGCGGGTGAAGGTATCCGCGGTCAGGCATTCGACCTGCGCCGCGCGACGGTCGGCCGCCTCGCCGATGCGCACGTCGGTCTGGAAGAACTTCTGCTTCGCGACCGCGTTCCACGCGTCGGACTGGAACGCCTTCTCCCAGGCGACGGCGATCTGCTTGAGGATGTCCACCGGCGTGTCGCGCTTGAGCGCGAGGTTGTAGATGCCGCCCAGCGGGAGCAGCGGCTTGAGCGAGGGGATGGCGTCGCCGATCGAGCGCAGCGTGCCGACGCCCTCGACGTTGAGATCCGTTGCCCCGGTCTGCTGCAGCATGCGCAGCTTGCCCGCGCGGACATGCTCGATATGCTCGTGCACGCCGCCGCCGGCGATGTCGACCTCGCCCTGCAACCCGGCCAGCGTCGCCGGCTTGCCGCCCTTGTAGGGGACGAATTTCAGCTTGATGCCGGCCGTCTCCGAGACGATCGCCGCCAGCTCGTGCCAGATGCCGCCGGTGCCCGATGTCGAGATCGAGATCTTGCCGGGGTTCTTGCGGGCTGCCTCGAAGACGTCCTCGACGGTCTGGAAGGGCGACTCCGGCTTGACCGACCAGGCCGCCAGCGAGTTGCCGCCCTGGAAGTACTGCCAGTCCTCCCAGGCCACCGAATCGGAATGGCCCATGACGCGGACGAACTTGTTGTAGTTCGCGGCGCCCAGCCACCAATAGCCGTCGGCCGGCTTGCCGAGCATGAACTTGGTGGCGACGCCGCCGACCGCGCCCGGCTTGTTGATGACGTTGATCTCCCAGCCGGTCGTCTTGGCCATCTCGGCGGTGATCGTGCGCAGCACCGTGTCGGTGCCGCCGCCGGCGCCGTACATCACCACGGTGGTGATCGCGCGTTCCGGCCATTCGGCGGCGCTGGCGCCCCGCGGCGCGATGACAAGCGGCGTTATGGCCGCGGCGCCCGCGGCGCCGACACCACCGAGGAACTGCCTGCGATCGAGCTTGGGCAGCAGGCCCTCGCCGACGCCCTTCCGGTTCGTGTCGTTTCCCATGTTAGCCTCCCGATCTTCTTTTCAGTTGCATGACTTAAGGGAAATAAGCTCAACGATGATAGGGGACGCTCCAGTATGAAGGAAAATTCCTATTGAACCTATCGATATGTTCCGAGTGCATAGGATGGCGGCGCGCGGCGCTCACCCAGGTTCCCCGATTTCCAGCCGCTCGGCCAGCGCCTGCAGCGCCGCAAGCAGCGGCGCCGGGATCGGCACGCCATGGTCGAGGCGGTCGCGGCGCTTGGCGTGGCTCATCTCGCCCGGCAGGCGGATCCGGTCGACCCCCGGCATGCGGGCGGAGCCGCGCATCGTGCGGATCACCTCGTCGACCCGGCGCCGGAAATCGTCCGGCTCACCGAACGCCTCCAGCGAGATCGCCAGCACCGCCTGGCCGGTGTTCGTCGGCGTTATGTCGTCGGCGTTGAAGTCGATGACGTCGCGGCCCATGGCGGCGCCGTTCAGCGTGCCGGCGAGCAACCCGATGATCAGCGCCAGGCCATAGCCCTTGTAGCCGCCGATCGGCAGCAGGAACCCCTCGGACGCGCGCTTCGGGTCGGTCAGCGGCTTGCCCTCGCGATCGACCATCCAGCCTTCCGGCATCATCTCGCCGCGCTGCAGTGCCGTCTTGACCTTGCCGTAGGCGGCCACTGTGGTCGCCATGTCGAGGACGATCGGCGGCTCCTCCAGCGCCGGGACGGCGACCGCGAGCGGGTTGGTGCTGAGCAGCATGTCGACCCCGCCCCAGGGCGGCAGGTGGTTGGCGCTACCGACCGCAAGATAGATGCCGATCATGCCACGCTCGAGCGGGATCCGGGCATAGGTCGAGGCGGCGCCGGCGTGGTTGCCGTTGCGCACGCCGGCCCAGCCGACTCCGTGCTCCCGGGCCTTCTCGATCGCCGCCTCGGCGGCCCGTGCGACCACCAGATGGCCGAGCGCATTGTCGCCATCGACCAGCGCCATCGCCGCCTTTTCCCGCACGATGCGGATGTCGGGACGGGTGTTGATGCCGCCGGCCTGGATGCGGCGGACGTATTGCGGCAACCGGAAGATGCCATGCCCGTCGGCGCCGTTGAGGTCCGGCTCGACGATCAACGCCGCGCCGGCTCGCGCGTCCTCCTTCGGCACGCCGACCGCCTCCAGCGCGCGCGCCGCGAAGGCGGCGAGTCGCTCGTGGGAGATCCGATGCATGCTCGTGTCCTGTTCCGCCATCGCCGTGCCTCAAGCCGATTCCAGATGACCGACGAGCGCCCCGCCAAAGCGCTCGCGCTGCTCATCGACCAGCGGTGCGACGGCGGCGGCGAACGCCGCGCGCTCATCTTCCGTCAGCTCGATGATCTCGTTGCGCGCAGGGTCGATCTCCGCCAGCACCGCTGCGTCCTCGGAAGTGGCGAAATCGCGCTGCGCCCGTGTCGCGGCCGCGGCGGCGGCGACGACGGTCGCGCGCACCTCCTCCGGCCAGGACTCGTAGCTCGGCGCATGGCACAGGAGCGCGGCCGACCCGAAAAAGTGCCCGGTGAGCGTGACCCAGCGATGATGATCGAGGATGCCGAAATTGCGGATGTTGGTCAGCGGGTTGTCCTGGGCGTCGACCGCGCCGCTCTGCACGGCGGGCACCAGTTCCCGCACGTCGAGTGTGACCGGCTCGAAGCCCAGGATCTCGAAGGTGCGGACGTGCAGCTCGCTGGAAAGCGTGCGGATGCGCAGGCCCCGGCAATCCGCCGGCATGCGGATCGGCCGCACGCGGTTCGAGAGATGCCGGAACCCGTTGTCCCAGAAGCCGAGGACCCGGTAGTTGGTGCTGGCGGCCAGCCTGTCAGCCAGCACCGCGCCGAGCGCACCGTCGAGGGCCGCGTAGGCCCGGGTGCGATCGCGCACCACGAAAGGCAGGTCCAGCACCGCGAACTCCGGCACGCGGGCGCCAAGATAGCTGGTCGAGAAATAGCACAGGGTCAGCGCGCCGCTGTCGACCATTGTCAGCAGGTCCGCCGCCTTGCGCCCAGCATCGACGATGTTGCCGTCGACCGCGATGCGCACGGTATCGCCGAGCCGGCCTGCGATCTCGTCCTTGAGGACCGCGAGCGCGCGAGAGTGGACCGAGGCGGGACCCTGGTACCCGCCGAAGCGCATATCGATCGCGTCCATGGCGGCGTCGCAGCCGGGCTCAGCTCGTCACGTCACCGCCGGACAGATGCGCCACGGTCTTGCCCGACTCGGTGAAGGTCCGGGTCACGGTGTCGGTATCGTAGACCCACAGGATGGTCAGTGGCCCGTCGCCGACATTGATGAACCGGTGCGGCTTGTCCTTGGGGATGAAGGTGGTGTCGTAGGGTTCGACCGGCGTCCGCTTGCCGTCGATCTCGACCTCCGCCCTTCCTTCGAGCAGCGTGACCTGCTCGTCGCAATTGTGCGAGTGCATCGGCACCTTCTGGCCCGCCGGGAAGCGAGTGATGCCGGTCGTGATCCGCGCCCCTTCGCAGCGCTCGGCGCCAACCAGCAGCGTGGTTTCGACACCGTTGCCGCGGGCAAAGACCGGCGCCTCGTCGATCTTGATGATCTGCGCTTTCGCCATGATGTCCTCTCTTCCTTGAATGACCCGGCACGCGCCAGAGCTTACCGGTTATGCACCGGGTGCGGCCATACGAAATTGGCATGACGGAATGCCCGCCGGGCATGCGCCGGCTCAGGGACGTGTCACGCGGACCGCCGCGCCGCTTTCGGCCGACTCGCAGATCGCTTCGAGGATCGCGACGTTGTGGATCATGTCTTCGGTCGGAATCGGATAATGCGTCCCGCCGGAGGCGGCCGCGGCGAACGCCTCGAGGTTGGCCCGCGCCGCGTCGATCGCCTCGATCTGCCGGGTTTCGGGGTTGCCGCCGGCCCGGCACAGGGTGACATCGACCAGCCCTTCCGCCTCCGGCCGCACCCGGTCGCGCGCCTCGACCCATGCCTCCGAGCCGAACACGTGGAGCCGCATGAAGAACGGCGTCTTGAGGATCGCCGTGACGGATGCGGTGGCGCCGCACCGGAACTTGAGCAGGACCGAGACCACGTCGCCGCCCGGCGCTGCGATCGCCTGCTTCGCCGTTTCCGCGTGCAGCCGCTCCACCGGCCCCAGCATGTCGATCAGCGAATCGGTCAGGTGGACGCCCATCGCCGTCATGCCCGCCGCCGGGGCATGTTCCGGCGCGAGCCGCCAGTTGCCGGGGTCGAGGCCGGCGAGCGAATCGTGGCTGAAATGGGCCTCGGCATGCATGATGGTGCCGAGCTCGCCGGATGAGACCATCCGCTTGATCTCGATCAGCGCCGGTTCGAACCGCCGCTCGTGGCCGACGCCGAGCACCACGCCGGCCTTGCGGCACGCCGCGACGACGCGGGCCGCGTCGGCGCCGGTCAGGGCCAGCGGCTTTTCGACGAACACGTGCTTGCCGGCCCCGGCGGCCGCGATCGCCTGATCGGCGTGCCAGGCATGCGGCGTCGTCAGAACGACCGCCTCGACATCGGGATCCTGGAGCGCGTCCTCGTAGTCCGCCGACAGGCGCAGCGAGTGCGCCGCGGCGAACTCCTGCGTCGGGCCCGGCGCGATATCGACGGCGCGCACGAACCGGATGCGCGCGCTCGATCCCTGCACGCTTTCGACCAGGTGCCGGCCCCACCAGCCAAGGCCTATGACCGCGGCGTTGATCATGTCGTGGCGTCGCCGCTCTCGACGATCACGAGCTCGTTGATGCCGGCGCCGGCGCGACGATACGCCGCGGCCTCCCTGTATTCCGGCGAGTTGAAGCAGGCCTCCGCCTGCTCGAGCGACGGGAACTCGATGACCACGTGGCGCTCGAAGTCCTCCGGCCCCTCGAGGATCTTGAAGCGGCCGCCGCGGGCCAGCACCCTGCCGCCGTACTTGACCAGGATGCCCGGCACCAGGTCCGTGTATCTCTTGTACTCCACCGGGTCGACGATGCGCGCCCGCGCAAGCCAGTATGCCGTCAACGTCGCCTCCTTGGTCGTTCCGCCGCCTGCGGCGGCACATCTCCAGACGATCATCGACGGCGCTGCGAAAAATGCAACAGGCTGCCGGCGCCCGACCCGCGACCCATGCGCATCATGCATTGCTGCGTTGCAGCAAAGACGGCTTGATGCAGGACGGACAATTATTATCTTTTTCTCATGTTCTTAGACGTTTGAGGAATTCTCATGACCGACTTCACTCTGCCGCACCGCAAAAACCGGATGTTTTCGGCCCTGGCGGGAATCGGCAATTCAATTTCTCAGCTCCTTGAATCCGTGCGTGCCGGGCTCGACGCCCGTGACGCGTTCGATCGCTTCAGCATGTTGAGCGACGCCGAACTGGCGCGTCGCGGGCTCAAGCGCGAAGAGATTCCGTACCTCGTCATGCGCCGGCACCTCGCCGGCGACCGCTGACCCGATCGGGGCGCCGCAAGGCGCCCTTTTCGTTCCCCGCGGCCGAAGGCGCCAGCGCGCCGTGCAGACTCGGCCGGGCCATGCTCCGTCATGACTGCAGGGCATGACGGTATTCCCTTTCCGTACGTTGACTTTGCGCCGCCATCGGGGACATGCTGCCCCGGATGATGACCGCGTGCGCCCGGCGCTCGCGCCGGCGGGTCGGTCGGTTTGAACATTGCTTACCTCGGGGGGAACCATGGGCACCGCGAATTTCGGCATCACCGGCGTCGACTGGCAACAGCGCATCAACTGGGACCGGCTGCGCAAGTACCGGCTGGAAAGCGCCCGCGCGCGCATGAAGGCGCATGGCCTCGGCGCCCTGCTGCTCATGTATGACGAGAACGTGCGTTACGTGACCAGCACGCTGACGCCCGGCTGGAACCGCCTGAAGCCCGGCCTGCGCTACGCGATGCTGTGCGGCGACGGCGACCCGGTGCTGTTCGAGCAGGGCGATATCGGCATCCAGATCGAGCGTCATTCGCCTTGGCTCCCGCAGGAGAACATCCGCTACTCTTACGCCTGGATCAAGGGCGCGGCCGGCTCCGCCTCCGACCAGCAGGTGACCAAGTTCACCAACGCGGTCAAGGAGGAGATGAAGCGGCACGGCGTCGCCGGCGAGAAGCTCGGCGTCGATTTCATCGACATCAACATGCTCGGCGCCTTCGAGTCCCAGGGCATCACCTGGACCGACGGCATGACGCCGATGATGGAGGCGCGGGCGATCAAGAACGAGGACGAGCAGGAATGCATGCGCATCGTCGCCGCGATCGGCGACGCCGCCCATTACGAGACCATGAAGTTCCTCAAGCCCGGCGTCACCGAGAACCAGGTCACCGCCCACATCATGCAGTTCCTGTACAACATCCCGGGCATGGAGGACGTCGAGGACGTGATCGTCTCCTCGGGGCCGAACACCTGGCCGAACTGGCGCAACTTCTCCGACCGCATCGTCCAGCCCGGGGACATCGTCTTCATGGACCTCGCGGCGCTCACCTGGAACGGCTACAAGTCCTGCTACTACCGCACCTATTGCGTCGGCCGCGAGCCGACCCAGGAGATGAAGGACACCTACGAGACCGCGCTGAAATGGCTGTACGACTCGATCGAAGCGGTCAAGGTCGGCGCCACCACCCGCGACATCGCCATGAAGTGGCCCTCGGCCAAGGAGACCTGGGGCTACGAGGAGGAGGACCAGGCGGCGGCGAACCTGTGGGGCCACGGGCTCGGCCTCGCCCAATACGACCCGCCGGTGATCTCGCGCATCTGGTCGCTCGACCATCCGATCGAGATCAAGCCGGGCATGGTGTTCGCGCTGGAGACCCAGCACGGCAAGGTGCACAAGTACGGCGTGCGGATCGAGGAGATGCTGATCGTCCACGAGAACGAGACCGAGATCATCTCCAACTTCCCGGTGGAGAAGATCACCGTCGTCGACCCGCTGTGATCCGGTGACCCGGTACGTCGTACCTCTCAGCGATCCGGCCGCGGCCGATCCCGAGCGATTCGGTCCCAAGGCGGCGAACCAGGCCGCCCTGGGCCACGCCGGGCTGCCCATCCCCGACGGGTTCTGTCTCGACGCAGCGGCCTACCGGGCGCAGATCGAGGCGCTCGGCCTCGGCGCGGCGGCGCGCAACGCGGCGACCCTCGGCTTCATGCAGGCCCGGCAGGATCTCGCGAAGGTGCGGGTCGCCCTGTTCGACCAGCCGATCGCACCGCACATCCAGCATGAGCTGCTCGCCGCCTGGCGCGACCTGGTGGGTCGCACCGGTGCCCGCGTGGCGGTGCGCTCGTCCTCGATCATGGAGGACCGGGCCGGCACCTCGTTTGCCGGCCAGTTCCAGAGCTATCTCGGCATCGACACCGAGGCCGACTTCCTGACCACGGTGCGGGCCTGCTGGGGCGCGCTGTGGTCGTCGCGCGCCATGCGTTACATGGCGGGTCAGAATCTGAACCCGGACGACACCGCCATGGGGGTGCTCGTGCAGACGCTGGTCGACGCCCGCGCCTCGGGCGGCGGCATGAGCCAGACCGCAAATGGCGGCATGTCGATTAGCGCCACCTGGGGCCTCGGCGAGGCGATCGCCCAGGGCGAGGTGGTGCCGGACCGCTACGACCTCACCCGCGACGGTGCGCTGCTCGAGACGACGATGGGCCGCAAGGACCACAGCGTCCACTGCCACCGCCACGGCCCGAGCAGCCGGGCTGTTACAGGCGACCGGGCCGGCGAACCATGCCTGAATGAATCCGAGGTCAGCGAGCTCGCGTGCATGATGCGCCGGGCCGAGGAGATGATGGGCCGGCCGGTCGAGATCGAATGGGCGATGGACGAGGCCGGGATCAAGATGCTGCAGGCGCGGCCCCTGCAGACGGAGCCGGCGCCTGTCCCCGACGAGATCTGGCAGCGCCACCCGGGCGTGCGCGGCCATCCGGGCGGCATCGGCTGGGGCGCCGGCCGCGCCTGCGTGATCAGCTGCGAATGCGAGCTCGGCCGGGTCGGGCCCGGCGACGTGCTGGTCACCAAGGTGGCGGGGCCGGCCCTGGCCCAGGTGCTGCCGCGCGTGTCCGGCGTCGTCGCGGAGCTTGGCGGCAGCACCTCGCACCTCGCCTCGCTGGCCCGCGAGCGCGGCATCCCGATGGTGCTCGGCGTGCTCGACGCGACCCACAAGATCCCGGACGGCGCCCAGGTCGGCGTCGACGGCGTCGCCGGCATCGTGCGCTGGATCAGCTGACGCCCGGCCCGACTCCCGACAGCCAGCGCTTGCGAATCATCTGTCGGCGCAATAGCCTGCGCCGAGCACAGCCCATGGAAGCGACGCCGAGATGACAGCGAAGATCATGGTTTTGAACGGGCCGAACCTGAACCTGCTCGGCACCCGCCAGCCGGAGATCTACGGCACCGAGACCCTTGCCGACATCGAGGCGAGGACGCAGGCGCGCGCGGCGGCTCTGGGGGTCGAAATCGACTTCCGGCAATCCAACCACGAGGGCGAGCTGGTCACCTGGATCCAGGAGGGCCGCACCGACTGCGCCGCCATCGTCATCAACGCGGCAGGCTATACCCACACCTCGGTGGCGATCATGGATGCCTTGCAGGCGTGCGACATCCCGGTCATCGAACTGCATCTCTCGAACATCCACCGGCGCGAGGATTTCCGCCGTCATTCCTTTATATCGCAGGCCGCGACCGGCATGATCTGCGGCTTCGGGTCCCACGGCTACGAGCTGGCCGTGGAGGCGGCGGCGCAGCTGGCCGGCTAGGCCGGCGCGCCGAGCGGGTGCCGGCGTGAAAGTTGACCTCGGTCAAAGCCAGCACGAGTCGCGGGGCATATAGTCGCAACCGTCGCGAACGTAAGAAAGCCGCAACAAAAGCGGTTGCAAAATCGTCCGAGAAGATACAGGAAGATTGAAACGAGCGATCTTTGTAAATCGTTCGCGCAGGCGCGACGGGTAGGCGAAGTGGCCGGCGCATGAGATCATTGGGCACTGGCTGTCACCGCAACCGCAAAACTTTGGAGATAAGCTTCGATGAGTCACGCGGAGGATACCTCAACACACTATTTTTCCGGGCGCGAACAAGCGCGCAAGCAAGCATTCTCCGACATCTGGGGCAATGAACTGCATGCCGTCTTCAAGGACGTCGCGCCCTATTATGACGTTGCCAGCAATTTCGCCAGCCTGGGCATGTGCAAGACCTGGCGCCACCGCTTTCTCTCGGCCGTCGACCTCAAGCCGGGCGACGCCGTCCTCGACGTCTGCGCCGGCACCAACGCCGTCGGCATCGGTCTTTTGAAACGGCAGCCCGCAGCCCGCGTCTGCGCCATCGACCGCAGCCAGGAGATGCAGGATGTCGGCCAGGACCTCGCGCGCAAACATGGGGTGACGATCGAGAGCACCGTGGGTGATGCGCACAAGCTGCCGTACCCCGACAACTCGTTCGACGTCGCGACCCTGCAATGGGCGTCCCGGCATCTGCAGATCGTCGACGTGTTCTCCGAGATTCGCCGCGTTCTCAAGCCCGGCGGACGGTTCTACCATTGCGACATGCTGCGGCCGGAAAACCCGATCGTGCAGACGCTGTACAGCAGCTATCTGAAGGCCTGCGTGTCGGCGACCGCCCTGGTCTTCGGCAGCGGCAAGGAGGCCTGGAGCTGCCGCGACTATTTCGTCGAGGCGGTCGAGATGTTCTATTCCTCCAGGGAACTCACCGAACTCCTCGAGCATGTCGGATTCTCCCCCGTCACGGCGGAAGACGCCGTCGGCGGGGTCATGGCAATCCACCGCGCCGTCAAGGCCTGATCGGCCGCGCGCGGCGGCGGCGCCTCTCCTGGGCTGCCGTTGCCGCGCGGGCGCTGTTCCGACCCGCACCCCTGCACGGCGCCGTCGGATGCCGTCGGCACTCGCGCCGCGGCCGCTTTTCGCGGTTACTTCAGGAACATCGGCATGCCAGCCACCTGGGCGATGCGCGGGCGATAGGCGTCGACGTCGTACATCGCATCGACATCGACGTTGCGCACGCCCCTGGTGGAGATGTCGGCCGGCTCCGTGGTATAGCGGCCGTCCTGGATGGCGGTCATAAAGCCCGTCTTGCCGTCGGCGATCAGCTGCACCGCCATGGTGCCGAAGTTTCGCCCGACCATGAGGTCCATGGCGTCCGGGTTGCCGGCGCGCACGAGGTAGGCCAGGTTCTGGACCATGACGTCGACGCTCGTCCGCCGCTTGAGGGCGTCGCCCACCGTCGGCCCGATACCGCCCAGCTTGCGGTGACCGAACGCGTCGGCCTCGCCGGACTCGATGATGTCGGCGCCCTTGAGCGATGCGCCCTCCGAGACCACGACGATGGCGTAGCTCGAGCTGTTGCGCGCCCGGTCCTCGGCAAGCAGCCGCGCCACCTTGTCGATGTCGACCGGCACCTCGGCGATCAGCGTCCGGTCGACGTCGGCAAGATAGCCAGTGATCAGCGCCGACTCCCCGGAGTTGCGGCCGAACATCTCGACGACCAGGAACCGCTCGTGGCTGCCGGCTGGCGTGCGCAGCCGGTTGATGAAGTCGACCGAGCGGTTGACGCAGGTCGAGAAGCCGATGCAGTAATCGGTGCCGAACACGTCGTTGTCCATGGTCTTCGGGATGCACATCGTCGGCACGCCCTCGTCGTGCAGGCGCGCGGCGTAGGACAGCGTGTCGTCGCCGCCGATGGCGATCAGCACGTCGATCTTGAGGGCGGCCAGCACCGCCAGCACGTGCGCGGTGCAGTCCACCGATTCCGCGTCGTCGGGCATCTGGTATTTCGGTTCCAGGAAGGCCGGCAGCTCCGCCCGTCGCACGTTCGAAGGATTGGTGCGGGTGGTGTGCAGGACCGTGCCGCCGGTGCGATCGATATGGCGCACCACGCCCGGCCGCAGCGCCGCGATCCAGTCGCTCGAGCCCTCCGGGTCGTCCGGATTGTAGTTCAGCGGCCCGGCCCAGCCGCGCCGGAAGCCGGTCACCGTCCAGCCCCGCGCGGTCGCCTCGGTCACGATCGCCTTGATCGCCGGGTTGAGCCCGGGGACGTCGCCGCCACCCGTCAGGACCGCCAGATGCATGTGCCCATCTCCTCTTCAGCGTTTCCATTGGCGCCGCGCCCGGGCCGCCCGGCAGCGCCTGCCCGGACGAGCGACGTTGCGGCGCTCTCAACGCAACCTGTCACCGCATGCACCGGCGCGCCGCAGCGCCGATTTTGCCGCAATGTCCGGTAGTGCGCCAGATCGCGTTTCGGGATTCGTGCCCCGTGCGCCTCACGACAGGAACAACGGTGTGTGAATACGCGCGAGGTAGCTCTCCAGGGTGATATAATCGATGGCGCCGCGGTCAAGGAGTTCCTTATCCTCGGGGCGGGAAAACACGACCTCGCCCAGGATCTCGAGCCCGCCGATCAGGCCGTGCAATCCGACCGCACGCGATGTGCTGCGGTCCCGCGGCACGAAGTAGAGGTCGATCGCATCGCCGTCCGGGTCGGCCGACACGATGAAATTGCCGGTCATGCTGTGCAGGCGGTCGCGGTTGCGCTCCGTCCATTGCCATACCCATTCCGACGCCGCCGCAACGACCCGCTTGGCCGGGCCCCGCCAGACCGCCACCGCAACCGGGTAGTCCGTCAGGAAACCGACGCCGTCGAACGCGTCCACGACGCCCCGGGCCGCCCGCTCCAGCGGGAATTCGGGCGCGTCGTCCGGCCGCTCGCAGAAATGCAGATGCATGTGACCCGGTATCGAAGCCCCGGCATCCACGCCGTTGTAGAAGCCGACATACCCCGGCAGGCGCATCGCAAGCGCGGCCAGATCGTTCAGCAACGCCGAATTCCCGGGCGGCCCGCCGTTGTCAAAGCACCACTCCTGCGACGTGTGCGCCCGGGTGGCGATGATGACGTGCGTCGGCATCAGGGGAAACGGGTTCATCCAGGCGTAGTATGGCGTCCCGTCGACGTCGATCTCATAGCCCATCTGACTGCCGCGCTGCTGCCAGCGGATATTGTCGCGACACAGAAAACATCCGTCATTGCTGGCCGACATGCCCGCCGGCGGCACGACGACGCCGCTGCCATTGAACCGCAGGGCCCGTTTCGGGTTGTACTGGGTCCTGAAGAACCGGTCCGGGTTCTGCGGATGACGGAAGGTGCGCCGTTCGACGTCGTCGAGACGGTCCTTGATGAACCCGGTCCGTTGCTGATGCAGCTTCAGCTCCGCCAGAGCGTTGCGCAGGCCGCCGTTGCCCTCAACGCCACGCAATCGGTCGTTCAGCTCAAACCACGCGGTATCGTACTCGCTCAGCATTCTCTATCCCGCCTCTGGACCCCGCCGCCGAAGGCCGTCTTTTGCCCGCCATTCCAAGCGCAAGACCGTTGTATTATAGGTGAGGAAATATTAATGCAATACAAGCATTTCCGCACACATGCCAGACGCCGGGCGCGCAAGCGCGCGGCTGGGTCGACCATGACGACGGACCGAGTCGAACGATTCCCGACCTGCAGATCCCGTTTTCAACCGGACGAGGGGGCCGATTACCATGCGAGGCGACAAGATAATCGTTGAAGCGCATCACCGGAGCGCGGCGCAGGCGATCGTGCCCCTGATCCTGCCGAAGATCGCGGCGTCGCCGGGGCGATACACGATCACCGTCGCGGGCGAATCGGGCAGCGGCAAATCGGAGACGGCGACCGCGATCGCGGACGCGCTCGCGGCCCATGATCTGTCTACGGTCATCTTCCAGCAGGACGACTACTTCGTGCATCCGCCGAAGACCAATGACGGCGTGCGGCGCAAGGATATCAGCTGGGTCGGGCCGCAGGAGGTCCGCTTGGACCTGCTCGACCGGCACCTGCAGGCGTTTCTCGACGGCGCGGCGCGGATCGAGAAGCCGCTGGCGATCTACGAGGAGGACCGCTTCGTCACCGAGACCATGGCGACGGCCGACGCCGGGGTGGCAATTGCGGAGGGCACCTACACGACGCTGCTGACGCATGTCGGGACAAAGATCTTCATCGATCGCGACTACCGCGAGACCCGTGCCCACCGCGAGAAACGAAAGCGGGACGCCGCCGAGCTCGACCCGTTCATCGACGACGTGCTGCGCATCGAGCACGGCATCATCGCATCGCACAGATCCCTCGCGGACATCATCATCAACAAGGATTATACCGTCGCGGCCGCGCGCTGACCGCGCCGGTCCAGCGATCGACGCACCGGGCAGGTCATGTGATGCACATCGTATTCCTCAATCCGCAGGGCAATTTCGATCCCAATGATTCGCACCTGACCGAGCACCCCGATTTCGGCGGCCAGCTGGTCTACGTCAAGGAGCTGGCCATCGCCATGGCGGAGATGGGGCATAGGGTCGACATCGTCACCCGCCGGATCGAAGATCCCGCCTGGCCCGAATTCGCCGCCGCGATCGATCACTACCCGGGTTACGAGGAAACCCTGCGCATCCTGCGCTTCTGGTGCGGCGGGCCGGAGTTCCTGAACAAGGAGCGGCTGTGGGACCACCTCGACGAATTCGTGCACAACATGCTCGCCTTCTACGGCGACCAGCCGCCGGACTTCGCGACCGCGCATTACGCCGATGGCGGCTACTGCGCGGCCCTGACCCGTCACCTCACGGGCGTCGGCTTCACTTTCACCGGCCATTCGCTGGGCGCGCAGAAGCTGGACAAGCTCGGCACGATTGCGGGCAACCTCGAACAGATGGAAGCGCGCTACCGCTTCTCACGGCGCATCGCGGCGGAGCGCCTGAGCATGCGCCGGGCCTTCCGCATCGTGACCTCGACCGAACAGGAACGGCGGGAGCAATATGCGCACCCGCTGTACGCCGGCGCCGTCGATGTCGGCGCGGACGCCCGCTTCGCGGTGATCCCGCCGGGCGTCAACGACCGCATCTTCACCGTCGAGGAAGGAGCGGACGACGCCCGTACGAAGGCCATGCTCGAGGCGCGGCTGGACGGCCTCTCGGGTCCGTTCGTTCTGGTCTCGAACCGGCTGGACGAGAAGAAGAACACGCTGGGCGTGGTCCGGGCCTTCGCCGAGAACAGGCAGCTGCGAGAGCGAGCCGCTCTGGTCCTCTGCATCCGCGGGATCGACGATCCCTTCGCCGAAATCGACCGCGTGCCCGAGCACGAGAGGCCGGTGCTGCAGGCGATCCTGACGGCGATCACCGAGGCCGGCCTCCGCGAGCGGGTGCGGTGTCTCAACATCCGGTCCCAGCGGCAGCTCGCGGCGACCTATCGCTTCTTCGCGCGGCGCGGCTCGGTCTTCGCCCTGACCGCCTTTTACGAGCCCTTCGGCCTGGCGCCCATCGAGGCTGCGGCCTGCGGCCTTGCGTGCGTTGCCACCCGCAACGGCGGCCCGTCGGAGATCTTCGCCGACGGCTCCGGCGTCCTCGTCGATCCGTTCGATGCCGGCGACATCGCGCAGGGGCTGTTACGGGCCCTTGCCGAGCAGGCGGACCTGGCGGCGCGGGCGCGCCGCCGCGTGTCCGAAACCTACACGTGGCGCAAGACCGCCGAGGGCTACCTCGACGTCATCGAAGACGGCGTCAAGAACGTCCATGACCGGGGCGAGGCGCTGCCCGCGCTCAACGCCGGCCGGCGGATCCTCGAGTATCTCAAGAACAGCTGAGCGAACCGCCGGAACTCAGGTCTCGGGACGTATCGCAACGCGATACCCCTTTCCCTGACCAAGCATCCTGCGGTTGACGACGACCAGGCCGTTCTCGCTGATGTCGAAGCGCCGGCTGTCGTCCTGCGAATCCTCGCCGATCACCGAGCCCTCGGGAATACGGCATTCATTGTCCAGGATCACGTTCCGCAGCCGCGATCCCGCGCCGATCTCGCAGCCGGGCAGGGCCAGGACGCCCTGCAGGCTGCAACTGTCCTGCACCTTCACATTGGAGAACAGCATCGTCCGGTCGAGATTGGACCGCTCGATCACGCAGCCGCCGCTGACGATGGAATTGTGCACCTCGCAACCGGCGTCGCCGCCGATGAACTGGGCCGGCGGCAATTGCGGCTGATAGGTCATGACCGGCCATGAGGGATCGTACATGTCGAGTGGCGGCTGCGGCGAGAGGATTTCCATATTGGCCGCGTAATAGGCGTCCACCGTTCCGACATCGCGCCAGTAGTCGTGCCCGTCTTCACCAAATCTGTAGGCACGCACATTATCGCCGTGACCGATCGCGTAGGGAATGACGTCCTTGCCGAAATCATGGCTGGAGGTTGCGTCCGCCGCGTCCCGCTCGAGATGCCTACGCAGGTAATCGAGCGTGAACACGTAGATCCCCATGCTGACCAGCGACATCTCCGGCTGGCCGGGAATTGGCTTGGGATCGGCCGGTTTCTCCTCGAAATCGAGAATGCGGCCGGACTCGTCGACCTGCATGATCCCGAAACCCGAGGCCTGCGCCCGGGGCACCGCCGTGCAGGCGATCGTGAAATCGGCGAGGCCCTCGACATGGGCGGCCACCATTTCGCCGTAATCCATGTTGTAGACATGGTCGCCGGCCAGAATCAGCACGTATTTCGGGCGGTAGCTCTCGATGATGTCGAGCGTCTGGTAGACCGCGTCCGCGGTGCCCTGATACCAGGATTCGTCGTCCAGCCATTGCTGCGCCGGCACGATGTCGATGAATTCGCCATGCTCGACGTTGAGGCGATTCCAGCCCTGCAGGATGTGCCGGATCAGCGCATGGGATTTGTACTGGGTCAACACGCAGATCCTGCGGATGCCCGAGTTGAGGCAGTTCGACAGGCTGAAGTCGATGATCCGGAACTTGCCGCCGAACGGCACCGCCGGCTTCGTGCGCCAGTCGGTCAGCACGCCGAGGCGGCTGCCCCGCCCCCCTGCGAGGATGAGGGCCAGGGTGCTCTGCATGAGAAGGCTGACAAATCGTGCCGTCGTGGTTCGCATCGCGCCATCCTGTTTCGACCGGAACGTGTGGCGGCCAGGTCACAAGCGGCAGCGGTTATCGGCAGGGATACACGCGCCGCTCCTGGCCACGCGAACCTCCGACCGAGCCGCCGTCTCGATCAGTTCTGCAATCGAGAATATCAGTTGCGCGGGCACAAGTCGCCCCCTCGACCTGCGACAATTTGGCATTCGCGCTACCCGGCGCCGATTACGGCACCGTCGCCTCGTCATCGAACGGCAGGCCGACATAGTTCTCGGCCAGCGCCCGGGCGCCGGCCTCGTTGCCGGTGGTAAAATCGATCTCGGCGAGCTGGATGCGGCGGCCGAATGCGTCCTGGTCGGGGAAGATGTGCAGCATCGAGGTCATCCACCAGGAGAAGCGCTGCGCTTTCCAGATCCGGGCAAGGCAGGTGGCCGGGTAGGCATCAAGCGCCGCGGTCGCGCCGGACTTGTAGAATTCGGCCAGCGCCCGCGACAGCACCAGCACGTCGGCCGCCGCGAGGTTCATGCCCTTGGCCCCGGTCGGCGGCACGATATGGGCGGCGTCGCCGGCGAGGAACAACCTGCCGTGGCGCATCGTCTCGCACACGAAGCTGCGCATCGGCGTGATACCCTTCTGCAGCACCTCGCCCTCGTTGAGGCGCCAGTCGCCGTCCTGGGTGAGGCGTGTCTGCAGCTCCGCCCAGATCCGGTGGTTCGGCCAGTCGGCGATATCCTCGTCCGGCGCCACCTGGAGGTAGAGCCGGGTCAGCTCCGGCGAGCGCATGCTGTGCAGGGCGAACCCGTTGTCGTGGCTGGAATAGATCAGCTCGTCCGACGAGGGCGGCGCCACGGCGAGGATGCCCAGCCAGGCGAACGGATAGACCCGCTCGAACACCGCAAGATCCGGGATCGCCGGCCGGCAGACGCCGTGGAAGCCGTCGCAGCCGGCGATGAAGTCGCAGGCGATCCGCTGCGCCGTCCCGGCGCCGTCGGTAAAGCGGATTTCCGGGCGGTCGCCCACGACGTCGTGGACCGAGACGTCGGTGACCTCGAACTGGATCGGCGCGCCGGCGGCCAGCCGCGCCGCGACGAAGTCCTTCACGAATTCCTGCTGCCCGTACACCATGATCGACTTGCCGCCGGTCAGCGCCTTCAGGTCGATGCGCCGGCGCCGGCCGGAAAAGCTGATCTCGATACCCTCGTGCACCAGCCCCTCGCGGCGCATGCGTTCTCCCATGCCGATCTCGTCGACCAGCTCGGCGACCCAGTGCTCCATCACCCCGGCCCGAATGCGCGCCTCGATATAGTCGCGGCTGCGGGCCTCGATGATGATCGTCTCGATGCCCCGAAGATGCAGCAGATGGGACAGCAGCAGGCCGGCCGGCCCTGCCCCGACGATTCCGACCTGGGTGCGCATGGCGGTCCCTCCCTCGATTGCCCGGCGCCGACGCGGCGGGCGCATCCGACGGGGGGCCCCCTGCCCCGCGGCGCCCCGCTTCGCTAGCATAGACGGGATCCCACAAAGCTTGCACGTCTCGAACGCAGTGGCCCGGCGCGGCGCAGTGGGCAGCTATTGACCGGCGGCGGCGCCTGTGGTCATTGACGGGAAACCGTGCGGCCGAACCCGCCGACACGACCAGACAGGGAGGACGTTCGATGAGCAGGAAGAGCCCGCCGTTCCGCGCCGACCATGTCGGCAGCTTTCTGCGCCCGGCCCGGCTGGCGGCGGCGCGCGAGAAGTTCTTCGCCGGCGCCCTGCCGGCGGACGAGTTGCGCGCAATCGAGGACGAATGCATCCTTGAGGTCACGGGCCGGCAGGAACAGGTCGGCCTGCAGGGCATCACCGACGGCGAGTTCCGCCGCACCTATTTCCACGTCGATTTCCTCGAGCATCTGGACGGCGTGACGGTCGACTACGAGGGCCAGTTCACCGCGAAGTTCCGCAAGGACGACGGCTCCGAGGTCGGCTTCAAGCCGCCGACCATGCGTGTCGACGCGAAGATCGGCCATGCCGCGCCGATCCAGGGGCCGGATTTCGATTTTCTCAGATCGGTCGTCACCAGGACGCCGAAGGTTTGCATCCCGGCGCCGTCGATGCTGCATTTCCGCGGTGGCCGCAAGGGCATCTCCGAAGACGTCTATCCCGATCTCGAGCAGTTCTACGAGGATCTCGCCGCCGCCTACCGCGATGAGATCGCCGACCTTGCCGCGCGCGGCTGCCGGTACCTGCAGATGGACGACACCAACCTTGCCTATCTCTGCGATCCGGCGATCCGCCAGAGCACGATCGACCGCGGCGACGACCCCGATGCGCTGACCCATCTGTATTGCCGCATGGTCAACGATGCGATCCGCGACCGGCCGGCCGACATGACGGTCTCGGTGCATCTGTGCCGCGGCAATTTCAAGAGCGCCTGGGTCGCCCAGGGCGGCTACGAGCCGGTGGCCGAGATCCTGCTCAACGAGATGAGGATCGACGGCTTCTTCCTCGAATACGACGACGAGCGGTCCGGCGACTTCGCGCCCCTGCGCTTCCTGCCGAAAGGCAAGATGGTGGTGCTCGGGCTGATGAGCTCGAAATACCCGCACGTGGAAGCGAACGACGAGATCGTGCAGCGCATCGAGGAGGCCGCCGCCTACGCGCCGCTCGACCAGCTCGCGCTCAGCCACCAGTGCGGATTCTCGTCCACGGCGCACGGTAACGAGATCGCCGAGGACGACCAGTGGCGCAAGCTGGAACGCTGCGTCGAGGTCGCCAACGCGGTGTGGCACTAGGCCGGCGAGGCACGACGATATGCGGGTGCATTCCGGGTGAAATCGTATCCGGCGTTGATTTCGCATGAAACCGGTGGCTAGGATCGCGGTAACGACACAACGCGAAGTCCAATTGAGGGAGGAGACCGAACAATGATTCGAAGGACGTTTGTGGCGGCCGTCGGCGCCGCCATGGCACTGGGGCTTGGCGCCGGGACCGCCGGCGCCCAGGAGGTCAATCTGAAGCTGCATCACCTGCTGCCGCCGGTGTCGCACGCGCACAAGAACATGCTGGTGCCGTGGGCCGACAAGGTGAAGCAGGAGTCGGGCGGCCGCATCCAGATCGACATCTATCCGGCCATGCAACTGGGCGGCAAGCCGCCGCAGCTGATCGACCAGGCGCGCGACGGCATCGTCGATATCGTCTGGACCCTGCCCGGTTACACGCCCGGCCGCTTCACCAAGACCGAGGTGTTCGAGCTGCCCTTCATGCACAAGGACATCGTCAGCACCAACAAGGCGCTGACCGAGTTCCTCGACAGGCATGGCGACGAGTATGCGGAATACAAGGTCATCGCCATGTTCGTCCATGCCGGCCAGGTCATCCATTCGGCCAAGCCGATCCGCACCGCCGCCGACCTGGAGGGCATCAAGATTCGCACGCCCACCCGCACCGGTGGCTGGATGATCGAGGCCATGGGGGCGACGCCGGTCGGCGCGCCGGTGCCGAAGATCCCGGAGATGCTGTCCAAGCGCGTAGTCGATGCAGTGCTCATCCCGTACGAGGTGACGCTGCCGTTGAAGGTCCACGAGATGG
>JBFGQV010000020.1:0-28953 GCA_041563955.1 Alphaproteobacteria bacterium | reverse complement strand
GGCGCCTGCAACGGCGCCTTGGCCCTGTCGGATTGCCTCGCACAGGGCGCCGAGGCCGGCCGGGCCGCGGCGCGCGACGCCGGGTTCAAATCCAAGGCAAAGACCAGCGCGCCCGCGGTCGACGAGCCGAAAAACGGCGCAACGCGGCCCGTCTGGGTGGTGCCGTCGGGCCGGCCCCTGGGCCGGGGCGGCAAACATTTCATCGATTTCCAGAACGATGTGACGGCCGCCGACGTGCATCTCGCGCACCGCGAGGGCTACGTCTCGATCGAGCACCTGAAGCGCTACACCACGACCGGCATGGGCACCGACCAGGGCAAGACCTCGAACGTCAACGCCCTGGCGGTCCTGGCGGGGCTGCAGGGGGTGTCCATCCCGGAGGTCGGCACCACCACCTTCCGGCCGCCGTACACCCCCGTCGGATTCGGCGCCGTCGCCGGCCGCAACGTCGGCCAATTCATGGATCCGGCCCGCGTCACGGCGATGCATGACTGGCATGTCGAGCACGGCGCGGAGTTCGAGGACGTCGGCCAGTGGAAGCGCCCCTGGTACTATCCGCGCGACGGTGAATCGATGCCGGACGCGGTCAATCGCGAGGTCCTGGCAGCGCGCAACTCGGTCGGTCTCCTCGATGCCTCGACGCTCGGCAAGATCGATATCCAGGGCCCGGACGCGGCCGAATTCCTCAACAGGATCTACACCAATGCCTGGCTCAAGCTGCCGGTCGGCAGCTGCCGTTACGGCCTGATGCTGCATGACGACGGCATGGTGTTCGACGACGGCGTGACGACGCGGCTGGCCGAGAACCGGTTCCTGATGACGACCACCACCGGCGGCGCCGCCAACGTTCTGACCTGGCTCGAGGAATGGCTGCAGACGGAATGGCCACATATGAAGGTCTACTGCACCTCGGTGACCGAGCAATGGGCGACGATCGCGGTCTGCGGGCCGTATGCACGGCATGTCGTCGGTGCGCTCACCGAGTACGACAAGCTGGGACCGCGCGACTTCCCCTTCATGACGATGCGCGAGATGGCGGTCGCCGGCGTGCCGGCCCGCGTCTTCCGGATCAGCTTCACCGGCGAGCTCGCCTTCGAGATCAACGTGCCCAGGCGCTACGGGCTCGCCGTCTGGGAGGCCGTTTGCGCCGCCGGCCGGAAGTACGGCATCACGCCCTACGGCACCGAGGCCATGCACGTGCTGCGCGCCGAGAAGGGCTTCATCATCGTCGGCCAGGACACCGACGGCACGGCGACGCCGATGGACCTCGGCATGGACTGGATCGTTTCCAATACCAAGGGCGATTTCATCGGCCGCCGTTCCTTTACGCGCGAGGACACGGGGCGAGCCGACCGCAAGCAGCTGGTCGGCCTGCTCACCGAGGATCCGCACGAGGTCCTGGTCGAAGGCGCGCAGTTGGTCGAGGAGGTCAAGTCGGCGCCGCCGATGGCCATGGTCGGCCACGTCACGTCCGCCTATTACAGCCCCAACGCCGGACGCTCGATCGCGCTGGCCCTGGTGAAGCGAGGCCGCGAGCGGCTCGGCGAAACCCTCTATGCGCCGCGGCTCGACGGCAAGGGACCGGTCGAGGCGACCGTGACCGACCCGGTGTTCTACGACAAGGAGGGGGTGCGGGCCCGTGGCTGACAGGAAAAAGGCCGGCCGACCCGCCGCCAAAGCGAAGGCGGGGAAAGCGACGCCCGCGGCGAAACCCGAAACAGCGGGCGGGGCGCCCCGCGCTGCCCGGGCCGCGGCGGCACCACCGGCGGCCCCGGGGGTCGCGGAATCAAGCCCGCTGGACGGCCGTCCCGGCACCGGCGCGGACACCGCCATCGTCGTCGAGCATCCGCACACCGGCAAGATCAACCTGCGCGGCGATGCCGCCGACCAGGCCTTCGTCGAGGCGGTCAAGGGTGTGGCCGGTGCGGCACCGCCGAGCGACGCCAACACCGTCGCCAGCGCCGGCGCCAACAAGATTCTCTGGCTCGGGCCGGACGAGTGGCTCATCGTCACCGCGGAGGGCAAGCAGCAGGCCATGGCGACGGCCCTGGAGGCGGCGCTGACCGGCCGGCATGTCTCGATCGTCGATACCAGCGATGCGCGCACGATGATCCGCCTGCACGGGGCCCGCGCCCGCGACGTGCTGGTGAAGGGCTGTCCGCTCGACCTGCATCCGCGCGCGTTCGGCCCGGGGCAGTGCGCGCAGACAATCCTCGCCAAGGCCGACGTGCTGATCCACCAGCGCGACGACGTGCCGACCTACGACATCTACGTGCTGTGCAGCTTCGCGCGTTATCTGTGGGACTGGCTGGTGGACGCGGCCAAGGAGTTCAGCTGAGCCCGCGGAACGCCACGTCCGCGCCGTAGAACCGGCTGGCGATCCGCGACACGGCATCGGGATCGCCGGTGGTCAGGAAGGCGAGCCGCCCGGCCTGGTCCGCGGCCGCCGGGAACTCCGGATGGCGGGCGAGATAGTCCGCCAGGCTGGCGGCGACGAGATCCGGCTGATGCAGGATCGCGGTGCCGGGCGGCAGCGTCTCGCGGAAGGACCGTGCGGCAAGGCCGTAATGGGTGCAGCCCAGCACCGCGACGTCCGGCAGGACGCCCTGCATGCGCGCAAGAAGCTCGGCCACGAACCGCTCGACGAGGCCGTGGATCTCGTCCTGCGGAGCGCCGGCCTCGATGGCGTCCACGAGGCCGGGGCAGGCCTGCTGGACGATCAGCACGTCGGGGGCGCGTTTGAGAATCTCGCCGACATAGGCACGCGATTCGACCGTGCGGCGGGTGCCGAAGATGGCCACGGTCTCCTGCGGCGCATCGGGACCGGTGTGCGGCTCCTCGACATGCCAGGGCTGGCGCACGATCGCCTCGACGACCGGCACCAGAACGCCGAGCACCCGCCGGTCCGGCCAGGCGTCGTCCAGCCAGGTCCGCTGCAGGCGGCGCAGCGCCACCGCGGCGGCGGTGTTGCAGGCCAGGATCACGAGCCGGCAGTCCATGCGGAACAGCCGTTCGATGTTTTCGATGGTCAGCCGGTAGACGTCCTCGGCATCGCGCTCCCCATAGGGCGCGTTGGCGTGGTCGCCAAGATAGACGAATCCGCGCTCGGGCAACCGGTCGGCCAGGGCGCGTAACACGGTCAGCCCGCCATGGCCGGAGTCGAACACGCCGATCATGACACGTCCGCAAAGCTGCCAGGCGAGCGACCGGCCCGACCCCTAGAGAGGGGCCTGCGCCCCTCCTCAGGGTGAGTGCACGATGCCGTTTCGGGCATAGTGCTGGAAACATTTGCGCGGAGCAGTGCTTCGTCATCGCGAGGCTGCCAAGCAGCCGTGGCGATCCGGAAGAACGCTCGCGTCCACGGCAACCTGGATCGCCGTGTCGGCCTTCGGCCTCCTCGCAATGACGACGCGGTGTTCCGTGCAAAGGCCTCCAAGCTGCGGAGCGGCGCAGCCGCGTCTCGAAGTATGAGGTCGCTCCGAAGGCCGTTCATGATCCGGCAACTCGTTATTCGATCATGTCCTGGATATAGGGCGGCAGCGCGAAGGCGGCCCTGTGCACCGCCGGGGTGTAGTAGCGGGTCTCGATGCCGGCCGCGGCGAAGCGGCGGGCCAGCTCATCCTCGGATACCTGCCGCAGGGACATATCGTCCGTGCCCCAGCCGAAGGCCATCGGCCCGCCGACATAGGTCGGCACCGTCGCAAGATAGCAGGTCGCATCGCCGAACAGCTTGCGGAATGCGGCGATGGTGCTGGTCAGCTCGTCGCTCTGCAGGAACGGCACGCCGTTCTGGGTCGCGATGACGCCACCGTCATCGAGACACCGCTTGACGTTGCCGTAGAACGCCTCGGTGAACAGCACCTCGGCCGGACCGATCGGGTCGGTGGAATCGATGATCGCGACGTCGAAGCGCTGGTCCGTCTCGGCCACGAATTTCGCGCCGTCGGCGATGACCAGTTCCAGCCGCGTATCCTCGAAGGCGCCCTTGCAGATTTCGGGCAGGTATTGCCTGCTGAACTCGACCACGCCGGCGTCGATCTCGACCATGGTCACATGCTCGACCGACGCGTGCTTCAGCACTTCTTCCGCCATGCCGCCGTCGCCGCCGCCGATGATCAGCACCCGGTTCGCGCGGCCATGCGCGAGGATCGGCAGATGCGCCATCATCTCGTGATAGATGAACTCGTCCGACTCGGTCGTCTGCACGACGCTGTCGAGCGTCAGCACACGGCCGAAGCTGCCGCTCTCGAACAGCATGAGCCGCTGGTGATCGGTCTTGCTGTCGTACAGCAGCCGGTCGATCCTGATCTTGATGCGAAGGTCGTCGTGAAGGGTTTCTTCCGACCAGTCGGCCATCAGTCGCGGCCCCGAAGGTGCTCGGTCACCTCGACCCGGCTCGGCCGGAAGAAACGCTTGAGCACCTCGATCGCCTCGCCGGGGCGGGCATCGCCGCACATGAACACGTCGAAGGCGGCATAGCCGCATTCGGGCCAGGTGTGCACGCTGATATGGGATTCCGCCAGCACGGCGACGCCCGACACGCCATCGTTCGGGGTGAAGTGGTGCAGGTGAATATGCAGCAGCGTGGCGCCGGCGGCCTCGACGCTCTCGCGCATCGCCGCGTCGATATGGTCGATGTCGTCGAGGCCCTCGCAGCCCCACAGATCGATGATCAAATGCGTTCCGGCGAATCGAACGCCATTCCGCTCAACAAAGAAGTCCTTGCGGTTCTCGAAGGAGCCCCGGTTCGAATGCAGCTGCACGACGCTGCGCGTTACGTCTTCCCCTCGGGCGGTGCTTGAATCGCCGTCCAAGTCCGTCCCCAGCTGGACGAGTGCGGTGGTCTTCGGCATGGCCCGTACTCCCAACCAGTAGATGGCCCAGATTTAAGAAACAGAACGCGCGATATGGACGACCGGCCGGTGATTTTCAAGGATTAAATTGTGGCCCGTTTCATGAAATCCCGGCGGCGCCGGAGAAGTCCTGCCACGCGCGCCGCGGCTGCCTGTCATTCGGGGACCGGCGCGCGGTTGAAACTGCCGCGCATCGGATCCCAGAGCAGCACGTCGCTGCCCTGGTGCAGAACGGTGAGGGTGACCGCAGCCGTCTCGAATCGGATTCGCTCGGGCTCGGCGCCCGGCGCGGCCGCGGCCAGCTGCAGCTCCGTGCCCGGCCCGAGGTAGCCGAGATAGATCTCCTCGGCCAGTGGTCCGAAGAAGGACTCCATGGCCTTGGCGTAGCGGCCCGAGCCGTGGCCCATCAGGATCACGAAGATCTCGTCGCTACCGGACGCCGACTGCCTCTTGATCAGAACCGCATAATCCGCATGGCCGTTGCCGTCGAAATCGGCACGGATGGCTGTCGGCGTGCGGTCCGGCTGCGCATAGGCCGGGTCACGGGCGGCCAGCGCCGCGATCTCCGGCGCCAGGTCGTCGAGCGTCACCTGCGCATAGCCGGGAAAGAAATGTGCGATAATTGCATCGAGCGGCGGTTCCGCGGGCGTCGTCTGCGGCCCCTGCTGTGCCAGAGCCGCGGCAGACATCATCAGGTACGCCGCCAGGCACGCAACAGTCGCAAATCGCATCCGTCGAGATCCCCCTCGTTCCTCCAGGCGTGCGAGTCTATTCGACCGCGCCCGACTTGCCTAGCGCGTTGTCGGGCGATGTCCGGACGCGCCGCACAGTCGAAGCGCCTGCGGTTTCGTTAACTAATGGCTTAATAAAGTTTTCATACAAGGCGCGCATTCTTTGCCGGTTATTTCAGGGCTAAAGACCAGGAGAGAACATTATGGCTGAAGTCACCACCCCGGTGCAGGCTGCGCCGGAAATGACGATCACCAAGGTCTGGTTTTCGTTCGAAGGCCGGATCAGCCGCTCCACGTGGTGGATGAAATACTTTCTGCCAGTCATGGGCATTTCGATCGCATTGAGCATTCTCGACATGATCCTCGGCACCCATTTCGTCATCGCCGAGGGCAACGCCTATAACGGCTATATGGACCAGACCATGGGCATCCTGTCCCTGATCTGGATGTTCCCGAGTATCTGGATCTTCTTTGCGGCCGGCGCCAAGCGCTGTCACGACCGCAACCGTTCGGGCTGGTTCCAGCTGCTCTGGTTCGTCCCCCTCGTCAACATCTGGGTGTGGATCGAGATCTGGTTCCTGCGTGGCACCGTCGGGCCGAACCGCTTCGGCGTCGATCCGGTGACCGAATAGACAATCGACTGATCCGGCCCGGCAGGTTCGCTGCCGGGCCGCGAGGTGCGAAGGAAGGGGCCGCCAGACGTCCTTCTCGGACGAGGCGGCCTTTCTCCTGCCGGTGCGACGGCGCGGCCGGCATCGGTTGCCGTGCCCGGCGCGGTCCGGTCGGCTGCGGCAACATGCGGACGACGTTTCGGTTAACCAAGTCTTCAGTGTTGCTCCGGCATCCTCCTCCTGCAACCCCAGGGAACAGAGGACCGCTTCATGGCGGAGACGATTTCGACGCGGCTGCGCAGCAGCAATCCGCCCATCCACTATGTCTGGTTCTCGTTTAACGGCCGCATCAACCGCTCGACCTACTGGTTGAAGTATTTCCTGCCGGCCGTCGGCGTCTACCCGCTCGCATTCGCCCTCGATGTGATCGGCGAGACGTTTCCCATGATTACCATTGCGACCGTGCTGTTCATGATCTGGCCGACGCTCGCCGCCGGCACCAAGCGCTGCCACGACCGCGGCCACTCCGGCTGGTTCCAGCTGATCTCCCTCATTCCCTTCATCGGCGGCGTATGGCTGGGCATCGAGCTCGGCCTGCTGCCGGGGTCCTACGGCGCCAACCGGTACGGCCCCGACACCGTGCTGAGATAAAAGCATAGAGCTTCGGTGCCGGCGGCCGGCGTCCACCGGACATGGGATTTCTCGATGAAGGAAGCCTCAAACGTTCGAATCCGGGACCGCGGCCTTCTTCTTGGCGACGAATTCGTCCAGCGCCTCGGCGATGCCGGGGTCGAGCGACGGCGCCTCGTAGTCGCGCAGCATCTTCTTGTACAGCGCGGTGGCGCGTTGCGCCGCGTCCATCGCACCCTCGGCCTGCCACTGCTCGAACGAGTTGTTGTCGGCGATCTTGGAGCGCCAGAAGGCGGTCTCGAAATTGGCCTGGGTGTGGGCGCAGCCGAGATAGTGGCTGCCGGGCCCGACCTCGCGGATCGCATCCATCGCCTGGCCGTTCTCGGACATGTCGACGCCGGCCGCGAACTTCTGCAGCATGGCGCACTGGTCCGCATCCATGACGAATTTCTCGTAGCCCATGGCGAGCCCGCCCTCGAGCCAGCCGGCGCAGTGCAGGGCGAAGTTGACGCCGGCGAGGATCGTCGATTGCAGCGTGTTGGCGGACTCGTACGCCGCCTGGGCATCCGGGATCTTGGAGGCGCACAGCGCCCCGCCGGAGCGGAACGGCACGCCCAGCCGCCGCGCCAGCTGCGCCGCGCCGTACGTCACCAGCGCCGGCTCCGGGGTGCCGAAGGTCGGCGCCCCGGACTGCATGGAGATCGAGCTGGCGAAAGTGCCGAACACCACCGGCGCGCCGGGCCGCACGAGCTGCGTGAACGCCATGCCGGCCAGCGCCTCGGCGAGGATCTGGGTGAGCGTGCCGGCAGCGGTCACCGGGCTCATGGCGCCGGACAGGATGAATGGCGAGATCACCGTGCCCTGGTTGTGCCTTGCATAGACCTTGAGCGCGCCCAGCATGGTCGCATCGTAGGTCATCGGCGAATTGGCGTTGATCAGGCTGACGACGCAGCAATTGTTCTCGACGAACTCCGCTCCGAACACGATCTTCGCCATTTCGACCGTGTCCTCGGCGCGTTCCGGCGCCGTGACCGAGCCCATGAAGGCCTTGTCGGAATAGCGGATATGGGCGGCGACCATGTCGAGGTGCCGCTTGTTGACCGGCAGATCGACTGGCTCACACAGGGTGCCGCCGGAATGGTGCAGCCCTGGCGACAGATAGGCCAGTTTCACGAAATTGCTGAAATCCTCGATCGTCGCGTAGCGCCGCCCCTCGTCGAGGCTGCGGATGAAGGGCGGCCCGTAGGCCGGCACGAAGACCGTGGCGTCGCCGCCAATCCGGACGGATTTCGCCGGGTTGCGCGCCTGCTGGACGAACTCTGCCGGCGCGCTGTCCTGCACCAGCTTGCGGCACAGGCCGCGCGGGAAGCGCACCCGCACGCCGTCGACCTCGGCGCCGGCGTCGCGCCAGAGCTGCAGCGCCTCCTCGTCGTCACGGAACTCGATGCCGATGTCCTGCAGCACCGTGTCGGCGTTGGCCTCGATCGTCGCCAGCGCCTCCTCGTCGAGGATCTCGAACGGCTTGAAGCGCCGGGTCACATAGGGGTCGCGCGCGGCCCCGCCGTCCCCGCCGCGCGCCGCGCGCCGTGCCTCGCTTCCGCCACCGCGGCCGGCCCGGCGGCCGCCGCGGCTCGTCGTCGGCGAACCCATCTTGACAGCCTCCATCCCGCTGATCGCCCGCACACTCGTTTCGTCCGGCGCACACGGCCCTTCTATGTGGCCGAACCGCGGGCGATGCTCGCGAATCTGCGACGCGCACCGCGCAAACCGCGTCATCGCGCCCCGTACGATACTTATGAACCTCGCGATTTCCGATTATAGTTGCCGGTGCGATGAAGAACAGTCGCTTGAGATACATTGCCAAGCGCCGGCTCTGGGTGCTGCCGCTGGCCCTCTTGTTCCTGGCCGCCTCCGGCTGGCGGCCTGGCTACGAGGTCGCCCCGACAAGCCCCGCCTTCGAACAGAGCCTGGTGGATTCCGGCCTGCGCCCGCTGCGCGAGCCTCAGGTGGCAGTCCTTGTGGGCAGGGCCACGGTTTACGGGACCTACGTCCTCACCGAGCAACGATGGATCGAGTATTTCGACGGCAGCGGCGTCGTCGTGCGCACCCGGGTCGCCAGCGGTTCCGCCGCGGCGAGGGTGGGCCGGCCGCTCCTGTTCGGCTCCTGGTGGGGACAGGGCGACGACATCTGTTTCGCTTACGGCCTGAGCCGGTTCGCCGAGTGCTACCGGCTGTACTACCGCGACGGCTCGCTGCTGTACGTCCAGACGACGTCCAGCCGACAGGTCCCGGCCGGCGCACTCCTCGCCTACTCGACGGAAATCCGCACGGGCAACGTCGAGAACTTCCCCCTGATCGGCGATTAGGCGGCGCCCCGGCGGGCGGCGCCCGCTTCGGCCTTGCGCCGCCCGTCGCGGCGACGCATGATCGCGCCGCCATCCACAACCCGGCCGAGTCACATGCCCCCGTTCCCCGAATCCCCGCGCGGGCCCGTCGCACACGGCGCCCTCGACGCCACCGGGATGCCGGCCCTGGTGCTGCTCGCCAGCATGATCGGCTACGGCTCGATGGCGCGCGAGGCCGGACTGACGCTGTGGACGTCGGTCGCATCGACCGGCCTGGTCTGGGGCCTGCCCGGGCAGATCGCCATGGTCGAGCTCTATGCGCTGGGGGCGCCGGTCATCGCGGTGATGGTGGCGGCGTCCGCGGCCAACGCCCGCTTCCTGCCGATGGTGCTGTCGGTGATGCCGCTGTTCAACGAGACTCCGACGCGGCGCCGCTGGCACTACGCGATGGCCCAGTTCATGTCGCTCAATCCCTGGGCCGCGATGATGCGCGACGGGCCGCGCATGAACCCGGTCTACCGGACGCCGTATTTCGCGGGATTCGCCGGGGTCTGCATCGCCGCGGCACTGATCGGCACGGCTGCCGGCTTCCTTATGGCGGGCACGCTGCCGCGCGACGTGACCCTGAGCCTCGTCTTCCTCAACCCGGTGTTCTTCACGCTGGTGTTCGTCAGCACCCGTGACCGCGGACAGATCCTGGCCGTGCTCGCGGGCATCGCCGCGGGCCCGCTATTCCACCTGGTCTCCGCCGACTGGGGTCTGATCCTGACCGGCGCGGTCGCCGGCACCGGGGCCTATCTGGTCGACCGGCGGAGGCGCCGCCGCCATGACTGACGCAACGCTCTGGGCGGTCGTCCTGCTGAGCGGACTGGCGACCTATGTCTGGCGGGCGCTGGGCGTCGCCATCGCCGGCAAGGTCAGCCCGGACAGCGAGACCTTCCGGCTGTTCGCCTGCATCGCCTACGCCATGCTGGCCGGGTTGATCGCGCGGATGGTGGTGCTGCCCGAGGGCATCCTGGCCGAGTCGCCGCTTTCGTTCCGTCTGGTCGCGGTCGGTCTGTCGGTCGCCGTGTTCTTCGCCGCGAAACGCAACCTGCCGCTCGGCGTCGCCGTCGGCGTCGGCACCTTCGCGCTGCTGACCACGCTGTGGCGCTGACGCATGGGTTTGATTTGACGCGGCGGGCGACCGGTGCGACGATTCCGGCTACGAGTGCTGGAGGAGGATGAGCGCCATGCATCGCGTGATCTTCGGGGTCCTGACCCTGTTTGTCGCCGGCGCGCCGGGCACGGCCCTGGCGGCGCCGCAGATCCTGGGACTGATCGCCGCCGGCGAGCCGGTTCCGATGCAGTGCGAGGGCGGCAGCTGCACCGCTCTGCTTTCGGCCTTCTGCCTGCAGAAGGGACGCCTGCCGCCGGATTTCGAAACCGCCTACCGGCCGGCGCACCCGGGTGACGTGACGCTCACGGTGACCATGACGGACGGACGGCAGCACCGGCTCGACGCCGCGACTCTCGTGCAGTTCCGCAGCCGTTACGGCTATACGGCGATGCGCGCCGACCTCGGCCTGGCCGCGCTGGGCTTAGCGGCGCCCGCCTCGGTCGCCATCGAGATTGCGCCGCGTGCGACGATGCTGCCGGTGAGCCGGCCGGACGATCCGGACCCGCTCACCGCAGAGGAAATCGCGCTGGCGGCGGGGCCCGCGCGTCTGGCCGCGGAGGTCGTCCTCGAAGGAGGCTCCGAGCCGGCGCAAACCGCCCGGATCGCGGCCCGCCTGATCAACGCGCTGCCGCTGCACGGGGACGTCGCCGCGGCGGCGCGCGACGCGCTGTGGACGCGTATCGCCGGCGCCGACGCGCCGGTGCGGGCACGCCGCATGTTCGAGGCCTGCGGCCGCGCCGTCGACCAGTCGCTCGGCTATCCGTTGCGCAGATGCCTCGAGGAACGGCACGAGCGGCTGCAGATCGAGAATACCCGCGCCTTCTGGGAATCGCTCGGCGGCTCGTAGCGCGATATCCGTTATGTTCGCTCCAGTCTGCTCCCCCACCCGGCGACCCACAGCGTACGAAACCGTTGGGTGCCCGGGTGGGGGAGCCGGCCGGTGTTGAGTCCACGCAAGTGGATCATGCAATAGCGCGCGCTCAGCCGCGGCCGATCAGCTTGAGCCACTCCTCCTCGGTCAGCATGGTGACGCCGAGCTCCTGCGCCTTCTTCGCCTTCGAGCCGGCGCCCGGCCCGGCCACCACGTAGTCGGTCTTGCTCGACACCGACCCGGACACCTTGGCGCCCAGCGCCTCGGCGCTGGCCTTCGCCTCGCTGCGCGTCATCGCCTCCAGCGTACCGGTGAAGACGACGGTCTTCCCGGCTACCGGCGAGCCCGCGGTCGACAGCGCCTCGAAATCGGCGATCGTGAGCTCCGCCTCGAGGTCGTCGACGATCTCCCGGTTGTGCGCTTCGCCGAAGAAGCCGACGATGTCGGCGGCCATCGAGGCGCCCACGCCGTCGATGGCGAGGAGGTCGGCATGCGCTTCGCTCTCGGGGTCGCCGGCCCGCTCCATGGCCTCGCGCCAGGCGCCGAGCGACAGGTAGGTGCGCGCCAGCAGGCGGGCCGTCGATGTGCCGACCTGACGGATGCCGAGCGCGTTGATGAACCGGTCGAGCGGGATCGTCCGGCGTTCTTCGATCGCGTCGATCAGGTTTTGCGCCGATTGTTCGCCCCAGCCCTCGCGCGCCGCGATCTCGTCCCGCCGCCGGTGCAGCCGGAAGATGTCGCCGGGCGTGCGGACCAGCCCGTCCTGCCAGAACGCCTCGATATGCTTGCGGCCGAACCCCTCGATGTCGAAGGCGTCGCGGCTGACGAAATGCTTGAGCCGCTCGACCGCCTGCGCCGGGCAGATCAGCCCGCCGGTGCAGCGGCGCACGGCCTCGCCGGGCTCGCGGATCGCCTGGCTGCCGCAGGCGGGGCAGCGGTCGGGAAACACGAATTTCGGCGGCGCCGGACGCGGCCGTCGCTGCGGCACGTGGGCGACGATCTGCGGAATCACGTCGCCGGCGCGCTGCACGATCACCGTGTCGCCGACGCGGACGTCCTTGCGTTGGATCTCATCCTCGTTGTGCAGCGTCGCGCGCGCCACCACCACGCCGCCGACGGTCACGGGCTTAAGGTGGGCGACCGGAGTCAGCGCGCCGGTGCGGCCGACCTGGATATCGATCTTCTCGAGCACGGTCTCCGCCTGCTCGGCGGGAAACTTGTGCGCGATCGCCCAGCGCGGCGCGCGGCTGGACGACCCCATGCGGTCCTGCCAGTCGAGCCGGTTCAGCTTGTAGACGACGCCGTCGATGTCGTAGTCCAGTGTGGCCCGCTGCGCCGCCACCTCGCCGTAGAGCGCGAGCACGTCCTCGACGCTGGCGCACAGGCGGGCCAGCGGGTTGGTGCTGAACCCCCACACCTTGAAGCGCTGCAGGACGGCCCAGTGGGTGCCGTCGATGGGCTCGGACACCTGGCCCCAGCTGTAGGCGAAGAAGTGGAGGGGCCGCGCGGCGGTGATCGAGGGGTCGAGCTGCCGCAACGATCCCGAGGCGGCGTTCCGCGGATTGGCGAACACCTTGTCGCCCGCCGCCTCCTGCCGCCGGTTGAGGTCGAGGAAATCGGCGCGCTTCATATAGACCTCGCCGCGGATTTCCAGGATGTCCGGCCAGCCGGACCCCGAGAGGCGCGCCGGGAGGTCGCGGATGGTGCCCAGGTTGGCGGTGATGTCCTCGCCGATCCTGCCGTCGCCGCGCGTGGCGCCCTGCACGAACCGGCCGCCCTCGTACCGCAGTGACGCCGAGAGCCCGTCGATCTTCGGTTCCGCGACGGTCTCGACGGGCAGAGTCGGGTCGTCCTTCAGCTCCTTGATGAAGCGGCGCACGCCCTCGAAGTAATCGCGCACGTCCTCTTCCCCGAACGCGTTGTCGAGCGACAGCATCGGCACCGCATGGCGCACCTTGGCGAACCCGGCGACGGCCGGCGCCCCGACGCGGCGCGACGGGCTGTCGGGGCGCACGAGATCCGGGAAACGCGCCTCGATGTCCACATTGCGAAGCTTGAGCGCGTCGTAGTCAGCGTCGCTGATTTCCGGCTGCGATTGCTGGTAATAGAGTTCGTCGTGCCGGCGGATCTCCGCCGCCAGGCGGGCAAGCTCGTCGGCCGCCTGATCTGCGTTCAGCTTATCGACCGGAATCTTTGCCGTCGCTTTGGCCGTCATGCCGCGCCCTCGAGCAACCGGCCCGCCGCGGCACGGGCTTCATCCGTCACCGCCGCACCGGACAGCATGCGCGCGATTTCCTCCCGCCGCCTGCCGTCGTCGAGACGGCTGACCCGGGTCATGGTGGCGTTGCCGCCGGCCGACATCTCCTTTTCGACCCGCAGGTGGTCGGTGCCGCGCGCGGCGACCTGCGGCGAATGGGTGATCACCAGGACCTGCAGGTCCTCCGCCAGGCGCGCCAGCCGTTCGCCGACGGCATGCGCCGTGGCGCCGCCGATATTGGCATCGACCTCGTCGAAGACGAGCGTCGGCACGCTGCCGGGCGCGGCCGCCACGACCTTGAGCGCCAGCATGATGCGGGACAGCTCGCCACCGGAGGCGACTTTGCCGAGCGGGCCCTCCGGCGCCCCGGGATTGGTCGAGACGCGGAACGAGACCCGGTCCATTCCGTCGCGGCCCCACGCATCCTCCGCACGCGCCTCGATCGCGGTTACGAAACGGGCTTTCTCGAGCCGCAGCGGGGGCAGTTCGGCATTGACCGCGTCGTCCAGCCGGCTCGCGGCGGCGCGGCGGGCCGCGCCGAGCGACCGGGCAAGCTGTTCGTAGCGCGACCGGGCCGCGGCTTCCGCCTCGGCGAGCCGCGCCACCGCCTCGCGGCTGTCTTGCACGAGCGCCAGCTGGCCCGCCATGCGCTCGCGCAGCGCCGCAAGGTCGTCGACGGTCACCTGGTGCTTGCGGGCGACCGCGCGCAGGCCGAACAGGCGTTCCTCGATTGCCTCCAGCCCCTGCTGGTCGACATCGATTGCCGCCCCCGCAGCCTCGAGCGCCCGCACCGCCTCAGCCGCCTCCAGTACCGCCCGCTCGAGCGCCCGAAGCGTTTCGTCCAGCGCGCCGCCGGCCTTGTCGGCGACGCGCGCCAGGTGCTTTTGCGCCGCCTGCAACGCATCTTCGATGTTGCGCGTGCCGGTCAGCTCCGCCGACGCAGCGTTCATTGCCTCGAGGAGCTGTTCGGCATGCATCAGCCGCGTGCGGCGTTCGGCCAGCTCCGCCTCCTCGCCGGGCTGCGGGTCGAGTTGTTCGAGCTCGGCGACCGCGTGCTCGAGGAACTCGCGGTCGCGCGCCGCCGCGCCGGCCGCATGCTCGGCCTCCTCGCGCGCCCCGGCCGCGGTACGCCAGGCGTCGTAGGCGTCGCGCACCCCGCGCAGCTCGGCGCCGAGGTCGCCATAGGCGTCCAGCAGCGGCAAGTGGCTGGCCGGGTCGATCAGCCCGCGCGGCTCGAACTGGCCCTGGATCTCGATCAGCGTTTCGCCCAGCTGGCGCAGCAGCCCGACGCTGGCCGGCTGGTCGTTGACGAAGGCGCGGCTGCGTCCGTCCGCCTGCAGGGTCCGCCGCAGGACGAGTTCGCCGCCTGAATCGTCGAAGCCCTGCTCGCTCAGCAGGGCGTGTGCCGGATGCTCCGGCGCGACCTCGAACACCGCGGTCACCACCGCCCGTTCGGCGCCGCGGGCGACCAGCCCGCTGTCGCCGCGCGCCCCGATCGCCAGCCCCAGCGCGTCCAGCAGGATCGACTTTCCAGCGCCGGTCTCGCCGGTCAGCACGCAGAGTCCGTCTTCGAAGGTAAGGTCCAGCCGGTCGATCAGGACGACGTCGCGAATGGACAGCGCCGTCAGCATCGCGCGGTCAGTTCGTCCCGCTGACCGTCTCGTCAGGCCTGCCGGCGGTCTGCGGCTGGCCGCGCTCCTCCGCAGTCAGCACGTCCTGTTCGTCGAGCAGGACCCAGCTGTCCCGGTACCACTCGTTGTCCGGGTAATTGTGGCGCAGCACCGCCGCCGTGTAGCGCGCCTCGGCGACGACACCAAGGGCAAGATACGCCTCCGTCAGGCGGTGCAGGGCCTCGGGGACGTGAGTCGTCGTCCCGTAGATTTCGATGACCCGGCGGAAACGGCCGATGGCGGCGAGGTGGTGCCCGGCGTGCAGGTAATAGCGGCCGACATCCATGTCCTTGCCTGCCAGATGGTCGTAGGCGAGATCGATCTTGAGCGCCGCATCTCGCGCGTAAGTGGTGTCGGGGAAGCGCCGGACGAGATCCGTGAAGGTTTGCAGCGCCTTTTCGGTCATGCGCTGGTCGCGGGCCACGTCGGAAATCTGCTCGTAGTAGGACAGCCCTTTCAGATAGTAGGCGTAGGCGATGTCCTCGTTGCCGGGATGCAGTTCGATGAACCGGTCGAGCGTCACCACGGCGTCATCATATTTCTTGCTTGCATAGTGGGTATAGGCGGCCATGATCTGCGCCTTGGTCGCCCATTTGGAGTAGGGATGCTGACGTTCGACCTCTTCGAACGTGGCTGCCGCCGACCGGTACCTGCCGGCCACAATGTGATCCATCGCCTCATTGTAGATCTCCTCGACCGGCCGCTCGACATACGGCGCGTCCTGGTCCGAGGCACAGGCGGCGAGCAGCAAGGCCGACGCGCCTACTGCCAGCGCCGCCAACCGGTATCGTAAGCTCTTCGTTCGACGATCCATTGTTTCCCCGAGGGTCCATAACCAGACGGCGGCGCGGAACATGTCCGCGCCGCTCTTATACACCCTAACCGTCTTCGACCCAAGGGCAACCGCCCATTGGCAGGCCGCCCCGCGCAACAAGTCACGCCAGGGCGACCGATTCGCCGGATCCCAGCTTCTTTTCGAACGCGTCGACCGCCTCGTCCATATCGACGAGTTCCCAGGCCGACGGCTCCGCGAACAGGCGGCGGAGCAGCCGGTTGTTGATCGCATGGCCCGGCCGCACGCCATGGAAATGCCCGATGAGCGGCGCGCCGGCCAGATAGAGATCGCCAACGCAGTCCAGCGCCTTGTGGCGCACGCACTCGTCGTCGAACCGCAGACCGCCCTCGTTCAACACGGTGTCGCCGCTGATCACGACGGCGTTCTCCATCGACCCGCCCCGTGCAAGGCCGGCCGCCTGCAACGCCTCGACCTCATGCAGGAAGCCGAAGGTGCGGGCGCGGCTCAACTCGCCGCGGAAACTGTCGGACAGCAAATCGAAAAACATCGATCGCTTGCCGATGACGGCGGTCTCGAAATCCAGCTCGATATTGATCGTGCTGCCCGCCCACGGTTCGATGCGCGCCGAAGAATCGCCGTCCGTGACCGCAACCGGCTTCAGCACGCGACAGGCGCGTCGCGGCGCATCCTGCGCGACGACGCCAGCGCAATCGATCAGGAACACGAAGGGCTCGGAACTGCCGTCCATGATCGGAAGCTCCGGGCCGTTGATCTCGACCATCACGTTGTCCAGCCGGCAGCCTGCCAGCGCCGCCATCAGATGCTCGACCGTGGCCACGGAAACCCCGGCCCGGTTCGTTACGGTCGTGCACAGCCGCGTGTCGCTGACATGGTCGTATCGCGCGCGGATCTCGGCATCGGCCCCGCCGACGTCGGCGCGGCGGAAGACGATTCCGGTGTCCGGCCGCGCCGGATGCAAAGACAGCGCCACCCGGGCGCCGCTATGCAGGCCCGTGCCGCTGCAATAGATCGAATTCTTCAGTGTGTGTTGACGAAAGCCCGTCGATGCCATGGTGGATCCGCCGCCAAGGTCCGCTTCGTACGACACCCTCATATTTCTTCGTCTTTCTCTTCAGGTTCTGCAGCGTTCGAACGAACGCAGAATGAAAAATTAATTATTCGTTAATACTTTTGATGACTTCAGTCTGATAACTACTTGGTTGTGTTTCGAGTTGTACCGACTTCGGCCGCCAACAACAAATCACTCTTTGTATCGAAATGTTACGCGGCTGCGCCGGGACCCGGTGCAGCCGCGCGTGACGGCGCATGGCCGTAACGTCAGTTCGCCTGGCGGCGGAGGAAGGCGGGGATGTCGAGCATCTCCCCCTCCGCATCGGTCGGCCCGCCGCCACGGGCCGGCTCCAGAGCGCCAAGCGGCGGCTGACGACCGTCCGGCGGTGGCGATGGTCGCGTCGCTGGCGCCGGTTTGCGGGACGCGGCGATCGGCTCGACGCGCTGCGTCAGCTGGGGGCGGCGTTCGCCGCTCACCACCCCCGCGGCTTCGGCCACCCGCTCGAACAGGCTGGGTTTCTTCCGCTTCGCCCCGCCATCGCCGACGCCGTTTTCCAGCGCCGCCTCGGCGAACGGATCGGCCGACGTCGGCGCATCCTCCGGCTGGGCCGGGGCCGGCGGGATGAAGGCATCGCTGTCCAGCGACGCCAACGCGATCGGCTGGTCCGGTTCGGCCTCGGCCATCGTCGGCGTCGCGGCCTCGTCGTGCAATGTGAGAACGCCTTCCCCAGCGGCCCCGTTCGGTTCCGCCGCAGCGGTCTGCGCGAAGGCAGGTTCGCCCTCGTTGCTCGCCCCTGCTGCCGCGGCGGTTTCCGGAACCGGCACGGGACGCGGCCAGGCGAACGGCGCCGGGCGGACGTGGCCCTCCTCGCCAACCTCGATGCCCGTGGCCACGACCGAAATCCGGATCCGGCCCTCGAGGCCGTCGTCGAAGGTGGAGCCGAATATCATGTCGGCCTCGGAATCGACTTCCTCGAGGATGCGATTGACCGCCTCGTCCACCTCCATCAGCGTCATGTCGAGGCTGCCGGTGATGTTGATCAGCAGGCCGCGCGCCGTCTTCATGGAGAGATCTTCGAGCAGCGGGTTGGCAATGGCGGCCTCGGCCGCCTCTATGGCGCGCTTGTCGCCCTCGGCTTCGCCGGTGCCCATCATGGCCTTACCCATCTCCGCCATCACCGAGCGGATATCGGCGAAGTCGAGATTGATCAGCCCCGGCATGACCATCAGATCGGTAACGCTGCGCACCCCGGCAAAGAGCACGTCGTCGGCCATCTTGAAGGCGTCCGCGAACGTCGTCTTCTCGTTCGCGACCCGGAACAGGTTCTGGTTCGGGATGACGATCAGCGTATCGACATATTGCTGCAGCTCGCGGATGCCCTCTTCGGCCAGCTTCATTCTCTGGCGACCCTCGAACAGGAAGGGCTTGGTGACCACGCCCACGGTGAGCATGCCGTGTTCGCGGCAGGCGCGGGCGATCACCGGCGCGGCGCCCGTGCCGGTGCCGCCACCCATACCGGCGGTGACGAACACCATGTGGTTGCCGACCAGCTGCTCCATGAGCTCGGCAAGCGATTCCTCCGCAGCGGCGCGGCCGACATCCGGCTTGGAGCCGGCGCCGAGCCCCTGCGTCAGGTCGGCACCGAGCTGCAGCCTGCGTTCGCTCAGCGTGTGACTCATGGCCTGCGCGTCGGTGTTGCAGACAAGGAAGTCGACGCCCTCGAGATTGGCGCGGATCATGTTGTTGACGGCGTTGCCTCCGGCGCCGCCGACGCCGATGACGGTTATTCGCGGCTTGAAGTCCGCTTCACGGTTCGGGGTCATGAGATTGATCGCCATGATAGCCTCCTAAGATCGATTTGCCGGGTTGCGCCGGCGGGGGGCCGACGCGGTCAATCTGCCGAGTCCTGCAGAATTCCTGTGGTCAGAGATTTTCACGAAGCCATCCTCCGATGCGGCCGAGCGGTCCAAGACGGCTGAGCAGCCCGTCCAGCGCCGGCGCCCGGTAACCCGCCTGATTGCGCAAATCGCCGGTGTCTTCCGCGGCGAACCGCAGGAGACCGGCGCAGGCGGCAAAGGCCGGGCCGCTGGTCGCCGTGGCCATCGCTTCGATGCCGAAGGGGCTGCCGATGCGGATCTGCTTGTCGAACAGGCGCGCGGCCAGCTCCGGGACGCCGGGCAGCTGGCACGCGCCGCCGGTCAGAACGACCCGGCGCCCGGCGATGCGGCTGGCGCCCACGGCCTCCAGTTCGGCGCGCACGAGCTCCAGGGTTTCCTCGACACGTGCGGCGACGACGCTGACCAGGAAAGACTTCGGGACGTGGTTTCCGGTGCCGCCGGGCTCCTCGCCGACCTGGGGGGCAAGCACGGTCTCGCGCTCGTCGCTGGGAGACGGCAGGGCGCTGCCGTGCAGCGTCTTGAGACGCTCGGCATGGGCGAGCGGGGTGGCGAGGCCGCGCGCGATATCGTTGGTGACATGGGTGCCGCCGACCGGCACGCTGCCCGCGAACACGGGCGAACCATCGAGAAACACGGCGAACGACGTGGCCCCGCCGCCCATGTCGATGACCGTTACGCCGAGCTCTCGCTCATCCGGGACGAGCGTGGAAAGCCCTGCCGCGTAGGGGTTGGCGACAACCTCGGCCACGTTGAGGTGGCAGCGCTCGACGCAGGTCGTCACGTTGCGGATGGCGGTCGCGGCGGCGCTGATCTCGTGCACGTGGACCGCTAGCGTCTGGCCATGCAGGCCGCGCGGATCGTGGATGCCGTTGGCGCCGTCGATGCTGTAGCCGACGGGGACGGCGTGCAACAGGACGCGGTGCGGCTCGGCTTCGGGCATGCCGTTGTACAGCAGGCGACGAAGGTCCGCATCGCGCACCGGGCCGCCATTGAGCCCGATCTCCATGTCGATCAGGCGGCTCGACAGCTGGCCGCCGGCAAATCCGACCACGACGTCGCGGACCGTCTCTCCGGCCATGCGCTCGGCGGCGAGAACGGCCGCCGTGATTGATTCCTCGGCCGCATCCATGTCGACGATCGCGCCCGACTTGATGCCGCGGCTGACGTGGTGGCCGATTCCGGCGACGCGGATGCCCGTCCCCTCCGCGGGCGTGCCGATGAGGCAGCAGATCTTGCTGGTCCCGATATCGAGAGCAGCCGTCAAGCTGTTACGCGCCACCACTGTCTCCCATAGCTGTCTTGCATCCAACCGTCACCTCATGCGCCCCTGTCTTCGCGGACGCCCGGTCGCGCGGCATCCGGCGTCAGGCGCAGGACCAGCCGGCCGGGAAGGCGCAGATCGATGTGCACGACATCACGCTCCATCAGCGCGGCGTCGCGCACGGCGTCGGCCAGCACCTGCCAGGCGGTTGCCACGTCCCGTTCCGGCAATAGGACGGTCATGCCGTCGGAGAGCCGCAGGTTCCAGCGGCGTCCGCCGACGCGGATCGCCGCCGTCACATGCGCCAGCATGGCCGGCCGGGTCTCGAGAACCGCGAACAGCGCGGCAAACTGCTGCGGCGCATCGGGGCCAACGATGACCCGCAGATCCGCATACCGCGCAACGTCGTCCGCGCCGATCACGACGCCCGACCGGTCGACGAGCGCGAGCTGCCCGTCGTACTGCCAGATGGCAGCCGGATGCCGCTCTTCCAGGTGCACATAGACAACGCTCGGGAAACGTCGCTCGACCCGCGCCTCGCGGACCCAGCCCAATGCGAGCAGCCGCTCTCGGGCCGCCTCCGGCGAAAAGGCCAGCAGCGGCGAGCCCTTGCGAACGTCCAGGGCGGCGAGAATCTGGTCCGCCGGGGTCTCGACGCGCCCAACGACGAGCACCTCGCGGACCGCAACGCCCGCCTTGCCGGTCCAGGCCACAAGCGCCGCGCCCATCGCATCGAAGCCGCCGTGGCGCCAGGCGGCGAGGCCTGCCGACAGCACCACCAGCGCCGCCGCGCCGATGATCGCGGCGCGACGAAGCCGCAGCACCCAGTGCGGGCTCCGCCGCATAGCCGCGGTCTTTCGTGTCCTTGACGCGCCGCGCGGCGCACCCTTGCGCGGCGGCATGGCAGGAAGCGTCAGCTGTCGCATGCGGCGTTCTCCACCATCCATTGCACGAGGTCCTCGAACGGGATGCCGGCGTGCGCGGCTTGCTCGGGAACCAGCGAAAGCGGCGTCATGCCGGGCTGCGTGTTGATTTCCAGCATGTACAGCCGGCCCGGCCCGGCGCCGGTGTCGTCGTAGCGGAAGTCCGCCCGGGTCACGCCGCGACAGCCGAGCGCGCGATGGGCGGCGACGGCGTGATCCATCGCCAGCTGCGCGACGTCATCGTCGATCGGCGCCGGGCACAGATGCGTGGTCTTGCCGTCCGTGTACTTCGCCGTGTAGTCGTAGAAGCCCTGATGCGGCCGCAGTTCGGTCACCCCGAGCGGGCGGTCGCCCATGACCGACACGGTCAGCTCCCGGCCCGGAATGTAGGGTTCGACGAGAACCGGCTTGTCCGCCGGGAGATCGTCAATTGGCAGCGCGTTGTCCCCGTCCTCGACGATGTGAACGCCGACGCTGGAGCCCTCGTCGATCGGCTTGACGACATAGGGCGGCGGCATGACCTGGCCGCGCCGCAATTCCTCGGGGGTGACGATCGCGCTCGCCGGGCACGGAATCCCGGCCGCCTCGAACAGCATCTTGGCCAGCGGCTTGTCCATCGCCAGGGACGACGCGAGCAGGCCGGAATGCGTATAGGGGATGCCGAGGATGTTGAGCACGCCCTGGATGTTGCCGTCCTCGCCCCAACGCCCGTGCAGGCCGTTGAACACCACGTCGGGACGCGGGTCGAGGGCGGCCAGAAGGGCGCCCAAATCCCGTTGCAGATCGATTCGCGTGACCTCGTGGCCCTTGGCCTCCAGGGCATCGGCGCAGGCCGCGCCACTGACCAGCGAGACCTCGCGCTCCGCCGACCACCCGCCCATCAGCACCGCGACGCGCTTGCTCATCGCCGCTCCTCCGCCGCGGGCACGCCGATGCGCCGGATCTCCCAGCGCAGATCGACCCCGCTGCTCTCGCGCACGCGCCGGCGCACCTCCTCGCCCAGCGCCTCGATATCCGCGGCGCTCGCGCCGCCGGTATTGATCAGGAAGTTGCAGTGCTGCTCGGAGACCATGGCCGCGCCGACCCGCAGGCCCCGGCACCCGGCCGCCTCGATCAGCTGCCAGGCCTTGCCGCCCGGGGGATTGGCAAAGGTGGATCCGCCGGTGCGGCTGCGGATCGGTTGGCTGTCGGACCGGGTTTCGCCGATCTCGGCCATCCGCGCCGCGATACGGTCCCGGTCGTCGGGTCGGCCCTCGAATTCGGCCTCCGTGAAGATCCAGTCCTCCGGCACGTCGCAATGTCGATACGAAAAGCCCATGGCGGCGTTGTCGAGTTCATGCAGGGCCCCCGCGGCATCGATTGCCCAGGCGCGCCGCAGGATGTCGCTGGTCTCGCCGCCATAGGCGCCGGCGTTCATGCGCAGGGCCCCGCCCACGGTGCCAGGCACGCCGCACAGGAATTCCAGCCCCGTGAGATTGGCATCGCGGGCGGCGCGCGCGACATAGAGATCCGGCGTGGCGGCACCGGCCCGAACGAGATCGCCGTCGATCGCGATCTTCGCGAATCCCTTGCCGAGGCGGATCACCACCCCCGGCACGCCGCCGTCGCGCACCAGGAGGTTCGAACCGACGCCGATGACCGTCAGCGGCACGTCGTCGGGCTTCGCCGCAAGAAACGCCTGCAGATCCTTTTGGTCGGCCGGCCGGAACATGATCTCGGCGGGGCCGCCGACCCGGAACCACGTGATCCGGGACAGGTCTTCATCGAGGGACAGCCGGCCCTTCAGCGGCGGCAGCCGCTCGAGCCAGCCCGGTCGGGCGCTCACGGCCGCGGCGATCATGCCTTCGCCCCCTTCTGCAGGGCCGCGAGCTGGTCGGGCAGGGCGTTCGCCCAGCCGCTGATCGAGCCGGCACCGAGGCAGACCACCATGTCCCCCGGCCGGGTCAGTTCGGTGACGAGCCGCGGCAGATCACTGTCGCTGTCCAGGGGTTCCACGTGGCGGTGGCCGTGGCCGCGCAGGCCTTCGATCAGGGCGTCCCGGTCGACGCCGGGAATCGGCGTTTCGCCGGCCGGATAGACGTCGGCCACGACAACCGTGTCGGCATCGTTGAAGCAGGCGCAGAACTCCTCGAACAGGTTCTGCAGGCGGGTGTAGCGGTGCGGCTGGACGATGGCGACGACCTGGCCGGTCGTCGCGGAGCGCGCCGCTTTCAGAACTGCCGCGATTTCCACCGGATGGTGGCCGTAATCGTCGACGATGGTCACCCCGTTGACCTCGCCGGTGCGGGTGAAGCGGCGCTTGACGCCCTCGAACTCCGACAGGCCGCGCACGATCACGTCGTCGGGGATGCCCATCTCGAGGCCGACCGCCATGGCGCCCAGCGAGTTGAGCATGTTGTGCTCGCCGTACATCGGCAACCGGACGTTCTTGATGGTCCGCTGCTCGTCGCCGCGCCCGACGACGACCGAGAAGCGGCAGCCGTCCGGGCCGCAGCCCGCGTCGATCGCGCGGATCTCGGCCTGCGGGCTGAAGCCGTAGGTCACCAGCCGGCGGTCGGACACATGCCCGATCAGCGCCTGCACCTCGGGATGGTCGATGCACAGCACCGCAAAGCCGTAGAACGGGATGTTCTCGACGAAGGCACGGAACGCGTCCTTGACCTTCTCGAAACTGCCGTAGAATTCCATGTGCTCGGGGTCGATGTTGGTGACCACGGCAATCGTCGACGGCAGCTTCACGAAGGTCCCGTCCGACTCGTCGGCCTCGACCACCATCCATTCGCCGGCCCCGAGCCGGGCATTGGTCCCGTAGGCATTGATGATGCCGCCGTTGATGACGGTGGGATCGTAGCCGGCGGAATCGAGCATGGCGGCGATCAGCGAGGTCGTGGTGGTCTTGCCGTGAGTGCCGCCGACCGCCACCGCCCATTTGAGGCGCATCAGCTCGGCCAGCATCTCGGCCCGCCGGACCACCGGAACCTGGCGCGTGCGCGCGGCGACCACCTCGGGATTGTCGGCTTTGACCGCCGACGAGATGACGACGACCTGCGACTCGCCGATGTTCGTCTCGCGGTGGCCGATCTCGATGGACACGCCCAGACTGCGCAGGCGCAGCACGTTGGCGTTCTCTGACAGATCGCTGCCCTGCACCGAATAGCCGAGGTTGTGCAGGATTTCGGCAATGCCGGACATGCCGATGCCGCCGATGCCGACGAAATGAATGGTCCCGATCGTCAGCGGCATTTCCCTCATGCCTGCGCCTCCTCCGGCTCGGGCGTTGCATCCGCCGCAGTGGCTGGCGCATCGCCGATCAGCTCGCAGACCACATCGGCCAGGCGCTCCGTTGCGTCCGGCGCGCCGATGCGGTGGGCGCAGGAAGCGGCGCGCTGCAGACGCGTCGGCTCCGCGAGCAGCGACCCGACCAGCTCGGACAGGGCCGCCGCCGTCGCATCGCCCTGCGGCAACTGCCAGCCGCCCCCCGCATCGCACAGCCGCGCCGCGTTTTCGCGCTGGTGGTCGTCGATAGCGTGCGGGTACGGGACCATGATGGCGGGGCGCCCGGCGGCCGCGAGCTCGGCGACAGTCGATGCGCCGGAACGGCAAATTGCCAGATGCGCCCGGGCGAGGCGTTCGGGCATGTCTGTGATGAAGGTGGCGAGCTCGGCCGTGATGCCGCCATCCGCGTAGCTGCGCCTCACGGCATCGATATCGCCCTCCCGGCACTGCTGGGTGACCTTCAGGCGGCTGCGAAGCCCGGCCGGCAGGGCCGCCAGGGCGGCCGGGATGATCTCCGCGAAGATCGACGCCCCCTGGCTGCCACCGGTTACCAGGATCTCGATCGGGCCGTCGCCGGTCGGCGCCTGGTAGGGCTGTGACGCGGCGACGATCTCGGGCCGGACCGGGTTGCCGGTGCGCACGGCGCGGCTGGCGTCGGCCTCCTGCAGCATGGCTGTCGTGTCGAAGGCGGTGGCGATGCGGTCGGCGCGCGGCGCCAGCCACCGGTTGGCGCGGCCGAGCACCGCGTTCTGCTCGTGGATCACGGTCGTGAATCGCAGTTGTGCCGCCGCCACCATCGTCGGTACCGACGGATAGCCGCCGAACCCCACAACGGCTCTGGGCCTGAGCTGCTTCAAGAGGCGACGCGCTTGAAGCAGTCCCAGGCCCAGCTGGAAAACCGCCGATATGCGTGCCGTCAGCCCGCGTCCACTGATGCCTGCTGCGCGGATGCGGTGGGTCTCGAGGTCGCCGAGCAGGCCGCCATAAGCGCTGCCCCTGCGGTCGGTGACGAGGACGAGCCGGTAGCCGCGGGCGACGAGGGCGCGCGCAAGAGCCTGCGCCGGGAAGACATGCCCCCCGGTTCCGCCAGTCGCAAGTACAATCGGACCATCGGCTCTACTCGTCACTCTGCCTCCCCGACGCGCCTCCTTGTGAGTGCCAGCAACATGCCCATGCCGAACGACATGGCCAGAAGCGACGATCCCCCGTAGGACATGAACGGCAGCGTCATGCCCTTGGTGGGGATCAGGTTGAGGGTCGAGCCCATGTTGATCAGCGCCTGCAGGCCGAACTGCACCAGCAGCCCGAAGCCGGCCAGCGTGACGAACACGTTGTGCTCGCTGAACAGGCGGTAGAAACCGCGCAACACGATGAAGGCGAACAGCGCGGCGATCGCCAGCGTGGCGACCAGCCCGAACTCCTCTGCCGCGGCGGCGAGGATGGTGTCGGTATGGATGTCCGGGATGCTCGCCTTGATGATGCCCTCGCCGGGCCCCTGCCCGGTGTAGCCGCCCGACATGAAGGCCTGCATCGCCCGCTCCACCTGATAGCTGGTGTCGGCGTTCGGGTCGATGAACCGGTTGATCCGCAGGGCGACGTGCGGGAAGGTGAAATACGCGGCGACCATGCCGAGCGCGCCGAGAATCGCGGAGCCGCCGATCCACGCGATCGACAGGCCGGCCAGGAACCATTGGGACAGCCACACGGCGGCGACGACGCCGGCCTGCCCGACATCCGGCTGTGCCAGCAGCAGGCCGATCACGACGGTGAATAGCAGGGTGCAGATCGCCGCCCCCGGAATCTCACGGTTGAAGGGCCGCGGGGCGAGCAGCCAGGCGGTCAGCACCACGAAGGCCGGCTTCATGAACTCCGACGGCTGGACCGAGAAATTGCCGAAGTCGATCCAGCGCGCGGCGCCCTTGACCTCGGCGCCGATGATCACCGTCATCGCCATCATCGCCAGCGCCGCAAGGAAAACCAGGAGCGCGAGCCGCCGCACGTTCTTGAGCGACAGCGTCGATATCGCCAGCATGGTGATCAGCGCCAGCGGCAGGAACATGGCATGCCGCACGATGAAGTATTGCGGGTTGAGGCCGAGCTTCGCCGCCACCGACGGGCTCGCCGCCATGGTCATCATCATGCCGGCGGCGGCCAGCATCAGCAGTGCGAAAAGGGTTGATTTGTCGACGGTCCACCACCAGCGGCCGACGACGGAGTTATCGGTTCGGGACAGAGCAGGCATCAGACGGTATCTCCACGTTTGGACGTACGTAGAGACCCCCCGGGCAATTCAGCCACGAGCCTCTGAAACTCGATCCCGCGTTGTTCAAAGTCCTTGAACTGATCGAAGGATGCGCAGGCTGGTGAAAGAAGCACGACCGCGCCGGCGATTCCCTCGCGTAAGGCCACGTCGCGCGCATTCCGTACCGCGGTTTCCAGGTCGCCGCTTCTTGTTGTATCGACCCGGCCCCGCAGTTCCGCCGCGATGCGGTCCGCTGCCTCCCCTATCAAAAAGGCATGACGGACCCGCGACAGATACGGATCGAGAACGGAAAGGTCGCTCTCCTTCGCACGGCCGCCGGCGATCCAGTAGATATCCTCGTAGCAGGCCAGCGCCCGTGCTGCAGCGTCGGCATTCGTTGCCTTACTGTCATTAATATAACTTATTCCATCGATTTTATCTATTCGCTGCTGCCGGTGCGGAAGGCCCGGAAAACTGCGGATTCCGTCTATAATCGTGCGGGATTTGAGACGAATCCGGCCGAGCGGCGCGGAAACGGCGGCATATGCGGCCGCAACGTTCTGGTGGTTGTGGAAGCCGGGCAGCGTTTCGATCCCCTGCAGCGAGGCGACTTCGAGGTTGCCTCCGGTCCGGTCGTCGTACAGGACACCGTCGATCACGTAGACGCCGCGCGCGACCCGCTGCCCGGCCGAGATGCCGCAGAGCTCGATGTCGCCGGCCCGGACCGAAGCGCCCGACCGGAGTTCCTCGTAGATCCGGCACGATTCCGCATCATCAACGCCGATGACGACCGTCGCCCCCGGCGGATTGCCGGTGACCAGCCCGCGCTTCGCCGCGACGTATCCCGCAAGGCTGCCGTGCCGGTCCAGGTGGTCGGGGCTGATGTTGATCAGCACCGCGACGTGGAAGGCCCGCGAGGCCGTCAGCTCGATCTGGTACGACGACATCTCGAGGACGTAGAAACCGTCGTCTCCCAGCATCTCGAACTCGCACGCCGGCCGGCCGATATTGCCGCCGACCTCGACCGTCTTTCCCGCCTGTCGCAGGATGTGCCCGATCAGCGCGGTCGTGGTCGATTTGCCGTTGGTGCCGGTGATGCCGACATAGGTCGCACGGCACCCGGCCCGGATCAGCAGTTCGATGTCGCCGATGATCTCGGCGCCCGCCTCGCGGGCCCGCAGCGCGGCCACGTGCGGCGACGGGAAGGTATGCGGGATGCCGGGGCTCAGCACCAGCGTCGCGACGCCGGCCCAGCTCTCCGGCAGCGACAGGTCGGCCAGCGTCAGCCCGGCCTCGGTCGCTGCCGCACGCGCGTCCGCGCCGTCGTCCCAGGCGCGCACCTCGGCCCCGGCGGCGGCCAGCGCGCGCGCCGCAGCCAGCCCGGAGCGGGCGAGGCCCATGACGGCGACCGGCTTTCCGGCGAAGGGGCTGAGGTCGATCATCGCGCCCGGCCCCTCCTCACCGCAGCTTCAGGGTGGCGAGACCGACCACCGCCAGGATCGCGGCGATGATCCAGAACCGGATGACGATGGTCGGCTCGGCCCAGCCCTTCTTCTCGAAGTGGTGGTGCAGCGGCGCCATCGCGAAGACGCGCTTGCCGGTCAGCTTGAAGGATGCGACCTGGACGATGACCGAGACGGTCTCCAGCACGAACAGCCCGCCGATGATGGCGAGCACCAGCTCGTGCTTGGTGATGATGCTGATGGCGCCGAGCGCGCCGCCGACCGACAGCGAGCCGGTGTCGCCCATGAACACCATCGCGGGCGGCGCGTTGTACCACAGGAAGCCGAGGCTGGCGCCGACCAGCGCGCCGCAGAACACCGCGAGCTCGCCGGTGCCCGGCACGAAGATGATCTGCAGGTAGTTCGCGAACACCGCGTTGCCCACGAGATACGTAATGAGGCCGAAGCAGCCGGCGACGATCATCACCGGGACGATGGCCAGCCCGTCCAGCCCGTCGGTCAGGTTCACCGCGTTGGAAGCGCCGACCATCACGAAGACCGTGAACGGCACGAACAGGATGCCGAGCGGGATCAGCAGGTTCTTCAGGAACGGCACCGCGAGGCCGGTGGCCAGGGCCGGGTCCGCGACCGTCATGGCGATCCAGCCGGCGATGCCGGCGATGACGATCTCGAACAGCAGCTTGACCTTGCCCGGCAGCCCGCGCGAGCTGCGCCGCGAGAGTTTCAGATAGTCGTCCGCGAAGCCGACGCCGCCGAACCCGACGGTGACCAGCATCACGATCCACACATAGACGTTCGTCAGGTCGGCCCAGAGCAGCGTCGCAAGGCACAGCGCCAGCAGGATGAGGAAGCCGCCCATCGTCGGCGTCCCCGCCTTGGCCAGGTGCGTCTCCGG
>JBFGQV010000019.1:0-29030 GCA_041563955.1 Alphaproteobacteria bacterium | reverse complement strand
AGCTTCTCCGCCGTCGTCGCGAGTATCCTCAATGACCTGGCGGCGCTGGTGAACCCATCGGCCGGCGGCCGGTTCGCATCGCATTTCGCGCATCTCGCTTTCCCAGAAAAAGCCGCGGTCATCCAGATCATGGACTCTACCGACGAACTCAAGTCGCTGGCAGGCGTGCTGCTGCCGTTTGGCGCCTTTCTGGTTTACTCCGAGGCCGGCGTTTTCGATGCCGCCACGCGTTCGCTCTCCGGCACACCCGTCGGCTGGACGCTGTCCGGCTACCCGGGGGTGTCCGACGGACGCGACGAGTTTCTTGGCTATTTCGGCGGCCGCAAAAGGATCCGGTCCGGGGAAGCGGAGGAAGAGGACTAGCAACCGTGCGCGACGTCATCGTGGTCGGATCGGGCGGCGGGGGAGCCGTCGTGGCGAAGGAACTGGCCGAGCGGGGTCTCGACGTCCTGTTGCTTGAGGCCGGACCCCGGTTCGCCGATCCCGAGACCGACTGGACGCATTTCGAGAGCGACGCCAACAATCCGAGCAGCGGGTTCTTCCGCTTCGGGCCTGCCGACCGCGCAAGGCCACCATGGGTCAGGGACCTGGCGCAGAGCACGCTGCTCGTGCAGCTGTCTGGCGTCGGCGGCTCGACCAACCACTACGGCGGCAACAGTCCGCGCGCTGCGCCGGGCGCCTTCGCGGGCTATCTGGGCCGGGACCGCGACAGTTACGATACCGCGCATCTGTTTCCCTTCGGCTACGACGAACTGATCCCGTATTACGAGTGGGTCGAGCACACCCTGCCGGTGCAGACCGCGCCGGTGGGCCGCAAGGAGGAGCTGTTCTTCGAAGGCGCGCAGAACCTCGGCCTGCCGCTGGAGACGACCAAGGACATCACCCGGACGGCCTTCCGGCCGCAGCAGAACGCGATACTGCAGCCTCAAGGGGTTGCGGGGAAGAGGTCTGCACCACGCGAGCAGCGCTTCCCGGTCGCGAAAGGATGCACGTTCTGCGGCCACTGTAGCCAGGGCTGCTATCAGCCCTTGGGCGCGCCGGTGAACCTCAAGGCCAAGCGCGCGACGTCGGTCAGTTACATCCCGATGGCGCTGACCTGCGATGCCTGGTCCCGGCACGGCCGGGTGGTGACTCTGATCGCCGACGCGTTCGCGGTCGAGATCGGCACCGACGCGAACGGGCACGCCCGCACGGTGACGTGGCGCGTCGGCGCGACCGGCGAGTATTTCACCGAGGACGCGGAGGTCATCGTGCTCGCCTGCGGCGCGGTGGAGACGCCCCGGCTGTGGCTCAACAGCGGGCTGCCGAACCCGAACGACTGGGTCGGACGCGGGTTCACCGACCACTACATCGATGTCGTCTCCGGCGTCATGCCCTTCGACACCGGTACCACGCGCGGCCCCACCTCCAACGGGCGGATCGACTATCCGGGCGCTGGCATGATGGAGGTGGTGGGCGAATTGCCCGGTGCGCGCGCCGCCTTTTTCAACCTCAGCGATGCCGGAATCGCGGGCTTCTACGACAACGGACTACCGGATGCGCGCGGCGCCGACGCAGTCGGACGACTCGTCGGGCTCGAGTTGAAGGAGGCGATGTCGAATGTCGACCGGCTCTTGCATCTCGACATCTTCACTGACGACGACGTCGAGCCGCAGAATCGCGTGGGCCTTTCAACCTCGATCCCGCCCGACGAGCACGGCCTCGTGCCCAGGATCGAGATCCCGTTCCGCAATCGGTCGGCGAGGACCTTGCGGAACCGCGAATTCCTCGTTGAACAGGCGGTTGAACTGCTGCGTTCTCTCGGTGCGACAAAAGTGTACCGCGTGAACAAGCCGCCGTTTGTCATCCACGCCCATTCGACGATGCGGATGGGACAGGACGCGGCCAATTCGGTGCTCGACGAGAACGCGGAGGCGAGGTGGGTCAAACGTCTCTTCGTCGCCGACAACGCCGCGCTGGCCAATGGCATCGGTGGCCCCAATCCGACGCTGACGACGCAGGCCCTGGCAACCCGCACCGCGGAGAAGATCTTCCAATTGTATTTCGGCGGCGACGCATGGGTCGGCACCGAGTCTCCGGTCTCGTCCATCGACAGGCGCGTCACGTCCGCGCTGTTGGCACGGGGCGAGATCCGCAACACGCAGTTTCCCGACTGAAGGCAGAAGGGTCAGAGTCGACCAATTGCTCGGCCCTCCTGGCCGGCCGCCGCCGCACGATGACGGCGGCGCTGCCCTGTACCTTGCCGCCGGGCCCGTTCAGTTGCCGCGCCGGTGCAGGGTGACCTGCCGGTACATGCCCTCGATGTTCATCTCGCGCCAGTTCTCGTACTGCCCCCAGTCGCTGTATTTCTCGAGGCGGATCGACTGCTTCATCTCGTCCAGCGACTTGCCGGCGCGGGCGGCCGCCAGGACGGCGTCGTGCAGGTCCTCGAAATATTGCCGGTGTGCGGTCACGTCCGACTTCTTGCCCAAAGGCCCGTGGCCGGGCGCCAGGATGTCGAATTCGAGCCCCTCCATGATGCGCAGCGCGTCGATCCAGTCGGGAATGTAGGCGTCCGACAGGGTCTGGTAGGGCAGTCGGTTGACCGAGACGAGGTCGACGGCGAACAGCACCCGCTCCTCCGGGAAGCGCATGACGATGAGGTTGTCGGAATGCGAGCGGCCCGGCCAGATCAGCTCGACCGACTTGCCGCCGAGCGCGATCGTCATGCGGTCGCGGAAGGTGAGCTCGGGCACCGCGGTCGGCCGCCGCTCGCCGATGATGGTGCGGCGCGCGTTCTCATGCGCGACGACGACGGCGCTGTCGTCGAACACCTCGCCGCCGGCGCTGTGGTCGGCGTGGTCGTGGCTCAGCACCAGGTAGCGGATCGGCCGCCCGAAGCGGCTGGCGATCTCGGCCTTCAGCCAGGACGCGGCGTCGGCGTTGATCGGGTCGGTGACGATCACCCCCTCCGGCGTCACCAGGAACACCGAGTAATGGAAGTTGTTCTGGAACCGGTAGAGGTCGCCGGCGATCCTGGTGATCTCGCGCTTCGGTGCCTGCGCGTCGGCCGCGCTCGCGGCCAGGGCCACGGCCAGCGCCAGCATCGGCGCCGCCGTCATGCGGAACATGCGTTGCATCTCTGCCTCCCTCGTCGTTTGGGGCGGCCGGCGGGCGCCGGCCGAAGCACGCCCTACTCGCGGCGCGCCGGGGTCCATCCAAGCACAGCAAGCGGCGGCGCGAAAGGGGCGGCGCGATTCGGGTGCGATGAGTTCTCGCAGCGGTAGGCGCAGGGTGCGAGGTACGGAAACGGGCGCGCGGACCGCGTTGCGGCGGCGGTGGGGCGTGTCCGGCCTGTGAGACCCATTCGGCCCGGCCGCAGGCGGCGCATGGCGCCGGCGATTCCAAAACGGGAGGGCAAATGGTGGGCGCACAAGGACTCGAACCTTGGACCCGCTGATTAAGAGATCGACTTGCGGGAGGGGCACGATGAGTTTGGCGGATTTTGCGCCGACGCATGGGATGAAATGAGCCGCCGTGAGCGCGCGCGAGGTCTGAACGATCAAAGCCAGTCCTCAGAGCAAGCCAGCGATGCAAAAATCGCTGTTCTCCGTATGCGCATTCAGGCCTAGATATGGCCTGCGGAACAAGCGGTTCCCCAACGCTGGCCTGCCTCAATAAAGTCAGGCTTGACGACATAAGGATTCATGATCATGCCATTTACGAATCTTCTCGTGCGCCTGCGCCGCTGGCGCGATGTTCAGCAAACCATTCGTGAGTTGAACCAGCTTGATGACCGCGAACTGAACGATCTCGGCATCGGCCGATGGCGAATCGCTGAAATAGCCAAACGCTGTGTCGGTTAACCCAGCCAACCGGGGGCGGCTATACCGTTCCGCCGAGTGACCCTTCAAGCGTCGCCAACTCTCGCCCGCCCGCCATCATGTCCTGTAGCTCTTCAGGCGTGATTTCGCCGCGCTTCGCCGTCCCCAGCGTTTTACCGCGATCGAGCACGGTAAACCTGTCCCCCACCGCGAGCGCGTGGCGTACATTGTGGGTGATAAAGACAACAGCAATGCCCTGAGTGCGAACCTTGTCTATGGTCGCAAGGACATTCGATGTTTGCCGAACACCAAGCGCCGAAGTCGGTTCGTCGAGTATCAGAATCTTCGCACCAAAATGCACGGCACGCGCAATCGCGACCGTCTGGCGTTCGCCACCCGAGAGTGTGCCGACTGCTTGATCGGGGCCGCGCAAGTTGATCCCCATCTTCCTCATTTCCTCCATCGTCACGTCATTGGCGTGCTTGTGATCGAAGAAAGACAGGCCGGCGATCTTCTTTGTCGGCTCGTTACCCATGAAGAAATTTCGCGAAACCGACATCAGCGGAATCATCGCAAGATCCTGATAGACAGTGGCGATTCCCGCCGCGATGGCGTCACGAGGCCGATCAAAATTCATCGGCTTGCCTTCGAAAAATATCTCGCCCTTGGTCGGCTTGTGGACCCCCGACATGGTCTTGATGAAGGTCGATTTCCCGGCCCCGTTGTCGCCAAGAAGGCAGTGGCATTCACCGGGAACGACATCCAGTGAAACGCCCGCCAGCGCAATCACCGCGCCGAAGTGTTTTTCGATGTTTTTCATCTGAATGATCGGTTCGGTCATCTTACTTCTCCCCTGTGATCATGCGCCGGATATAGGTGTTCAAAATAACGGCGAGCAGCAAGATCGTGCCGAGGAAAACGCGGAACAGGGAGCTCTCGACGCCGGCGAAGAACAGGCCCTGTTGGACGACGCCGAAGATCAGGGCGCCAAGCGCCGCGCCAATCACCGAGCCATATCCGCCGGTTAGCAGGGCGCCGCCGATGACGACGGAAATGATCGCCTCGAATTCCTTCAGCAAGCCGCGGTCGGCGGCGGCGGAGCCGAACTCCATCACTTGGCAGGTGGCGAATACCGTGGCGCAAAAGGCCGTGAAAACGAACATCAGGATCTTGACCCGATTCACCGGGACACCGGTATATCGCGCGGCCTGCGCGTCACCGCCCGAAGCGAAAATCCAGTTTCCGAATCTCGTGCGCGTCAACAAAATGTGGGCGAAAACGACCAAGGCGATCGCCCAGACGATCAGCATGGGGATCCCCTCGACCACTGGCTGGCCGGCAAGATTGCCGGCCACGAAAGTGTCGACCACCCCTATATCCGCCAACCAGACGAATACGCCTTTCAGGACCTTGCCCCCGAACAGCGGCGCCAGCCAGTCGCCCTGCGCCGCATCGCGAACGCCGCCGATGATGGTTTTGTTTGTCGTCGAAATGGCGATGAAAATCGTCAGGCCGCGCAAAATGTAAAGGAAGGCCAATGTCACAATGAACGACGGCAGGCCCGTCTTGATCACGAGGTATCCGTTGAGCCAGCCGATCGACATCGCCATGGCAAAGGCCACCAGGATGGCTAACCACATGGGAAGCCCCCAGGTCACCGAAAGCAGGGCGATGACGATTCCGGAAAATCCGATCATCGATCCAACGGAGAGATCGAATTCCCCGGAGATCATGAGCAGGCAGGCGCCGACCGCGATAATCATGAATTGGGCGGATACGATGCCCCAGTTCATGACACCGTCAACGGCAAACATGCCCGAATCGCGGGCGACGAGAAGGAAGAAAACGAAAACGAGGACGGCCCCGCAAATGGATCCCAGTTCCGGCCTGATCAGGGCTTGGCGGAATCGCGATGTCTCCTTGATTCGCTCATCCTGACCTGTATCGGTTACGGATTGATCGCTCATCAGCTATCACCCCTGCATCTGTTCAATTCGGTTCTGTCACGCGGATGCCGGATGACAAGTCACCCTGCGAATCGAAGAACAGGCGCTTTCAGAGATACCCGGGCGGCGCCGGCAAGCGCCGCCCGTTCCTTGAGTCGGTCAGCGGTATTCGCCCGCGAACTTTTCGACCATCCCGAGGGCATCCTTGGTAACAAAGCCCGGGCCAGAATTGATGTTATTGCCCGGCAAAACACCGTAGCGATTGTAATTGGCGAGAACGATCACCGGCAAGTAGGCCTGCAGGAACGGTTGCTGGTCGATACCCCAGTTGATGGTGCCGTCCTTGATGGCCTTTACAATCTCGGCACCGAGGTCGAAGGTGCCGAAATAGATGCTGCCGGCCATGCCGTTTTCCTTCAGCGCCGCGATCGTCGGATCCGCCGAGGTTGGGCCGAGCGTGAGGACGGCGTCGGTGTCCGGGTTGGCCTTGAGATAGGCTTTAACCTTGTTCTTGATCTCGGCCGGGTCCTGACCGGAGTCGATCATCGAACTGCCGAGCGGAACGCCCAACCCGTCGGCGAAACCGCGGCACCGCTCACCAACGACGGGATTGGAAACCACGTGATTGACGCATAGGAAGGATTTCACACCGTCGCGCTTGGCACGCTGACCGGCCGCCAGTCCGGCATCGTATTCGGGCTGGCCAATATACATCAGAGCGCCGACTTCGGCGGCCTGTTCGGGCGTGCCCGAATTGATGATGATGACGGGAATGCCCTTGGCAACTGCTTTCGAGATCGGACCGCTCAGAACGTCGAAATCGGCGAGGGTTGTGATGATGCCTTGTGGGTTCGAAGCCGCCGCCTGATCGATGATGCGAGCCATGTCGCCGATATCGCCGGTGGTCGGATTGCGGTATTCCACTTCCACATTGAGCTGCTTGCCCGCAAGGGCCAGACCATTCTTGATGGTGTTCCACCAGGAATCGGAATCCGGGGCGTGGCTGATCAAGACGATCCGCTCGCCCTCGGCCAGCGCCGGGGCCATGCTCGCGCCGACAAGCGCAACGGCCGCAAGCCCGGCAACAAGTAGCTTCTTCATTTGAAATTCTCCCTGTTCGAGTGCTTCCCCCCGGAAGCATCGTTTCGCGTTTACCGGGTCACCCGACCCGTTTTGCCGGCGCCAGTGCCCGAATTGCTGCAAGCCATAGAAATATGCGCACCTGCAAGAGTGGCCCTCCCCGTTCCTCGCTGGAACGGAGGGGCACCTGGAAAGACAGTAGCGCGATTTCATCTGCTCTGCAACCGGTTGCAAAACGCTTGCCTCTTCGACCGGTATTTGCCAAGCTTTGCCGCCTCCACGCGTTCCTGGAGCCTGCGCTGCAATGCGGCCATCGGAGCGGACACCGGCGCCGGAGGGCCGTCAGTCACGATTTGGGGAATGAGGCGCAGGGCTTAACGGAGGTCACATGCCAGAACCGGCACACACAAGAATGACCAGTGCACTGCCATGGCGGTGACGTTGAAGCACGTCGCCGAACGGGCCGGAGTATCGCGCTCTGCGGTTTCGCGCACCTTTACCGAGGGGGCCTCGGTCTCGGCCAAGACCAGACGCAAGGTCGAACAGGCGGCGGAAGAGCTCGGTTACCATCCCAATATCCTCGCCCGCGGCCTGACAACCCGGCGCACGAAGCTCATCGGACTCGTCGCCGACAACTTCCACAACCCGATCTTTCTTCAGGTCTTCGACCTGTTCACCCGGGGCCTCCAGGAACGCGGATTGCGGCCGCTGCTTGTCAACCTTTCCGGCGAGACCGAGGCGGCGGGCCCGATCCGCATGTTGCAGCAATATTCCGTCGACGGCGTGATCGTCGCGTCCTCGACTCTGCCGCCCCTGTTCGCCCATGCGTTCCGGCAGGCGGGCGTCCCCGTAGTGCATACCTTCGGTCGCCACACGGATGCTCCAAAGGTCAATATCGTCGGAATTGACAATCGGTCGTGCGGCCGGATGGCGGCGGAAACCTTGGTCGAACGCGGATACCGCCATATCGGCTTCATGGGTGGCCCAGAAGGCGCGACGTCCTCTCAGGATCGTCTTGCAGGCTTCCTTGAGGAAGTCGCCAGGCACCCCGGCATTCGCGCCAGCTACAGTTTCGGCGATGCTTACTCGTTCGATGCGGGGCGCAAGGAAATGAACCGCCTGCTCGGGGGCGACCGGGCCGAGGCATATTTCTGCGGCGATGACGTCCTGTCGATCGGGGCGCTCAGCGCGATCGAATCGTGTGGGCTTTCCGTGCCGGATGATATCGGGATCATCGGCCTCAATGACATGGAAATGGCGGGTTGGGAGTATGTCGACCTGACCACGATCCACCAGCCTATCCGGCAGATCATCAACTCCTCGATCGAGCTGATCGTCGCCATGGTGGAGGAGCGGGACCGGGAACCCGAAACCCGGCTCTTCCGGTGCCACATCATCGAGCGTGGAACGCTCAGGCCTCTTTGAACATGGACGGGCGGGCGTCGACCCAGGTCCCGTTCTCGCGCGCCGAGGCGACCGCGGCACGAACCGCTGCCATGGAGCGCAACCCGTCCTCGGCCCGCGGGTACAGAGCGGCTGCGACGTCGGCTGTGCGGCCCTCTTTTCCCGCACGAATCACCTCCGCCAGATCAGCATAGACATTGGCGAACGCCAGCGGCATGCCCTCGGCATGGCCGATGGTCACGCGGCTGCTCCGGTCCGCCTCGGGCGAGAGGTTCGCTTCGCCGCGCTCGATGATCTCGACGCGGCCTCCGACGGGAGTCCAGTAAAGCTGGTTGGGCTGTTCCTGCGCCCAACGAAGCCCCCCTTTCTCGCCAAAGACCTGGATCGTCAGACCGTGCTGACGGCCGATGGCGACAGAGGACGTCCACAGTCGCCCGATTGCGCCGCCGTTCATGCGAAAATTGACCATGGCGTCGTCCTCGAGCTCCCGGCTCTCGATGCAGGAGGCGAAATCGGCCGACAGCCGCGTTACCTCCTGTCCGGTGACGAACGATGCTAAGTGCAGAGCGTGGATACCGCAGTCGGCGAATTGCGCTGAGATTCCGGCCTGCGCCGGATCGTAGCGCCAGCGCACCCGCGGGTTGTCCGCGTCCGCCGCGTTCGCGTGGTGGCCATGTGCGAACTCGGCCACCACCACCCTCACGCGGCCAAGATCGCCGCGCGCCACCATGGTCCGCATGTGGCGCACCAGCGAAAAACCGGAATAGCCATAGTTCACCGCGCAGATCCTCCCAGTGCTGCGGGCCAGCCTTACGATCTCCTCTGCCTCCTCAACGGTCATCGTCATCGGCTTTTCGCACAGCACGTGAAACCCCGCTTCGAGGAACGCCTGCGTGATCTCGAAATGGGTCGCGTTGGGGGTCGCCACCGTCACCAAATCAACCGGGTCTTCACGCCCGCGCTCGCTGTCCAGCATCTCGCGCCAGTCGCCGTAGGCCCGGTCCGCCGGTACGCCCAGACTGCGGGCAAAGGCACGGCCCGCGTCGGGTCTGTGGTCCAATGCCCCGGCCGCGAACTCGAAGAGACCGTCGAGCCGGGCAGCCAATCGGTGCGCCGGGCCGATCTGGCTGCCCTCACCGCCGCCGATCAGACCCCAATTCAGCTTTTCCATGGCTGGCTTTCCCTAATCGAAACCGATCGACTGAAGATAGAGCCGGTTCGCGACTGCATCATTGATGGGGGCGGTATTGCCCGCGGGGTCGCGATCCTGTTCGATCGTGCACCAGCCTTCGAAGCCGGCATCGATCAGCACCTGGCGTACAGCCGGGAAATCCACCTCGCCATCGCCCAGTTTACAGAAGATCCCCTGCGCACAGGCATCGTAGAACCCCGTGCGTTTGGCGATGACGTCCGTTTTGACCTTCGGATCGATATCCTTGAAATGCATGTAGGAGATCCGCCCGACATGACGCTTGACGAAGTCGACCGGATCGAACCCCGCATAGCTGTGGTGCCCGGTGTCGAGGCAGATCTTCAGCACCGATTCGTCGATCTGGTCGAGAAGCCGCAGTAATTCCGGCTCGAAGTCCATGAACCCGGCCGCATGGGCATGAATTCCGACGGTCAACCCGTATTCCTCCGTTCCCATCCGGGCGACGGTCCGGATGCGATCCACGAAGGCGTCCCATTCCGCCGCATCCATCTGTTCGGCCTCGTCGGCGCGGCCCGCGGTCGGCGCCCGGCGTGGCGAGATCGAGTCGATCAGCACCAGATGACGCGCCCCGTGCGCCGTTAGTGCCGCACAGGTCCGCACGGCCCCATCCAAGACATCCTCCCAATGGTCCGGATCATGGAAAGGCCGGAAGACGACACCGCCGATCAGTTCCAGATCGTGGCGCGCCAGCGCATCGCCCAGTATCCCCGGGTCCTCGGGCATATAACCAACCGGGCCGAGTTCGATGCCCCTGTAGCCCGCCTCGGCGCATTCCTTCAGCACGGTTTCCCAGCCGGGATTGCGGGGATCGTCCGCAAACTCGACGCCCCAGGAGCATGGCGCGTTGCCAATTCTGATCGTCATGTCATTTGCCTTGTCGCTCGGTCAAGGTGGGCCACGGTGCCTGCCGGTCCGATCCCAGGTCTTCGGCGCCGCTTTGTTTCCGCAAAAGAATCCGTTTGCAACCGGTTGCAAAATTCGTATCCTCAATACCGGCTCAAGGTCAACGCGAAAAGTGTCGCGCAGGTCCTCAAACCATCTGAAACCCTCAGAGGCTCGCATGACTGCAAAGGCCGAGACAGTTCGCCTGACGCTGGCGCAGGCCATCATTCGTCATCTCGCCAGCCAGTATATCGAGATCGACGGTGAAGAGCAGCGCCTATGCGGCGGCGGCTTCGCGATCTTCGGGCACGGTAACGTGACCTGCCTTGGCGAGGCCTTGCACGACCATCGCGAGGATTTGCCTTTGTACCGCGGACAGAACGAGCAGAGCATGGGATTCGCGGCGGCGGCTTACGCCAAATACCATCTGCGCCGTCGCTTCATGTTTTGCACTGCCTCGGCCGGGCCGGGCACGTCGAATCTGGTGACCTCGGCGGCGCTGGCCCATGCCAACCGCTTGCCTCTGCTGCTTTTGTGCGGGGATACGTTCGTGACACGCCTGCCGGACCCGGTCCTGCAGCAGCTCGAGAACTTCCACAACCCGACGCTGGGCGTGAACGACGCGTTCCGGCCGGTGACCCGGTACTGGGACAGGATCACGCACCCGGCGCAGATCATCCAGTCGCTGCCCGCTTCCATCGCAACCATGCTCGACCCGGCCGATTGCGGCCCGGCGTTCCTTGGCCTGCCGCAGGATGTCCAGGGCTGGACCTACGACTATCCGGAGGAGTTCTTCGAAAGGAAGGTGCACCGGATCCGCCGTGTCACCCCGGACGCGGACGAGATCGCCGACGCCGCAGCGCTGCTCAAGGGCGCCGAGCGGCCGATGATAATCGCCGGCGGCGGCGTGCAGTATTCGCGCGCGGTGGCCGAGCTGACCGCCTTCGCCGAGACCCACGGCATCCCCGTCACGGAGACCATCGCGGGCCGGGCGAACCTCGTTGCGGAACATCCCCTCAATATCGGGCCCATCGGCGTGACCGGATCGGATTCGGCGAACGCGATCGCCGAGAAGGCGGATGTGATCCTCGCCGTCGGCACACGGTTGCAGGATTTCACCACCGGCTCCTGGACGGCGTTCGATCGAAAGGCGCGTTTCGTTTCGGTCAACGTTGCACGCCACGATGCCGGCAAGCACCGCTCGGCGCCGGTGGTGGGTGACGCAAAACTCTCGATGGCTGCGCTTTCGGACGCCATCGCAGGGTATCGAGCGCCCGAGGACTGGAGCGCCGGCGCCCGGGCAGAGCGCGCCAAATGGGATGCCTATGTGGCCGAGAACGTGCGGCCGGGAAACCGCCCGAACTCCTATGCCCAGGCGATCGGGGTGGTCAACGAGCTTTGCGATCCCGACGACCGGATCGTCGCCGCCGCCGGCGGCCTGCCTGCGGAGGTGACCGCCAACTGGCGCACCCTGAAGAGCGGCACCGTGGATGTCGAGTTCGGCTATTCGTGCATGGGCTATGAGATCGCCGGCGGCTGGGGCGCGCGCATCGCGCAGTCGGAAAAGGAGCCCGAACAGGACACCATCGTCTTCACCGGCGACGGTTCCTATCTGATGATGAACTCCGACATTTACTCCTCCGTCCTGACGGGGAAGAAACTGATCATCCTGGTGCTCGACAACGGCGGCTTTGCGGTCATCAACAAGTTGCAGAACGCCACCGGCAACGCCTCCTTCAACAACCTCATCAAGGACTGCAACATCGCCGTCGCTCCCTTTGCGGTGGATTTCGAGAGCCATGCCCGGGCGATGGGGGCCGACGCTGAGACGGTCGCCAGTGCCGGCGAGCTGGCGGAGGCCTTCAAACGGGCCAAGGCGGCGGACCGGACATATGTGATTGCCATGCAGGCCGATGCCTATGAGGGCTGGACTGCGCAGGGGCATACCTGGTGGGAGGTGGGTACGCCGCATGTGAGCGAAAACGCCTCTGTCCGCGCCGCGCATGAGGATATCGAGGCAGCGCGGACGCGACAGCGGAAAGGCGTCTGAAATGGTCGAAAGCTGGTCCGGAGGCGAAGGTCGCTGCGGAGTCTCTAATCGGACATGACAGCACTCTCCCGCATCAGCCGCAATGATTTCGTGATCATCGGCCGCGCCGGAATGGACTTCTATCCCGAGCCGCCGGGCACGAAGACCGAAGAGGGATCGCATTTCTTTGCCTGCCTCGGCGGCTCGTCGGCCAATATCGGCGCGGCAATTACCCGTCACGGCGGAAAGGCGGCGCTCGTCACCGCGGTCTCCGATGACGCGATCGGCCGGTTCGCGCTGAACCAGCTGGCGCATTACGGGATCGACAAGACGCACGTAAAATCCGTCGGCGGCGAGGCGCGCAATACGCTGGCCATCGTCGAATCGACGGTCGAAGACCACCAGTCGGTGATTTACCGCAACGGCGCCGCCGATTTCCAGATGACGATGGCGGATGTGGAGGCGGTTGACTATGCGCCGTACGGCGCGCTTATAACGACCGGGACGGTGCTGGCGGCCGAGCCCTCGCGCAGCGCCGCTTTCCATGCCTTCACCCTGGCGAAAGAGGCGGGTCTGCCGTTGATCTTCGACGTCGACCACCGCCCCTATTCCTGGCCCTCGCCGCAGGTCGCGGCGGAGGCCTATTCCCGTGCCGGTGCCATCTGCGACGTCATTGTCGGCAATGACCTGGAGTTCGATTTCATGGCCGGCGGCGAGGGCAGGGGACTCGAAAAAGCACGTGAATTGGCCGCATCGGACGCCAGCATCGTCGTCTACAAGATGGGCGAGAAGGGTGCGATCACATTGACACGGGACGAGGAGTTCCGCACCGGCGTCTATGCGGTCGAGCCGCTGAAACCCACCGGCGCCGGGGACGCATTCATGGGCGGTTTTGTCGCCTCGCTGGCGGCCGGATTCGATCTGCGCGAGAGCGTCTTGCGCGGCTCCGCCTGCGCAGCAATCGTCGTAACGCGCGTCGGCTGCGCCCCCGCCATGCCGACGACCGCGGAGCTGGAAAGCTTTCTCTCAAGCCATCCGGGCCCGACCCGGCCCTGAAAGGACAGGCCATGCATATCGCCCCCTATGACAACCGGAACAGGCCGATCGTCGACGCAGACAACGCCTGCGTTCCGCTCAACTATTTCAACATCGTCAAGCTGCAAAAGGGCGAGGCCTTCGAATACCGCGTGCCCGGTTACGAGACCTGCATCGTACCGGCAACCGGAACGGTGGACGTGGACGTCGAGGGCGAGAGATACGCAAAGCTCGGCAACCGCGTCACCGATGTCTGGGATGGTGAGCCCGAGGGAGTCTATGTCCCGACAGATACAACGGCGCGGATGACCTGCGTGTCGGATATGGCCGAGGTCTTTGTCGCCGGCGCGAAATACGACAAGACGCTGGAACCGTTCGCGGTTCGCAGCGATGAGATCGACATGGTGCAGTACGGGTCGGACGACACCAAGACGCACCGCAAGATCAAGCATATCCTCGGCCAGCAGCAGCATGGCAAGGTCGGGCGTCTCCTGGTGTCCGAGCTGTATACGGTCGGCCGGGGCGGGTGGTCCGGCTTCCCGTCGCACAAGCATGATTCCGACCGGTTGCCGGACGAGAGCCGCCACGACGAAACCTACAATTTCCGGTTCCGGCCGAATCACGGCTCCGGCCTGCAGATGCTGCAGCGCGAGGACGACAAGCCCGGCGACGCCTATCACATCGTCGACGGCTCCACGGTCTGCATCGACAAAGGCTACCACCCCTGCGCCGTGCTGCCGGGATACGAAATGTACTATTTCACCATCCTGGGCGGTCTCAGCCAGCGCAGTCTGAAACAGTATTTCCAGCCGGCCCATGCCGACCAGCTGCACACGATTCCCGGGATCATGGATATGGTGGCCAAGTTCAAATGACCCTGGCGACGCTGTCCGAGGTTTTGCAGCCGGCACTCAAAGAAGGCTATGCCGTCGCGGGGCTGGTGGTCCTGGGGTGGGAAGACGCCCGCGCCTATGTGGCGGCGGCGGAGGCCGAGGCGGCTCCGGTCATCCTGCAGGCCGGCCCCGGTTGCCGCACGCATACCCCGCTCCCGGTTCTCGCCGCCATGTTCCGCACCCTGGCCGAAGCCGCCGCGGTCCCCGTCGTTGCCCATCTAGACCACGGCTACACGGCCGAGGAATGCCGCGCGGCGATCGACTGCGGGTTCACCTCGGTGATGTTCGACGGCTCGCGCAAATCACTGGCCCAGAATATCGACGAAACCGCCGCCATCGCCGAAATCGCCCATGCCTCCGGCCTGTCTTGCGAAGGTGAGATCGGGTTCGTCGGCTACGCCGAGGGCGAGGCCTCGGCCCGCACGGACCCGCAGGACGCCGCCCGTTTCGCCCGGGAGACCGGTGTCGATGCGATGGCGGTCTCGGTGGGCAATGTACATCTGCAGGAGACGAAGGCGGCCGAGATCGACCGCGAGGCGCTTCGGGCGATTGAGCAGGTCACCGAGGTCCCGCTCGTCATTCATGGCGGCTCCGGCGTGCCGGTGGAGATGCGGCGGGACCTGGCTCGGACCTCGAAGATCTGCAAATTCAATATCGGCACCGAGCTGCGCATGGCCTTTGGCCAGGCCCTGCGCGACGCCGTCAACCGCGACCCGACCCGGTACGACCGTGTGTCGATCTTGAAGGAGACCGAAAATCCGGTTTGTGCCGCCGCCCGTCATGCCATCCGCGCACTCGGTGCGCCAAGCTACAGCGCGGCGGCCCGCTGATGTTCGACTTCTGAACCGGACTCCGGTCAGCCTGTATGGCGGCAGCGACGGTAAAGATGCTATGGCTGGGGCGATCCGGGGAAACTACAGGGCTTGGCTATGAGGGAAGCGGACCTCGAGACGCGCTTTGACGCCGCGCAGGACATCGCCCGGGAGGCCGGCGCCCTGGCCCTTGACTTTTTTCGGCGGTTCGGCGAGCTCGAGGTCACCCAGAAGGGCGCGCAGGACGTGGCGAGCGAGGCGGACGTCGCTGTCGAGGCGCTGATCCGCCAGCGGCTCGAAACCCTGTTCCCGGAGGACGGCTTCTTCGGTGAAGAGGGCGGCCACAGCGGTGCCGCGCGTGCCGAAGACGGCCTGTGGGTGGTCGACCCGATCGACGGTACGGCCTGCTTCGTTGCCGGCATCCCGGTCTGGTGCGTATCCGTCGCCTATGTCGTCGGTACGGATATCCTGCTCGGCGTGGTCTACGATCCCAATGCGGACGAGCTGTTCGCCGCCCGTCGCGGGCACGGCGCCACCGTGAACGGCCAGCCGATCCGCCCCAGCGGCGCCGACAGCTTTACCGACGGGATGGTCGGCATCGGTTACTCCACCCGGACGGCACCGGCGCCGGCGATCGCCTTCCTCGACAGGCTGCTGGCCGAGGGCGGCATGTTCGTCCGCAACGGGTCCGGGGCGTTGATGATCACCTATGTCGGGGCCGGCCGCCTGCTCGGCTATTACGAACCGCACCTCAATTCCTGGGACGGCGCGGCGGCCATCGCCATAGTCCGCGAGGCTGGCGGCTGGGCCAATGATTTCCTCGCCAACGACGGGCTGTCGAAAGGTAATGTGATTGCCGTTGCTGCACCGCGGCTGGTCTCCGCCATGAAGAGGCTGGCCGGCCTCGCCTGATGCGTTGGCGGCGATACGCAACCGGTCTCCGATATTGCGTTCGGGGCCGGACGCCGCCTATCCTGTCCGTTGTCCGGTCCTGCCGGCCGATGCCCGGCGCTGAACGCCTGCTGCAAATGCGTCGGGCCCGGTTGGGTGCGGGTCGGATACGAGAACAAACAGCGCGCGGCCCGTACGAAGACCCACTGTGGCAGCCCGCGAACAGAAACAGGGAGACTCTCATGAAAAACCTATTCCGCAATGGCGGCATGCTGGCTGGCCTGTTGGCCGTGGCTGTGCTGGGGCATGGCCTGATCGCAGTGCCGGCAGTCGCGGCCGAGAAACTTACCCTCTATTGCAGCCCGCAGATCGAATGGTGCCAGCTCATGGTCGCCGAATTCGAGAAGCGGACCGGTATCAAGGTTGCGATGACCCGCAAGAGCTCGGGGGAGACCTTTGCCCAGATCAAGGCCGAGGCCAGCAACCCGAAAGGCGATGTGTGGTGGGGTGGCACGGGCGATCCGCATCTCCAGGCCGCCGAGGAGGGGCTGTCCCAGGAGTATAAGTCGCCGAAGCTGAGCGAACTCGCCGACTGGTCCAAGAACCAGGCGGCGGCCAGCGGTTATCGCACGGTCGGCATCTATATGGGTGGACTCGGGTTTGGCTATAACACGGAGCTTCTGGCGGCCAAGGGCCTGCCGGAACCGAAATGCTGGAAGGACCTGATCAAGCCCGCCTACAAGGGCGAGGTGCAGATGGCCAACCCGAACTCGTCAGGAACCGCCTATACGACGCTGGCCACCATGGTGCAGCTGTTCGGCGAGGACGGCGGATTCGATTACATGAAGGCGCTGCACCGCAATATCAACCAGTATACCAAGTCAGGCTCGGCGCCGATCAAGGCGGCGGCGCGCGGCGAGACGACGATCGGCATCGTCTTCATGCATGATGCCGTGACGCAGGCGGTCCGGGGCTTTCCGATCAAGGTCGTGGCGCCCTGTGAAGGCACCGGATACGAGATCGGCTCGATGAGCATCATAAAGGGGGCCCGGAATCCGGAGTCGGCGAAGAGATGGGTCGATTTTGCCCTCACGGCCGACGTCCAGGGCCTCGCGGTGCAGGCCAACGCCTACCAGGTGCCGTCGAATATGGGCGCAGAGGTGCCCAAGGAGGCGCCGAAACTCGATCAGATCAAACTGATCGATTACGATTTCAAGAAGTACGGCTCGTCTGACGAACGCAGACGGCTGCTGAAGAAATGGGACGATGAGGTTAAATCCCTGCCGCAATAGAAAGTGCGTGACAGGGCAGACATCGCTGTCGTCTCCACCGGTTTGAAGGCGTGACCAGGACCGTCCTTTTCTGGCTTGCCATTGGCATCGTGGGCTATGCAGCCCTGCCTTGGTATGGCGTCGAGGACGGTTTCTGGTCGTTCCTTTGGCTCGTCGACGGCTGGCCGCTCGACGTCGATTTTTCGCCGGGACTGCTGCAGGCGACGATGCACGGAAAGGCGTGGCTGGCTCCGCTCGGTCTGCTCCTGCTGGCCCCGCTCGGTGTGCTCGGCCGGCCGCGGAGCGATCCGATCCTCGCCTCGGTCCTGATCGCTGTCGGCGTTGCCGGCCTTTCATACCTTCTTCTGCAGGGTTTTGCGATCGGCCTTCGCGGCTGGAATATTGCAACGCTGGAAGCCGCGTTCGGCCCGCTCGGCGACCGTCAGTTTGGCATGGGCTACGGCGCCATGTTGGTCAGCGCCACATTCCTGTTCCTTCTGACCCAGGGGTTGGCGGCGCGCGGCGCGATCGACGGCGACGGCTTCGTGGTCGGCGCCATCGGCCTGATCATCGCCCTTGTCGGGGCGTTCATTTTCTTCCCGGTGACCCGGATCCTGACCAGCGCGCTGCGGGACAACTCGGGCGCCTACTCGGTGGGTGTATTTTTCGAGAAGCTGACCGACCGATCGATTTGGGGACTCGACTGCCTCTACGGCGCGCTGACCTGCGGCGCGGCCTGGAACTCGCTGCTGCTGGCCGTCCTGACCGGCGCCGGGACGACATTGCTGGGCCTCGCATTCGCGCTGGTGGCGACGCGCACCGGGTTCCGCGCCAAGCGGCTGCTGCGGGTGCTGACGGTGCTGCCCATCATCACGCCGCCCTTCGTCATCGGGCTTGCAGTGATCCTTCTGTTCGGCCGGTCCGGCGCCGTCACGCAGTTCCTCAGCTGGGGCGTCGGGATCGAGCCGAGTCGCTGGATCTATGGCCTGTCCGGGATCTGGTTCGCACAGATGCTGGCGTTTACACCGATCGCGTTCCTGGTGCTGATCGGGGTCGTCGAAGGCGTCAGCCCGTCGATGGAGGAGGCAGCGCAGACGCTGCGTGCCGATGCCTGGAAGACCTTCACCACGGTGTCGCTGCCGCTGATGCGTCCCGGCCTCGCCAACGCCTTCCTCATCGGCTTCATCGAGAGCATGGCGGATTTCGGCAATCCGCTGGTGCTCGGCGGCAACTACGATGTGCTGTCGACCGAGATCTTCTTCGCCATCGTCGGCGCGCAGAACGACCAGGGCCGGGCCGCCGTGTTGGCCATCGTGCTCCTGGGATTTACCCTCTCGGCCTTCTTCGCCCAGCGCCGGTGGCTCGGCCGCAAGTCCTATGCGACGATGACCGGCAAGGGCGATTCGGGGATGCCGGTGGCGCTGCCCGGTCGGCTGCGCTGGCTGGCGATGGGCACGGCCCTGCCCTGGGCGCTGCTGACCGCCATCATCTACTGCATGATCATGTTCGGCGGCTTCGTCAAGATCTGGGGCCGCGACCACAGTTTCACATTGATGCACTATGCCGATGCGTTCTCGATTACCACCGGCGCGGGTGGCCTGGTGTGGAGCGGCGCGGCCTGGAACTCGTTCTGGACGACGATCACCATTGCCAGCATCGCTGCGCCCCTGACCGCGCTGGTCGGACTGTTGACCGCGTACCTTTTGGTCCGGCAGCGGTTCGCCGGGCGCGACGCGTTCGAGTTCGGCACCATGCTGAGCTTCGCCATCCCCGGGACGGTCATCGGCGTCAGCTATATCCTCGCCTTCAACGTGCCACCGATCGAGATCACCGGCACCGGTGCGATCCTGGTGATCTGTTTCATGTTCCGGAACATGCCGGTCGGCGTCCGCGCCGGGATCGCCGCGATGAGCCAAATCGACCGCAGCCTCGACGAAGCGTCGCTGACCCTGGGCGCGGGGAGTTTCGCGACCGTGCGGCGCGTCATCCTGCCGTTGCTGCGCCCCGCCATCGTCGCCGCGCTCGTCTTCAGTTTCGTGCGTGCGATAACCGCAATCAGCGCTGTCATCTTCCTGGTCAGCGCCAATTACGATATGGCGACCTCCTACATCATCGGTCGCGTCGAGAACGGCGATTTCGGGCTCGCCATCGCCTACTCATCGGTGCTGATCCTGGTCATGCTCGCCGCCATTTCCCTGGTCCAACTCCTGGTTGGGGAGCGGCGCGTGTTCCGCAGCGCCGACTACAACAGCACACCGGGTCTCGCAAAGGGCAGGACATGACGAAATCAGGCAAGGCCGCTTCGGTCACGTTCGAAACGGTCACCAAGGCCTACGGCGATGTCGTTGCCTTGCGTGAGGTCAGCTTCACCGTCGAGCCCGGGAACCTGGTGACCCTGCTCGGGCCGAGCGGCTGCGGCAAGACGACGACACTGCGGCTGATCGCCGGGCTCGAGATGCCGACGAGCGGCCGGATCCTGATCGGGGATACCGATGTCACCCGGCTGCCGGCCACCCAGCGCGACATCAGCATGGTCTTCCAGTCCTACGCCCTGTTCCCGCACATGACGGTGCTGGAGAATGTCGCCTATGGGCTGGTGGTGTCCGGCCGCAAGAAGGCCGAGGCGCATGCGGTGGCCGAAGACGGGCTCGCGCAAGTCGGACTGGCCGGCTATGGAGACCGTCTGCCGAGCGAGCTGTCCGGCGGGCAACAGCAGCGGGTCGCGGTCGCCCGTGCTCTGGTGCTGGAGCCGCAGGTCTTGCTGTTCGACGAACCGCTCAGCAATCTCGACGCCAAGCTGCGGCGCCGGGTCCGCGAGGAGATCCGTGAGCTGCAGAAATCGCTGGGGCTGACAACCGTCTACGTCACCCACGACCAGGAGGAAGCGCTTGCGGTGTCCGATCGCATCATTGTGATGCGCGAAGCGAAAATCGCGCAGGAGGGCAATCCGCGGGACCTCTACGAGACTCCGGTCGATCGCTTCGTTGCCGACTTCATCGGCGATGCAAACCTCGTCGAGGGTGAGATCACCGCGGTCAACGGCACGCTCGCGGTGGTCAGGGTGGGCGATGCGGAGCTGCGCCTGCCGCACCGCAACCTGGCCCCCGGTCCGGTGGAACTGGCGATCAGGCCGGAGGCGATCGAGCTGTCGACCGACCTGGTCGCCGACGCGATTGCCGGCACGGTCGCCAAGGCCATCTATCTTGGCAGCCGTATCGAGTATCTGTTGGGCTCGCCGCTCGGCGAGCTGTTCGCAGTCGATACGCGGGTCGAGGCGCCGATTGCCGCGGGGTCGGCGGTGTCGATTCGGCTCGCCGAACACGGGGTAACGCTCATTCCCCGCTGAGCCTTTCGCAATCTCGCGATCGGTGCGCCGCCGCCTTGTTCCGCCTCAGTCGTAGGCGCCAATCACCATCTGGTCGCAGTCGATCAACGAGCCGGTCATGACGCCGGATGCCGGCCCCAGCAGGAACAGCGTCAAATTGGCGACATCCTGCGTGCTGATCAGGCGGCCCATGGGCTGTTGGGCTGAGGCCCGGGCCAGCCAGTCCTCGGGCTGCCCTTCGGCAAGCTGGACAAGATGCTCATTTGGCGTCGCCGTCCAGCCGATATTGATGCCGTTGACACGGATTTGGTCGAAGCGCACGGCGTGGGCGACGTTCTTCGTCAGCGTCGCGAGCGCGCCCTTGGAGGCGCAGTAGGCCGTCAGCTTGGGCTGCCCCCCATGGCTCGACATGGTAATGATGTTGACGATCGCGCCGCCGCGGCCGTCGCGCTTGATCATGCGGATTGCCCCCTGCATCAGCAGGAAGGGCGCGCGCGTGTTGACCGCGAACATGCGATCCCACAACTCCACACTCGTGTCCTCGATCGTGCCCCGCTCGGTAAGACCGGCCGCGTTGATTAGACCGTCGATGCGTCCGAACCGCCGGTCGCAGACCGCGACGAGCCGACTGCAATCCTCCGGATTTTCAAGATCGGCCGAAACGTATTCGGCCTTGGCACCGGCCGATTGCAGCGCCGCTGCGACCCGGTTGCCGTTTGTCTCGTTGCGGCCGCAGACAACCAGTCCCGCCACCCCGGCATCGGCTAGCGACATCGCGATCGCCTCGCCGATGCCCTGGGTCGAACCGGTCACCAGGTACACCCGGTCCGCATAGAAGTCCCGTTGCTGGTTCATCGATCACTCCCGTCGGCGTGCGCATCGACTATAGCCGCGAAGACAGGTGCCCGCCACACGGGCCGTGTCGGGGTCCATCGTCGATGGAATTGAACGCCCATACTGCACCGATTAGACGGGAACCGGACACGGCAGTACGATAGTATCCGGAACGCACGGACCTGACGGCCGGGCCATGGCAGGGAGATGCGCCAGTGATTGAAATCTGTCAGTTCGGGGCCGGCCGCATCGGCAAAGTCCACGCTGCCAATATCGCAGCGCACCCCGGCGCCCGGCTGCGTTATGTCATCGACGTCGATACCGAGGCCGCGGCGGCATTGGCCGACACATACGGCGCCGATGTGGCGCATGCTGATGCGGCGCTCGCTGACCCGGCGGTCACGGCAATCGTGATTGCCAGCTCCACAGACACCCATGCCGATTACATCGAGGCGGGAGCGCGCGCCGGCAAGGCCATCTTCTGCGAAAAGCCCATCCACCTGGACATCAGCCGGGTCGAATCCTGTCTGTCGGTGCTCCGCGAATGCAATGCCTCAATGTTCGTCGGCTTCAATCGTCGTTTCGATCCCAGCTTCGCGGCGCTGCAGGCGGCTGTGCAGGAGGGACGCATCGGTAGGGTTGAAATGGTCTCGATTACGAGCCGCGACCCCGCGCCACCGCCGATCGACTATGTCAGGGTGTCCGGCGGGCTGTTCCGCGACATGATGATCCACGATTTCGACATGGCGCGCTGGCTGCTTGGCGAAGAGCCGGTCGAGGTCTTCGCGACCGGCAGCTGCCTCGTGGATCCGGCGATCGGCGCGACCGGCGATATCGACACGGCGCTGGTCACGCTGAAGACCGGCTCGGGTGCGCTGTGCCAGATCGGCAACAGCCGACGCGCCGTTTATGGCTATGACCAGCGGATTGAGGTGCTGGGCGCGGAGGGCATGCTGCGTGCTGAAAACCAGTTGCCGACAAGCGTGCAGCAGGCGACGGCGGACGGCATCCGAACCGATCCGCCGCTGCATTTCTTCCTCGAACGCTACGAAGAGGCCTACAAGATGGAATTGGCATCGTTTATTGATGCGGTGGTCGGTGGCACGGCGTTCAGCCCGGATGGCGCGGATGGTCGCGCGGCGCAGGCGTTGGCGGAGGCCGCGCTGGCCTCGTTGGAGAGCGGCAAACCGGTCGCGGTCTGACGCGATTGCAGCCGCGGAGGATCCGCCTGACGAGCAAGATGGGAGAGGGCAACGATGTCGAGGCTTCTGGTGAAACCTCACGCACGCAGCGAGAGCGGCAGCATCCTCTCGGTGACGCCGGAAAGTGCCGGCTGGACTCACGTCGGCTTCGAGGTGTGCCAGCTCGAGCCCGGCGAGACCCTTGCCTGCGAGACCGGCGACCGCGAGGCCTGTCTGGTCCTGTTGGCTGGCAAGGCGAGCATTTCGGCCGGCGGGCATGACTTCGGCACGATCGGCGAACGGAACTCCCCTTTCGAAGGCAAGCCCTGGTCGGTTTATGTGCCAGCCCGGTCCCGCTATGAGGTGACGTCGGAGACTCAGCTGGAGCTGGCACTATGTTCCGCGCCGGGGTCCGGCAAGTATCCGGCGCGGCTGATCCGCCCGGAGGATCTGCGCATCGAGACGCGGGGCGACGGCACCAATCAGCGTTTCGTTTGCAACATCCTGCCCGAGGAGGAGCCGGCGGAAAGCCTCCTCGTGGTCGAAGTGATCACACCCGGTGGCCACTGGTCGAGCTACCCGCCGCACAAGCATGACAGTGCCGCGCCCGAAGCCGAAACGCAGCTCGAGGAAACCTATTACCACCGGCTGAAACCGGCGCAGGGCTTCGCGCTGCAGCGCGTCTACACCGACGACCGGTCGATCGACGAGACCATGGCGGTCGAGGACGGCGACTGCGTCATGGTCCCGCGCGGCTACCATCCGGTCGGCGCGCCGCACGGCTACGACCTTTACTACCTGAACGTCATGGCCGGCCCGGAACGCGCCTGGCGTTTTCGCAACGACCCGGCCCACGAATGGATCGCCAAGAAGGTCTGATTCGTGGGCGCCGACGAGACGAGAACCGAATCCATGCGAATTCGCCGCGTTTCGCCTGTGGCGGGACACGCTCGTGGTCCGCAAGGTGCACCGCCGCAAAAGTCGCCCAGACATTTACGGGAAGCCGCGGTGCGCTCCCGTGACGCAGGCATAGCGAGGATTTGTCGACATTATGCTGACACGGAAAAGCCGGCGCACAAAGCAACTGGTCGATACTCTCATATCGTATTGAATCAGTGAGAAAAATGGTGGGCGCACAAGGACTCGAACCTTGGACCCGCTGATTAAGAGTCAGCTGCTCTACCAACTGAGCTATGCGCCCGCGCCGGGGGATATAGCAAAGCGTCCCCGCGCTGTCATCCCCTGATTGGCATCACCCGCCTTCGCATATGGGGCGGCCGCTCCCCGGAATCCAGGGCCGCGGGCCGGTGCACCGCAACCGTTGACGCCGACGATGCCCCTCGACACCGGACCGTCCGCCATGTCCCTGAACGGGCGTCCGCCATGTCCGTTACCGTTCCAGCGGGAGGGGCAGGGGGACGGACAGGGTTTGCCGGCGCCGATCCGGGAAGACGCGCCCGGCTACTCGTCCTCGTCGATGCCGCCGCGGGTGAGCCGCAGGTCGCGGTGCACGTAGACGTTCATGATCAGCCCGAAGGCGACCATCACCGTCATCATCGCGGTGCCGCCGTAGGAGATCAGCGGCAGCGGCACGCCGACCACCGGCACGACGCCCATCACCATCGCGACGTTGATGAACACGTACAGGAAGAGCGTATTGGTCAGGCCGAGCGCCAGCAGGCGTCCGAAATGGTTGCGGCTGCGCACCGCGATGGCGAAGCCGTAGGCGAGGATGATCATGTACAGAAGGATCACGCCGAGCGCGCCCAGGAGGCCGAATTCCTCAGCCAGCATGGTGAAGATGAAGTCGGTGTGCTTTTCGGGCAGGAAGTTGAGGTAGCTCTGCGTGCCCTGCAGGTAGCCGCGCCCGGTGATGCCGCCGGAGCCGAGCGCGATCTTCGACTGCAGGATGTGGTAGCCGGCGCCCATCGGGTCGCTGTCGGGGTTGAAGAAGGTCAGGATGCGGTTCCTCTGGTAGTCGTGCAGCAGGAACTTCCAGGCGACCGGGATCGCCGCGAGGCCGAGCACGCCGCCGAGCGCGAACTTCCACATGCGCACGCCGGCGATGAAGAACATCGCCACGCCGCCGACCATCAGCATGCCGGCGGTGCCGAGATCCGGCTGCTTGAGCACCAGCACGACCGGCGCCAGCACGATCGCCACCGGGACCAGCAGGTAGACGATGCGGCCGACATTCTCGTAACTGACCGAGTGGAAGTAGCGGGCCAGCGCCAGCACCATGCCGACCTTCATCACCTCGGAGGGCTGCAGCAGGAAGATCTTCAGGTCGATCCAGCGCCGCGCCCCCATGCCGGTGGTGCCGGCGATCTCGACGCCGACCAGCAGCGCCAGCGCGACGCCGTAGACGACATAGGCGTATTGCAGCCAGATCCGCAGGTCGGTGACCGCGATGAAGATCAGCGCCGCCATGCCGACGGCGAAGCGGATCGCCTGGTTCTTCGCCCACGGCTCCCAGCTGCCGGGCACCTGGCTGCCGTCGAGGGCCGCGGAGTAGAGCATGGCGATGCCGATCACGGCGAGCAGCGAGACCAGGCTGACCAGCGACCAGCTGATCTGGCCGAAGCGCTCGGGCGCCGTCATCTCGCCGGGGCGGTGGAACAGGCTCTGCATGGCTCGCCCCCCGCCTCAGGACTCGTCTTCGGGCTCCGAGAGCGCGACCTGCTGGGTCGGCCATTCGCCGGCCGCCAGCTGCTTTTCGCGCTTCTCGAGCTCGAGCATGATGTCGCGCGCCACCGGCGCCGCCGCCTTGGAGCCGCTGCCGCCATGCTCCACCACCACGGCGACGGCGTAGCGCGGCTTCTCGAACGGCGCGAAGCCGACGAACAGCGCGTGGTCGCGCTTCAGCCATTCCAGCTCCTCGTTCTTCAGCACCCGCTTGCGGCGCTCGGCCTCGGTGATGCGGCGGACCTGCGAGGTGCCGGTCTTGCCGGACATGGTCCACGCCGACTCGACGAGGCGCGAGCCGCGGGCGGTGCCCTTCTCGTGGTTGACCACCTGGTGCATCGCCTTCTTGGCCATGACCAGCGCATACGGGTCCACCTCGATCGCCGGAACCTCCGCCGCCGGCCGCGCGCTGACCCGGTCGCCGACGAACAGGTCGCGGGTCAGGCGCGGTGTCACCGCCTTGCCGCCATTGGCGATGCGCGCGGTCATCACCGCCATCTGCAGCGGCGTCGCCTCGACGTAGCCCTGGCCGATGCCGGCGACCAGCGTGTCGCCCGGGCGCCAGTAGTCGCCGATCACCGCCTGCTTCCAGTCGGCGTCCGGCACGTTGCCCCGGCGCTCGCCGCCGAGGTCGATGCCGGTCGACGCGCCGAGGCCGAAGCGGCGCGCCATTTCGGCGATGCGCCCGATGCCGAGCCGCTGCGAGAGTTCGTAGTAGTAGATGTCGCAGGATTCGCGGATGCTGCCCAGCATGTCGAGGGTGCCGTGGCCCCAGCGCTTCCAGCAGTGGAACTTGCGCTCGCCGAGCTCGATGTAGCCGGTGCAGCGGGTCGTGAACCCGGGACGGATGCCGGCCTTGAGGGCGGCCATCATGACGATCAGCTTGAAGGTCGAGCCCGGCGCGTACTGGCCGGCGACCACCTTGTTGGTCAGCGGCTTGTAGCGGTTGTTGACGAGCTCGTGCCAGGCGCCCGGGCTGATTCCCTTGGGGAACAGGTTGGCATCGTAGGTCGGCGTCGAGACCAGCGCCAGCACGTCGCCGGTGTTGACGTCCATGACCGCGACCGCGGCGGCGTGCTCCTCGGCCAGCCGCTCGATGATGAAGCGCTGCAGCCCGAGATCGAGCGTGGTCACGATGTCGTGGCCCGGCGCGGCCTCGATCCGCCGCCGCTTGAATTCCCGGATTTCCCGGCCGAGGGCGTTGACCTCGATCTCCTTGCGGCCGGCCCGTCCGCGCAGCGCCAGTTCGTATTGCCGCTCGAGACCGAACTTGCCGATCCGTGTCGACGGCAGCTCGAGGAGCGGGTCCTCGTCGACCTGCAGATCGTCCTCGTTGACCGCGCCGACATAGCCGATGACATGCGGCGTCGCGTGGCCGTACGGATAGAGCCGGGTCTCGTGCGACTTGATGTCGACCCCCGGCAGGTCCGGTGCGTTAACCTCGATGCGGCTGACCTGCTCCCAGGTCAGATCCTCCTTCACGGTGACCGGCAGGAACACGCGGCGCGACTTCTTCGCGGCGGCCAGGATCTGCTCGTGCTCCTTCGGCGAGATCTCGATCAGCCGGGCCAGCCTGTCGAGGGTCGCCGCCATGTCCTGCGCCTGTTCCGGCACGATCTCCAGCCGGTAGCTCTGGGCATTTATCGCCAGCGGCGCGCCGTAGCGGTCGACGATGTAGCCGCGGGTCGGCTCCAGGAGGCGCAGGTTGACCCGGTTGTCCTCGGCCATGTCGCGGTAGCGCTGCGCGTCCAGGACCTGCAGCGAATAGAGCCGCAGGCCGAGCGCCGACAGGATCACGAACTTGCCGCCGGCGAGCAACGCCGCCCGGCGTCCGAACACTTCCGCCCTGCTCCGCTCCCGGGCCATCAGCGCCTCAGTCGACGAAGTCGCCCACCTCGCCCCGCGGCAGGGTCCTGTGGGCCAGCGCAAAGGCGACGGTGAGCACCGGGTAGAACGTCACGGACAGGACGAATTCCAGCATGATCGCCCACGGCGCGAGCACCGTGCCGAGCACCAGCGACACCAGCAGCCAGCGCAGGATGTCGGCCATGAGCGCCGCCGCGGCGAATCCGGACCACACCACGAGGAAGGGACGGCCCCGGAAATGGCGCTGCTGCGAGACCACCAGCCAGTATACGGCGATCAGGACGAAGGCGTTGACGCCGAACGGTTCGCCCTCGAGAGCGTCCTGCAGCAATCCGACCAGGAAGACGGCGACGGCCGGCAACAAATCGGGCCGGTGCAGCCCCCAGTAGAACACCCCCATCAGCACGAAATACGGCGTCACCGAGGCCTGACCGGACAGCGAATACGGCAGCTGGCCGAGGAAGACCATGGCAACGATCAGCAGGGTCGGCGTAAGGGTGCGGGCCGCTGTATCGAGGCCTTGCCACGAGGATCGCTTCATGGCGCCGCCCGGTCACCGGCCGGCCGGGCCGAGATCCCGATCCTGCAGGACGCCGGTCAGGCCGAAGTCCATCAACCGCACGAATTCGAGGCGGTGGGTCGAATGAAACGGCTGCACCCGCAATTCCTGACTGTCGGGGTCGGGGCGGACCACGATGCCCACGGGAAGGCCTGCCGGGAAGGCGCCGCCATGGCCCGAGGTGATCACGAGGTCGCCGGGCGCGATGCTGATCTCGGCGGGCAGGTAGGCGAGCTTGGGCTGGTCGCTGTTGTCGCCCGCGAGGATCGCGCGTTCGCGGGACTCGCCGACCAGCACGGGGATGCGGCTGTTCAGGTCCGAGACCAGAAGGATGCGCGCCGAGCGGTCGCCGACCTCGGCGACCCGGCCCAGGAGGCTGCTGCCGTCGACCGCGGCAACGCCCTTGCGGACGCCGTCGCGGGCGCCGATGTTGACCAGCACGCTGCGCAGGAAGGCGCCGCCGGAATCGCCGATGACGCGGCCGGTGATGAATCGGGCCGGGGCTTCCGGCGCGAGGTTGAGCATGTCCCGCAGCCGCGCGTTTTCGCTTTCCAGCCCCTCGGCGACCGCCCGCCAGCGCAGCAGCCGGTCGTTTTCCTCGCGCAGCGCCCGGTTCTCCTCGTGCGCCGCGTACAGCAGCTTCAGGTCGCCGATGAATTCGCCGCCGGCGGCCACCGGGTGCGAGACCGCATCGAGGACCGGCGTCGCCACGTCCGTCACCGCCATGCGCGTGCGCTCGTACACGGTCGGGTCCGCCTTGCCGATCAGCATGATGCCGGCGGCGAGCAGCAGGAGCAGGGCGAATGTCGAGCGCTGGGCGCTGTGCCGGAACGGCATCGACGCGCGCATCAGCCTGCCCGGTCTCGGTCTCAGCATCCCGTCCGCTACCTTCCTCGCGCAACCGGTGGTTTCACCCTCGTCTAACGCTCTAGCATCATGTGATTAACACGTCCTTAAGCGTCTTCATCTCCTCCAGGCACCGGCCGGTGCCGAGCGCCACGCAGGACAGCGGGTCGTCGGCGATCGAGGCCGGCAGACCGGTGGCGTGGCGCAGCACGAAGTCGAGATTGCCGAGCAACGCCCCGCCGCCGGTCAGCACGACGCCCTTGTCGACGATGTCGGCGGCCAGCTCCGGCGCGGTGTGCTCGAGCGCCGTCTTGACGCCCTCGATGATCGCGCTCACCGGCTCGGCCAGCGCCTCGGCGATCTGCCGCTGGCTGATTACCAGCTCCTTCGGCACGCCGTTCATCAAATCGCGGCCCTTGATCTCCATCATCCGCCCCTCGCCGTCCTCCGGCGCGCAGGCGGTGCCGATCTCCTT
>JBFGQV010000018.1:0-29087 GCA_041563955.1 Alphaproteobacteria bacterium | reverse complement strand
CTCGTCGCTGGCGATCATGGATGCGGGCGTGCCGGTCACCCGTCCCGTCGCCGGCATTGCCATGGGGCTGATCAAGGAGGGCGACGAGTACGCGGTGCTGTCCGATATCCTGGGTGACGAGGACCACCTCGGAGACATGGATTTCAAGGTTGCGGGGACCGAAAAGGGCATCACCTCGCTGCAGATGGACATCAAGATCACCTCGATCACCGAGGAGATCATGAAGATCGCGCTGGCGCAGGCCAACGAGGGCCGGATGCACATCCTCGGCGAGATGGCCAAGGCGCTGAGCGGGGCCCGTGAGGAGGTGTCGGCGAACGCGCCCCGGATCACGATGTTCTCGATCCCGCGCGACAAGATCCGCGAGGTCATCGGGACCGGCGGCAAGGTGATCCGCGAGATCTGCGAGGTCACCGGCGCCAAGATCGATATCGAGGACGACGGCACGATCAAGGTCGCCGCCGTCGATCAGGCGGTTGCCGATCGGGCCATCCAGTGGATCAAGTCGATCGTGGCGGAGCCGGAGGTTGGCGAAATCTACAGCGGCAAGGTGGTGAAGGTGGTCGATTTCGGCGCCTTCGTGAATTTCCTCGGCAGCCGCGATGGCCTCGTCCATATCTCCGAGCTGAGCGACGGGAGGCCGGCCACCGTCACCGAGATCGTCAACGAGGGCGATGAGGTCAAGGTCAAGGTGCTGGGCGTCGATGATCGCGGCAAGGTGCGGCTGTCGATGCGCGTCGTCGACCAGACGACCGGCGAGGACATCACCGAGCAGGTCGGCGAGTCCCGACCCTCCGGCGGGCGCCGCGACGGCGACGGAGAGGGGCGCCGCGAGGGCGGCGAGCGCCGCGGCGGCCGCAACCGGCACCGTCGTCGCAAGGAAGAGGCGTGACCGGGTAGAGGCCCACCAACCGAAACGACCTGCGGCGGCCCGTGCGGCCGCCGCTTCGTCTGTGCACCCCGTCGCGCCGCGCTCAGGCCGGCGGCGCCGCCATGCCGATGATGTGGTAACCGCTGTCGACATACATCACCTCGCCGGTGACGCCGGCCGACAGGTTCGACAGCAGGTAGAGGCCCGCCCCACCGACGTCGTCGAGCGTCGTGTTGCGGCGGAGCGGCGCATTCTCGCCCTGCCATTTGTAGACGAATCGCGCGCTGCCGACGGCCGCGCCCGCCAGAGTCCGCATCGGGCCGGCCGAGATCGCGTTAACCCGGATGCCACGGCTGCCGAGATCGTTGGCGAGATAGCGCACGCTGGCCTCCAGCGCCGCCTTGGCCACGCCCATCACGTTGTAGTTCGGCATGACCCGCTCGGCGCCGCCATAGGTCAGGGTCACGAGGCTGCCGCCCGGCCCCATCAACGGCGCCGCCCGCTGCGCCACCGCGGTGAAGGAATAGCAGGAGATGTCCAGGGTCTGGGCGAAGTTGGACCGGGTCGTGTCGAGGTACTGGCCCTTCAGTTCCTCCTTGTCGGAAAAGGCGACCGCATGGACGACGAAGTCGAGCGCACCCCAGCGGTTTTTCACGACGCCGAACACATCGGTGATCGCAGCGTCGTCGCAGACATCGCAGCGCAACAGGATCGGGTCGCTGTTCAGCGATTCGGCAAGCGGCCGGACCCGTTTGAGCAACGGTTCGTCCTGATAGGTAAACGCGAGGTCGGCGCCGTGCGCCGCCACGCTGCGCGCGATTCCCCACGCGATCGAATGGTTGTTGGCGACTCCCATGATCAGGCCGCGCCGGCCGGCCATCAACCCTGTCCCTTGACTCATTGCCCTTTGCCTGCCCGCCAGTGGAATGCCGCGGTGCGCGCCGCCGGCACGCGGAGTTTCAGGATCATCCGGCGTAGCGCCGGAAGACGAGTGTCGCGTTGGTGCCGCCGAAACCGAAGCTGTTCGACATCACGCAGTCCAGCGCGACGTCGTTGATCGTCTCACGCACCACGGGCGCGCCCTCGATTTCGGGGTCGAGTTCGTCGATGTTGGCCGACGCGGCGATGAAGCCGTGCTTCATCATCAGCAGCGAGTAGATGACCTCCTGCACGCCGGTCGCGCCCTGTGAATGGCCGGTCAGGGACTTGGTCGAGCTGATCGGCGGGATGGCGTCGCCGAAGACCTCGCGCACCGCCTCGATCTCGCGCGTGTCGCCGACCGGCGTGCTGGTCCCGTGGGCGTTGATGTAGCCGACCGGAGCGTTGAGCCCGGCCAGCGCCATCCGCATGCAGCGCACCGCGCCCTCGCCGGAGGGCTGCACCATGTCGAAGCCGTCCGAAGTGGCGCCGTACCCCACAACCTCGCCGTATATGCTGGCGCCCCGCGCCAGTGCGTGCTCGAGCTCCTCGAGCACGACGACGCCCGCGCCGCCGGCAATCACGAACCCGTCGCGGTTCTTGTCGAAGGCCCGGCTGGCTCGGGTCGGGGAATCGTTGTAACCGGCCGACAGCGCGCCCATCGCGTCGAACAGCACGGTCAGCGTCCAGTGCAGCTCTTCGCCGCCGCCGGCGAACACGATATCCTGCTTACCCCACTGAATCAGCTCGGCGGCGTTGCCGATGCAGTGCGCGCTGGTCGAACAGGCCGAGCTGATCGAGTAGTTCACGCCCTTGATGCCGAACGGCGTGGCCAGCGTCGCCGAGTTGGTGCTGCACATGGTGCGCGGCACGCGGTAGGGCCCGACCTTGCGCACACCCTTATCGCGCAGCACGTCGGCGGCTTCGACCAGATTGCTCGTCGACGGCCCGCCCGAGCCCATGACGATCCCGGTCTTCTCGTTGGAGATGTCCGCCGCCTCCAGCCCGGCATCCTCAATCGCCTGCTGCATGGCCACGTAATTGTATGCCGCCCCGTCCCCCATGAATCGGCGGACCTTGCGATCGACCAGAGCGTCCAGGTCGATGTTGATCGAGCCGTGGATCTGACAGCGGAAACCGAGCTCGGCGTAGGTCTCGCAGAACTCGATGCCGGATCGCCCCGCGCGCAGCGAGTCGGTGACCTCCTGCTGATTGTTGCCGATACTGGAGACGATGCCCAGCCCGGTAACGACGACTCTACGCATCGGAACCTCGTCAGGAGCTCTCTGGTGCGGTGAACAGCGCCACGCGCATGTCCTTTGCTTCGTAGATCGGCTGGCCGTCGCATTTCAGAACGCCGTCGGCGATCCCCATCACGAGCCTGCGCATGATCACGCGCTTGACGTTGATGTGATAGGTCAACTTCTTGGCGGTCTTGAGGACCTGGTCCGAGAATTTCACCTCGCCGACACCTAGCGCCCGCCCGCGGCCGAGACCGCCGACCCATCCAAGGAAGAAGCCGACAAGCTGCCACATGGCGTCCAGGCCAAGGCAGCCCGGCATGACCGGATCGCCCTCGAAATGGCACTTGAAGAACCACAGGTCCGGCTTCACGTCCATCTCGGCGATCAGCTCGCCCTTGCCATAGGCGCCGCCCTCATCCGAGATCTGCGTAATCCGGTCGAACATCAGCATCGGTGGCAGCGGCAGTTGCGCGTTTCCGGGCCCGAACAGGCGTCCGTGCGCGCACTCAAGCAGGTCCTTGTAGCTGTAACTGTGCTTTCTGGTCAAAGATCGTCCATCTGGTGGTTTCAGCCTCGTGCGGCCGCGCGCACGCTTCCACAATATACCAATGAAACATTACAAAACAATGAGCGCGGCCGTCAGACGTCCAGATTCTCCACGCGCAGGGCGTTGGACTGGATGAACTCCCGCCGCGGCTCGACGACGTCGCCCATCAACGTCGAGAACACTTCGCCGGCGTCTTCGGCATGGCTGATCCGGACCTGCAGCAATGTGCGGATGTCGGGATCGAGAGTCGTTTCCCACAGCTGGTCGGGGTTCATCTCGCCCAGACCCTTGTAGCGTTGCACATCGATCCCCTTGCGGCCGTGCGCCATGATCGCATCGATCAGCCCGACCGGCCCCAGGATCCGGGTCTCGTGTTCCTTGATCGTCAGCGTCGCCGGCTTGGCGTACACCGCCTGCAGCTCGCCCGCACCGGCGTCGAGTTGGCGCGCCTCGGCACTGCGGATCAGATCCCCGTCGATCCGGTAGTGTTCGGGCACGCTGCGCAGCGTGCGCGAGAAGGTGAGCCCGCCCTCGGCGTTGATTTCGCCGGTCCAGCCGCGCTCGAACAGATCCGACAACTCGTCGAGCCGCCGGGCGACATAGTCCGCCGCCGCCTCCGCCTGCCCGGGATCCGCCAGAACCTTCGGATTGAGCACGCCGGCGATCGCCGCCTGCTCGACGATGTTCCATTTGCCGACCTTGCGCGCCAGCTGCTCGAGCATGTGCTTGACGGTGCGCGCCGTCTCGGCGATGCCGCGCAGATCCTCTCCCGCCCGCTGGGTGCCGTCCGCCAGCGTAAGGGTGGCGTCGCCGATGCCCGCGTCCATGAGATGGTTCTCCAGTGCCGCGTCGTCCTTCAGATAGACCTGCGACTTGCCCTTGGCGACGCGGTAGAGCGGTGGTTGGGCGATGTACAGGTAGCCGCGCTCGATGAGCGCCGGCATGTGGCGGAAGAAGAACGTCAGCAACAGGGTGCGGATGTGGCTGCCGTCCACGTCGGCGTCGGTCATGATGATGATCCGGTGGTAACGGGCCTTGTCGGGGTCGAAATCGTCTGGGCCGATGCCGGTGCCGAGCGCCGCGATCAGCGTGCCCACCTCGGCCGACGACAGCATCTTGTCGAACCGGGCGCGCTCGACGTTCAGGATCTTGCCCCGCAGCGCCAGAATTGCCTGGAACTTCCGGTTGCGGCCGGTCTTGGCCGAGCCGCCCGCCGAATCGCCCTCGACGATGAACAGCTCCGAGCGCGCGGGGTCGCGCTCCTGGCAGTCGGCCAGCTTCCCCGGCAGGTTGGCGACGTCAAGCGCTCCCTTGCGACGGGTGAGGTCCCGCGCCTTGCGCGCTGCCTCGCGCGCCAGCGCCGCGTCGACGATCTTCTGCACCACCCGTTTGGCCTCCGCCGGGTGTTCCTCGAACCACTGGCCGAGCTTGTCGTTGATCACCGACTCGACGATCGGCCGGACCTCCGAGGACACCAGCTTGTCCTTGGTCTGGCTCGAGAATTTGGGGTCCGGAACCTTGACCGCCAGGACGCAGGTCAGGCCTTCGCGCGCATCATCGCCGGTGATCGACACCTTTTCCTTCTTGGCGATGCCGCTGCCCGACGCGTAGTTGTTGATCTGCCGCGTCAGCGCGGCCCGGAACCCGGCCAGGTGGGTGCCGCCGTCGCGCTGCGGGATGGTGTTGGTGAAACACAGCATGCTCTCGTGATAGCTGTCGTTCCACTGCATTGCGAACTCGACGGTCACGCCGTCGCGCTCCGCCGTGGCGGTGATCGGTGTGTCCAGCAGCGCCGATTTCGCCCGGTCGAGGTACTTCACGAACGCCTCGATGCCGCCCTCGTAATGGAAGTCGACGATCCGTGGTTCGGGGTGGCGCGCGTCCGTCAGCTTGATACGCACGCCGGAGTTCAGGAACGCAAGCTCGCGCAGGCGATGCTCGAGCGTGGCGAAATCGAACTCGGTCATGCCGAACGTAGCGGAGGACGGGAGGAATGTGATCTCCGTGCCCGACGCCTCGCCGCTTTCGCCGACGACGGTCAGCGGGGCCTGCGCCACGCCGTTCTCGAAGCGCATCTCATGGATCCTGCCGTCGCGGCGGATCGTCATTTCCAGCCATTCCGAGAGCGCGTTGACCACCGAAACGCCGACGCCGTGCAGGCCGCCGGACACCTTGTAGGAATTCTGGTCGAACTTTCCGCCGGCGTGGAGCTGGGTCATGATGACCTCGGCGGCCGAGATTCCCTCCTCCTTGTGGACCTCGACGGGAATGCCGCGGCCGTTGTCCGTGACGGTCACCGAGCCGTCGCCGTTCAGCGTGACGGTGACGGTATCGCAGTATCCGGCCAGGGCCTCGTCGATGGCATTGTCGACGACCTCGTAGACCATATGGTGCAGCCCCGACCCGTCGTCGGTGTCACCGATATACATGCCGGGCCGCTTGCGGACAGCGTCCAGTCCTTTGAGAACCTTGATCGACTCGGCGCCGTATTCGCCCACGCCGTTCGCGCCGTTGCCGTTGTCGTCCGCGTCTTTCTTACCGTTCTGGCTCATTCGTCCGTCCTTCGCCCCACGTCAGCCCATCCGCGTCACCGTGGCATCGGCCACGGCGTAATGTTGCGCCCGGCCGTCGAGCGCCGCGAACAGGCCGGCGTCGGTGCCGCTCATCCAGGTCTGGCCGGCGAGGCCGCAGACCTCGTCGAAAAGGGCCGCCCGGCGCTCCTCGTCAAGATGGGCGGCGACCTCGTCCAGCAGCAGCAGCGGCGCAACCGCCCGCTCGGCCGCCTGGAGGCGCGCCTCGGCGAGCACGATCGCGATCAGCATCGCCTTCTGCTCGCCGGTCGAGCAGTTCGCGGCCGGCATGTCCTTGGCCAGGTGCCGCGCCTCGAGGTCGCTGCGGTGGGGCCCGACCGCGGTCGTCCCGTGCTGCGCATCGACGGAGCGGCTCGCCTCCAGCCCCGCCCGCAAGCGATCCTCGGCGGCGAGCGCCGGTGCGCCACCGAGCCAGGTCTCGACCGTCCCCGTGACCGCCAGGGCCACGCCCGGAAACGGGCCCCTCGATTCCGCCAGCACACGGTCCAGCCGCTGTACCATGTCCAGCCGCGCGGCGGAGATGGCAACGCCGCGCGTCGCCATGGTTTCCTCAAGCGCCGACAACCAGGCGGCATCCGCCACGCCATCCCGCAACAGTCGGCCGCGTTCGCGCATCGCCTGGTCATAGGCGGCAACCCGCCCGGCATGGGCCGGGTCGAAGCCGTACACGAGGCGGTCGAGGAAGCGCCGCCGGGCGTGGGATCCCTCGCGGAACAGCCGGTCCATCTCGGGTGTGAGCCACAGCGCGCTGACGAAATCCGCCAGCGCCGTCTGGCCGCGCGCCGGCTTGCCGTCGATATGGACCACGCGCCGCTCGCCGCCGGCCTCCCGCCCGGTGCCGATCTCGACCCTCCCGTCCGGCGTCTCCACGGTGGCCGCCACGCCCCAGCCTCCGCCGTCGCCGCGCCGGTCGATTTCCGGCAGCCGGGCGCGTCGCAGACCGCGCCCCGGCGCAAGCAGCGACACCGCCTCCAACAGATTGGTCTTGCCGGCGCCGTTCGGTCCGGTCAGCACAACCGGCCGCGGGTCCAGCTCCAGCCGTGCCGACCGGTAACAGCGGAACCGCGTCGTTGCCAGGCGCGCCACGGAAAGGGCCGCGGCGTCGGCGGTTCGGGTCGTCTCGACGGATGCCAGGGCGGTCACACTCAAACGCGCATCGGCATCAGCACATACAGCGCGCTGTCATCGCCGGCGTCGCGTACGATCGTCGGCGAATTCGAGTCCGCCATCATGAACTGCGCCTTGTCGCCTTCGATCTGCTGGGTGATGTCCAGCAGGTAACGGGAGTTGAAGCCGATATTGATCGCCTCGCCCTCGTAGTCCGCCTCCAGCTCTTCCTCGGCAGAGCCGGCATCGGGGCTGTTGGCCGAAAGCGCGAGACTATGGCCCTCGACAGCCAGCTTGATGGCGCGCGACTTCTCCGTCGCGATGGTCGCCACGAGATCGACGGCATCGGCGAAATCCTTGCGGGCGACGACCATCAGCTTGTCGTTGCCGACGGGAATGACGCGCTCGTAATCCGGGAAGGTGCCGTCGATCAGCTTGGAGGTCAGCACCGCGTCGTCGAAACCGAAGCGGATCTTGGTGTCGGACAGGGCGACGTCGACGTCGCCGCCGGTCTCGTCGATCAGCTTACGCAGTTCGTTGACCGTCTTGCGCGGGATGATGACACCCGGCATGCCGGCGCCGCCTTCCGGAAGCGGCATCTCGACCCGGGCAAGCCGGTGTCCGTCGGTCGCCACGGCGCGCAGCCTGCCGTCGCCCTCGCCCGATACGGCATGCATGTAAATGCCGTTCAGGTAGAGGCGCGTTTCCTCGGTCGAGATGGCAAAGCGTGTGCGGTCGATCAAGGTCCGGAAATCCACCGCCGCGACGGTGAAGCGGTTCGGCAGATCGCCGTCGGACAGGGCCGGGAACTCCGACGTGTCCAGCGTACCCAGCTTGAACCTGGCGCGGCCCGACGACAGGCTGAGCTGCCCGGCCTCGGCATCCTTCTCCAGGGCGACCTGGGCGCCGTCCGGCAGCTTTCGCACGATGTCGTAGAGCGTATGGGCCGAAGCCGTGGTCGCGCCGGCGGTGGCGACCTCCGCCGGGACGCTCTCGACGATGTTGATGTCCATATCGGTCGCCGTCAGGCGCAACGTCTCGTCCCGCGCCTCGAGCATGACATTGGAGAGTATAGGTATGGTGTTGCGCCGTTCGACGATGCTCTGCACATGGCCGAGTGCCCGGAGCAGCGTGGCGCGTTCGATCGTAAGTTTCATCGTACCTGTTGCGTGCAGCGGGGCTGGAATCCGCCCGGTTCCGTTTGTTTATCCGATGTATTCTCCGCTGGTCCGCGCCACCCAGAGGGGCGGCCCGCCTGCCGCCGAACCGCGGGGACTCGCAGTCCCCTTGCGAACGGACACGGAATATAGCAAAGGGCCGCGGAATCCGCACCATTTTTGCTGACCTGGCGCCGCCTGTCGGCATCCCCGACCGGGGCCCGCAAGCCGACCGCATTCACCCGTCCCGGGCGGGCGGCGCCGGACTTGACCCCGCCCGGGCTCCGGCCCGGTCCCGCTCAGCTCTCGAGCATGCGCCGAAGCAGCTCGACGTCCTCCGCAAACGCGGCATCCGCAGTGCGGAGTTCCTCGACCTTGCGGACGGCATGCATCACCGTCGTGTGGTCCCGGCCACCGAATTTGCGCCCGATTTCCGGGAGAGATCTCGATGTCAGCTGCTTGGCGAGATACATCGCCACCTGGCGCGGCCGTGCGACGGCCCGGGAGCGCCGCGCCGACGACATCTCGGCGAGCTTGATGTTGAAATGCTCGGCCACCCGTTTCTGGATTTCCTCGATGGTGATGCGGCGGTCGCTGGCGCGCAGCAGATCGTGCAGGATCTCCTGCGTGCTTTCCAGGGTCACCGGCCGACCGACCAGGCTGGCGGACGCGACGATCCGGTTCAGCGCGCCCTCCAGCTCGCGCACGTTCGACGTGATCTTGTGGGCAAGATACTCGAAGACCTTCTGCGGGATCTCGACGCTCAGACTCTCCGCCTTCGACTGCAGGATGCCGACGCGCAGCTCGTACGTCGTCGGATGCAGGTCGGCAACGAGCCCCCAGCCGAGGCGCGAGCGCATCCTTTCCTCGATGCCCTCGAGGTCGTTGGGCGATTTGTCGGCCGAGATGACGATCTGCCGGTTGCGGTCGACCAGGGCATTGAAGGTGTGGAAGAACTCCTCCTGGGTGCTGTCCTTGCCGCTGATGAACTGGAAATCGTCGATCATCAGAACATCGACGGAGCGGAACTGCTCCTTGAACGCGACCGTGTCCTTGTAGCGCAGCGCCCGGATGAACTGGTACATGAACTTCTCCGCCGACAGATAGATGATCCTGCGGTCCGGGCTCTGCCGGCTGATCTGCCAGGCGATCGCGTGCATGAGGTGCGTCTTGCCAAGCCCCACGCCGCCATACAGGAACAGCGGATTGAAGGTCACGGACGACGACTCCGCAACGCGGCGCGCCGCGGCAAAGGCCAGCTCGTTGGGCTTTCCGGTCACGAAATTCTCGAATGTGAACCGCGGGTCGAGCGCGGCGCCGAATCCCTCTATCGTGCCCTCGGCGGCCAATGCCGGCGCAGCGCAGCGCACGGTCGTCACCGGCTTCTTCGCCGTCGCGCCTGCCGGGGCGGTGACGATTTCGACGCCGCGGATGTCGGTGTTCTCGTCGATCCAGAGATCGAGCAGGCGGTTGCCGTATTGCGACCGCACCCACTCGCGCATGAAGTCCGTCGGCACGCCGATTCGAACGCGCCCGCCGCTCACCTCATGCAGTGTCAGCGGCTTCAGCCAACTTCTGTATGCTGCCTCTCCGAATTCGGCCCTCAGCCGTCCCCTTACCCGAACCCATTGTGCCGCCACGTCTTCGTCGAAATAGGTGTTCATCAAAAGACCCGATCGAATAGCCGGTTCGCCCGAACCCTAGCCATTTGGTTTCGCGGCCCGACTCGTCCCGGCGCCGCACAATGCTGTGATTCCCCCGTCCCATCCTTGCGGCCGCCCCGGCATGTCGATGGCGCGCCCACCAGGATCATCTTTAGTTCATCCTCATCGTCCCTTAACGTGCTGCTATTGCACGATTTCTGCGTCTCGACGCAACACTTCCCGACAGCGCGCATCGAAATAACACACCGCAAAACACAAACAAAAACAAAGAAAACTGCAGCCGGCGTTGCCGCGATTTCTCAAACTTACATCATCACGACAACGCGATTTCCTTTTTTCATTTGGTTAGTATTGTAACAAACGGCACTGAGCAACTGGCGTGCTCATGAATTCGCCTCCCACAGGCGTCCAATGTATCGGCGCTTCGGAGGCGATGCAATGAGACCGAAAGGCGAACACCGCAAAAAAAAGGATTGACTTCGAACAGCGGTTTGAATTTTCAGGGGAAAGGCAGGGCGGATTTCCGCGAAAAAAAACCGCTCCGCAACCCGGGCGGATTGCGGCGCGGTATTGTGTCGCAGAGCGCGGTCCGATGCGCTATCCGAGCGATTTCAAACGGGCCGACATGCGCGAGATTTTGCGTGCCGCCGTATTGCGGTGGATGACGCCGCGTTGGACGCCGCGCTGAAGCTCCGGCATCGCCGCGCGCAACGCCGCGCCCGCAGCGTCCTTATCGCCGCTGGCCGCGGCCAGCTCGAACTTCTTCACGAAGGTGCGAATCCGGCTGACCCGGTTGCGGTTCGTCTCGGTCCGCCGCACGGTCTGGCGGATCCGTTTCTTGGCTGATTTGTGATGCGCCATGTATCCGTTCCAAAATCTGCGATGAGTCGCGTCAAGGCGGCGGTTTATATAGGCTGGGACAATTCCCGTCAAGCCCGGTCCCGAGGCCGGCTAGCGGTTCCGGAAACTCGGCTTTCGTTTCTCGCTGAAGGCCGCCATGCCCTCTTTTTGATCTTCGGTGGCGAACGTCGAATGAAACAGCCGGCGCTCGAACCGGACGCCCTCGGCGAGCGACGTCTCATATGCTCGGTTGACGGCTTCCTTCGCCAGCATCGCGGCCGGGCGGGACATTGCGGCGATCTTCTCCGCCGTTCGCACGGCCTCATCGATCAGCTTCGCTGCCGGCACGACACGGCTGACGAGGCCGGCGCGCTCCGCCTCCTCGGCGTCCATCATGCGGCCGGTGAGCACCATCTCCATCGCCTTGGACTTGCCGACGAAGCGCGTCAGCCGCTGCGTGCCGCCGGACCCGGGAATCGTGCCGATTGTGATTTCCGGCTGGCCGAACTGCGCGGTGTCCGCGGCCAGGATGAAGTCGCACATCATCGCCATCTCGCAGCCGCCGCCCAGCGCGTAGCCGGCCACCGCGGCGATGGTCGGCTTGCGGCAGTCGGTCACCCGCTCCCACCCCTTGGTGATGAAGTCGGACAAGTACATGTCCATGTAGCTCCTGGGCTGCATCTCCTTGATGTCGGCGCCGGCGGCGAAGGCCTTCTCCGAGCCGGTCAGCACGATGCATCCGATGGCGTCGTCCGCCTCGAGGTCGTCCAGCGCCTGGCCCAGCTCTTCGATCAGGCCGGCGCACAGCGCGTTGAGCGCCGCCGGCCGGTTCAGGGTGATCAGGCCCACGGCCCCACGTTTCTCGACGAGGATGAATTCATACGCCATCGTTCAGATATCCCTGCGTAAAGGTCTGCCAGTGCGGCTTCGATCCGGCAGGCACCGCCCCGTCGTCGCCGTCAATCGGTTGCCGGGGCGACGGTGAAGCGGACGGTCAGCTCACCGTCGGTGCCGAAGAAATCGATGCTCAGCGATTCGTCCTCGCGCCGGAAGGTGTCACCCGCGCCGGCCTGCCAGCCCAGCTGCGGCAGCGTGCGCCGGTAGAAATCGCGCACCGCGCGGCGGCTGGTGGCGCCGATGGCGTAGGCCTCGACGATGCGCCCCGAGGGCGTGTCGAACTCGATCCCCGCATCGGCGACGGGCGCCAGCGCCGGCATGACCGGCACATCCTCGAGAAGCTCGAAGAAATCGGCGGCGCCGGCCGGCGCAGGCGCGCCGGTCAACGCCAGCAGGACGATCACTGTGCCGGCAATCCGCAACATGGGCGTTGCTATAGCATCAACGCCGCGCCCCGCGCATCACCTTTGATGCGCCGTGCAGTAGAAAGTCGAGCGCCCCGACTGGGTGACGCGGCGGATCGTGCCCGCGCAGCCGGGCCTCAGGCACGCTTGGCCCTCGCGCCCATATACCTGCCAGCTGTGCTGGAAGTAGCCGAGTTCGCCGCTGGCCTGGACGTAATCGCGCAGGCTGGAGCCGCCGGCCGCGATCGCGGCCGACAGAACGTCGCGAATCGCCGTCACCAGGCGCTCCGCCCGGCTGCCGGCGACGGTGTGGGCACTCCGGCGCGGCGAGATCCCGGCCCGGTGCAGCGCCTCGCAGACATAGATGTTTCCGAGTCCGGCGACGGTCCGTTGGTCGAGCAGCGCCGCCTTGATCGGCGTGCGGCGGCCGGACAGCGCCGCGGCCAGGCCTGCAGCCGAGAATGCATTGCCCAGCGGCTCCGGCCCGAGGCCGGCAAGCAGCGGGTGCGACTCGGGGTCGACCGGCGGGGCGAAATCCACCATCCCGAACCGCCGCGCGTCATTGAAGCGGACGATCACCCCGTCCTCGGTCACGAACTCCAGGTGGTCGTGGCGGCCGGGCGGCGACGCCTCGCCCCGATGGATGGTCAGCCGCCCCGACATGCCGAGATGCAGGATCAGCACCTGGCCATCGTCGAGTTCGACGAGAAGGAACTTGCCGCGCCGGCCGATGTGGGCGATGCGGCGGCCGCGCAACCGTGCCGGCAGCCGCGGCGGCAGCGGAAACCGCAGGTCCGGCCGGCGCTGGACGACATCCGCCAGGACGCGGCCCTCGAGGACGGGCTGCAGCCCGCGGCGCACGGTTTCCACTTCGGGCAGTTCGGGCATCGCGGCGGCCTCCGCATCGGTCCGGCTTCGAGGGGCGCCCGTGTCGGTCGGAGCCGATTCGACGCAGGCGGAAAATGCTTTAGCAAACCCGGCACGGCTGCGCTATCGTCGCGGCCATGCCCAAATCCGACCGCATGCGCAACGACGACGTCGCCGACTTCGGGTTTCGCGAGGTGCCCGCAGACGAGAAGGAGCGGCTGGTGCGCGGCGTCTTCGACAGCGTCGCGAATCGCTACGACCTGATGAACGACCTGATGTCGCTGGGCATCCACCGGCTGTGGAAGGCGACCTTCATCGACATGCTGCGGCCGCGACCCGGCATGCACCTGCTGGATGTCGCGGGCGGCACCGGCGACATCGCGTTCCGCTTCCTCGAGCGCGGCGGCGGGCGGGTCACCGTGTGCGACCTGACCGAGGAAATGGTGACCGTCGGCCGCAACCGAGCGATCGATCGCGGCATCGTCCACGGCGTCTCCTGGGTCGTCGGCGATGCCGAGGCGCTGCCCGTCGCCGATTCCAGCGTCGACGCTTACAGCATCGCCTTCGGCCTGCGCAACGTGACCCGAATCGAGCGGGCGCTGGAAGAGGCGCGGCGGGTGTTGCGCCCGGGCGGCCGGTTCCTCTGCCTGGAGTTCAGCCGGCTCGCCTGGCCATGGCTGGAGCCGCTCTACGACAGGTATTCCTTCTCGGTCCTGCCGGCATTGGGCGAATGGGTGGTCGGCGACCGGGACTCCTATGAATACCTGGCCGAGAGCATCCGGCGCTTCCCGGCCCAGGAGGAGCTCGTCGAGCGGATCGTCGCCGCCGGACTCGAGCAGGTGACCTACCGCAACCTGTCCGGCGGCATCGCGGCGATCCATTCGGCCTGGCGGATCTGACCATTATGATTTCGGCCGTCGCCAACCTGTTCCGGTTGCTCCTTATTGCGCGCACGCTGGCCCAGCACGATGCCCTGTTCCCGCTCGAGCAGCTTGGCGTTGCGCCGGGTATCATGGTGCTGGTGCGGCTGATCTCGGGCCGCAGGGTGCCGGGTCGTCCGGGTGAGCGGCTGGCGGCCGCCTGCAACGCGCTCGGGCCCACCTTCATCAAGCTGGGACAGGCGCTCTCGGTGCGCTCGGATCTGGTCGGCGAACAGGTTGCGGCGGACCTCTCGGCCCTTCAGGACCAGCTTCCCCCGTTTCCGTCCGACGAGGCCACGGCGATCATCGAGGAAGAGTTCGGTGTGCCGCTCGAGAAGCTGTTCGTTCATTTCGACTCCGAATCAATCGCGGCGGCGTCGATCGCGCAAGTCCATTTCGCCACCACCACGGACGGCCGCGAGGTCGCGGTCAAGGTGCTCCGGCCCGGTGTCACCGCGCAGCTGGCCAAGGATATCGACCTGATGCTGTGGGTCGCGCGGCTGGTGGAACGGGCCCACCCGCCCTTCCGCCGGCTCAAGCCGGTGGAGGTGGTCCGCACTTTCCAGGAGACGGTGCGCCTGGAGATGGATCTGCGGCTGGAAGCCGCGGCCGCGGCCGAGCTCGCCGCGAATTTCGAGGGTGACCCGGACCTGCGCGTGCCGGCCGTCGATTGGGAGCGCACCAGCCGGCGGGTGCTGACGACGGCGCGCGTGACCGGGATCCGCATCGACGAGGTCGACGAGCTCGTCGCGACCGGTCTCGATCCGCGCGACATCATCGAGCGCTCGGCGCGGGTGTTTTTCTATCAGGTGTTCCGCGACGGCTTCTTCCATGCCGACATGCACCCCGGCAACATGTTCGTCGGCGCCGGCGGCGAGCTGATGCCGGTCGATTTCGGCATCATGGGGCGGCTCGACCGCAAGACCCGCAATTACCTGGCGGACATGCTGCTGGCCTTCCTGCAGCGCGACTACCGACGGGTGGCGGACGTCCACTTCCAGGCCGGCTACGTGCCCGGCCACATGAACCGCGAGGCCTTCATGCAGGCCGCCCGCTCGATCGGCGAGCCGGTGTTCGGCAAGCCGCTGGAACAGATCTCGCTTGCCCGGCTGCTGGCCCATCTGTTCCAGGTCACCGAGCAGTTCGAGATGGAAACGCAGCCGCAGCTGCTGCTGCTGCAGAAAACCATGCTGGTCGCCGAGGGCGTCAGCCGCAAGCTCGATCCCGGGGTGAACATGTGGGTGCTGTCCGAGCCATTGATCGAGGAGTGGATGCGGGCGAACCGCGGCCCAGAGGCGCGCATCCGGGACATGACCGAGACCGCGTTGCTGCAGGTCGAGCGGCTGCCGGCGCTGTTCGACCGGCTCGACCATGCCAGCCGCATGATCGACGAAGGCGGCATCCGCCTTCATCCGGATACCGTGGAGGCGATGCGGGCTCGCGAACGCGGACCGTGGCCGATCGTCTTCGCCGCGGTCGCCGCCGCGGCGGTCACCGCCGCCGCGGTGCTGGCGCTCGCCGGCTGAGGCGCAAGCGGCGCAACTGGTGCCGGCCGCCGCCGCGCCGGCCGCAATCGATTCGCAGTCGTAAGGAAATTAACTCAAATTTAAGTCGAATCCGAATTGCGCCGCCACCTGCATGCCAGGGTTGCCGCGGCGGCGAAGGTCGGTTATTTAATTATCACAGTTCCATGTTGTAGTTTCGGCCGGTTCGCCGGACGCGTCGAGAGATTTCGGGAGCATTGCACCGTTGACGACGGAACACCGCATTCTGCTGATCGTGACCGGCGGCATCGCCGCCTACAAGACGCTGGAATTGATCCGCCGCCTGAAGGAGCGAAACGTCGCCGTGCGCTGCGTCCTGACCCGTGCCGGCGCGCAGTTCGTCACACCGCTCAGCCTGGCCGCGATCAGCGGCGACACGGTGTACGACGACCTGTTCTCGCTGACCGCCGAGTCGGAGATGGGCCACATCGAGCTGTCGCGCGACGCCGATCTTCTGGTGGTCGCGCCGGCGACGGCCGACATCCTCGCCAAGATGGCCGCGGGGATTGCCGACGACCTTGCCACGACGCTTCTGCTGGCCACCGACAAGCCGGTCCTCGTGGCGCCGGCGATGAACGTGCGGATGTGGGAGCATTCCGCGACCCGCGCCAATGTCGAGACGCTGGGCGCGCGCGGCGTGATGCGGGTCGGCCCCGGCGTTGGCGACATGGCGTGCGGCGAGTTCGGCGAGGGCCGCATGGCGGAACCCGAGGAGATCCTCGGCGCCATCGAGGCGTTCCTTCGCGGCGAAGGCGTCGCGGTCACACCGTCGCGCGGCGCGCTGGAACGGCCGCGGCCGCTGTCCGGCCGCCGGGCGCTGGTCACCAGCGGGCCGACCCACGAGGCGATCGATCCCGTTCGCTACATCGCGAACCGCTCGTCCGGCAAGCAGGGCCACGCGATCGCGCGGGCTCTGGCCGACATGGGCGCGGACACGACGCTGGTCAGCGGGCCGACGGGCCTTGCCGACCCGCCGGGCGTGACCGTTGTCCAGGTGGTGAGCGCGCGCGAGATGCTGGAGGCCTGCCGCAGGGCGCTTCCCGTGGACGTCGCGGTGTGCGCGGCGGCGGTCTCCGACTGGCGCGCCGCCGATGAGGCCGGGCAGAAGATCAAGAAGAACGGCGGCGGCCCGCGCAAGCTGGAATTGATCGAGAATCCCGACATCCTGCGAACGCTGGCGCTGGCGGACAATATGCGCCCCGGCCTGCTGGTGGGCTTCGCCGCCGAGACGGAAAAGGTGATCGCCCATGCCAAAGCGAAGCGCAAGAAGAAGGGCGCGGACTGGATCCTGGCCAACGACGTTTCGCCGGGAACAGGGACGTTCGGCGGCGACCGCAATGTCATCCACCTCATCGACGAGGGTGGCGTCGAGGACTGGCCGCCGATGTCCAAGGATGCCGTCGCCCGTCGCCTGGCCGAACGGATTGCCGACCATATCGCCGCCTTGTCATGAGCGCCGTAGCGATCTCAGTTGCCCGCCTGCCGCACGGCGCCGATTTGCCGCTGCCGGACTATGCGACCGCGGACAGCGCGGGCATGGACCTCTTGGCGGCGGTCAGCGGCGAGCTGTCGCTTGCGCCCGGCGCGCGCAGCCTGGTGCCGACCGGCCTGGCGATCGCCCTGCCGCCGGGCTACGAGGCGCAGGTGCGGCCGCGTTCGGGGCTTGCGCTGGAACACGGGGTTACGGTGCTGAACAGCCCGGGCACAATCGATGCCGACTATCGGGGCGAGGTAAAGGTGATTCTGGCAAACCTCGGAAACGAGGCATTTACGGTGACGCGCGGCATGAGAATCGCGCAGATGGTGGTATCGGTCGTGACGCGAGGCGTGTGGCACGAGGTCGCGAGCGATGCGGACCTCCCCGCATCGCGGCGCGGTGCTGGCGGGTTTGGGTCGACTGGCACGAAGGGGAAGTAAGAAGATGTTGCGGCTTACCCGGAAACTGATGTTCGCAATCGAGGCAGTGGTCGACATCGCATACAACTCAGGCGTCAACCCGGTGCAGAGCAAGGACATCGCCGAGCGCCAGGGCATTCCGCGGCGCTATCTCGAGCAGGTCCTGCAGCAGCTGGTCCGCGCCGATGTGCTGCGCGGCGTCCGTGGCCCGCGCGGCGGCTACCGGCTGGCACGGGAGCGCCGGCGCATTTCGCTGGGTGAGATCGTGAGGATCGTCGCCGGTATGGACGGCGAGGACAGCGGCGACGACGATACCGGGTCCGAGCTGGGGCGCGTGGTGCTGCAGCCGCTGTGGCAGGAGATGGAGGAGGAAGCGCTGGTCAAGCTGGATTCGGTGAGCGTCGAGAACCTTTGCCGCACGGCGCGCGAGGCGGGCATCGACAGCCGCTCGAAGAAGAGCATAGATTTCACGATCTGACGCAGAAGGGGGACAGGATGAGTTCGGGCGCTCCGGAGTTCAGAGGCAGGATATACGACAACATGGTCGAGACCATCGGGGCCACGCCGCTCGTGCGGTTCTCCCGGCTGGCCGCGGATGCCGGCGTCGACGCCGACATTATCGGCAAGCTCGAGTTCTTCAATCCGCTGGCGTCGGTCAAGGACCGCATCGGCTTTGCCATGATCGACGCCATGGAGGCCGAGGGCACCCTGAAGAAGGACACGGTGATGGTCGAACCGACCTCGGGCAACACCGGGATCGCGCTCGCCTTCGTCGCCGCTGCGCGCGGCTACCGGCTGATCCTGACGATGCCGGATTCGATGTCGGTGGAACGCCGCAAGATGCTCAAGCTGCTGGGGGCGGAACTCGAGCTGACGCCGGCCGATCAGGGCATGAAGGGCGCCATCGCCAAGGCGGAGGAGATCATCGCTTCGCTGCCCGATGCGGCGATGCCGTCGCAGTTCGAGAACCCCGCCAACCCGGAGATTCACCGCAAGACCACGGCGGAGGAGATCTGGAAGGACACCGGCGGTGAGTTCGACGTGCTGGTGTGCGGCGTCGGAACCGGCGGCACGCTGACCGGCTGCGGCGAGGTGTTCAAGGCCCGCAATCCCGAGATCCGCATCGTTGCCGTCGAGCCGGAGGACAGCCCGGTGCTGTCCGGCGGCGAGCCCGGACCCCACAAGATCCAAGGCATCGGGGCCGGTTTCGTGCCCGCCATCCTGAAGACCGAACTGATCGACGAGGTCATTTCGATCGCCAACGAGACCTCGTTCTCGGTGGCCCGCAAGGTGGCGGCCCTCGAGGGCTGCCCGGTCGGCATTTCGTCGGGCGCGGCCCTGGCGGCGGCGTTGGAGATCGCCGAGCGACCGGACATGAAGGGCGCTCGCATCATTGTGATCATCCCCTCTTTCGCCGAGCGCTATCTTTCGACGGCACTTTTTGACGGGATCGTCGTCTGAGGACTCGTTCATGGAGATCACCGAGGAGCGGCTGCATCGCTATGCCCGGCATATCATTCTCGATGAGGTCGGCGAGGAAGGGCAGATCAAGCTGCTGCAGTCGCGGGTCCTGGTGATCGGCGCCGGCGGGCTCGGCTCGCCGGTGCTGATGTACCTCGCGGCGGCCGGGGTCGGCACCCTGGGACTGATCGACGACGACGAAGTCGACATCACAAACCTGCAGCGGCAGATCGTCCATACCACGAACCGCATTGGCACGCCGAAGGCGAAGAGCGCCGCCGAGACTCTCGCCGCCATCAACCCGGAAGTGGAGGTGGTGCAGTACAACGAGCGGCTAACCCCGGAGAACGCGCGGCGGCTGGTGCGCGACTACGACCTGGTCGCCGACGGCAGCGACAACTTCCCCACCCGCTACCTGGTCAACGATGCCTGCTACCTCGAGAAGACGCCGCTGGTCACCGCCGCGGTGCTGCGCTTCGAGGGCCAGGCGACGACGCTGAAGGCGTGGCAGCCCGGCAAGCCGTGCTACCGCTGCATCTTTCCGTCGGCGCCGCCGCCCGAGATCGCGCCGCGCTGCGAGCAGGCGGGCATATTCGGGGCGCTGGCCGGCGTCCTCGGCACCATGCAGGCCACAGAGGTGCTCAAGGAGCTGCTCGGCCTCGGCCACGGTCTTGTTGGACGGCTGCTGCTGTACGATGCGATGGACGTCATGCTGCGCACCGTGACCATCCCGAAGAACCCGGCCTGCCCGCTGTGCGGGGAGAACCCGACGATCACCGACGTCGGGTGACGATGGAAAAGCGCAGCGAGAGGATCGCCAGCGAGGTGCCCGCGCCCATCGCGATCGCGACCATCAGGCCGGTGGTGCCGAACCCGGCCGGAAAGGCGAGCAGCCAGGCCGCGGGAATCATCACCACGAAGAACGACAGCAGGTGCAGCGCCGTCGGAACCCAGGCGTCGCCCGCCCCGCGCAGGGCGAACGACATGACGACCTGGCCGCCGTCGGGAACGAGGATGCAGGCGACGATCAGGAACAGGCCGGGCAGAACGACGCGCAGCGCCGCATCGTCCGAATAGAACATCGCCACCGGCTCGCGGAACAGCGACAGCAGTACACCGAAACCGGCCATCATCGTCGCCGTCGCGGCCAGCCCGACCCAGCCGGCCGCCACCATGCCGTCATGATCGCCGGCGCCGCGGGCGGCCCCGACCCGCACCGCCGTCGCCGCCCCCAGCCCGAGCGCGAGCATGAAGATCAGCGCGGTCAGGTTCAACGTGATCGAATAGCTGGCGAGAGCCAGCGGCCCGAGCAGGCCGGCCATCATCGTCAGGCTGTTGAAGGCAACGGATTCGACGCCCTGGCTGGCGCCGGCGGCATAGCCGAGGCGCCACTGCTCGCGCCCGGCGCGCCACCAGCCGCGCGTCGGCCGCACCCGCACCGCGAACGCGTCGCGGTCCGGCATCCACCAGACGTAGGACATCGCGGCCACCGCCATCGCCAGGCGCGTCAGCGAGGTGGCGAGAATCGCACCGTCGGCGCCCATGGCCGGGAGGCTTCCGTGGCCGAAGATCAGCAGCCAGTTGAGCAGGATGTTAAGCAGGTTGCCGCCGAGGATGACGATCATGCCGGGCGTCGGCCGCGCCAGCCCCTCGAGGAAGAAGCTGGTGGTCACCGACAGCAGCGTCGGGACAAGGGCGAGGCCGGCGATGGCCGTGACCCGGCCGCCGCCGGCGGCGATGTCGGGCGCCTGGCCGACCAGCAGAAAGAACGTTTCGCCGAACTGTGTCAGTCCGGTGCCGACGAGGCCGATGAGCACCGCGTAGGGCAGCGAGCGCCGCCACACCGCACCGCATTCTTCCGGCGTCGCCGCGCCGCGGGCATGGCTGGTCATCACCAGAGTTCCGGTCAGCAATCCGATACCGATCAGCAGCAGCACGATGAAGGGGGTCATGCCGATGCCGTACCAGGCGACGTCCGCAGCACCGTAATGGCCCAGCATGACGATATCGGCGGTGGCCAGGGTCAGGATACCGGCGCGTGCGACGACGACCGGCGCGGCCAGGCGCAGCAGTTCCGACAGGTGACCGCGGAGCGTCAGCTTCAGAACATCGTCTCCAGCACGCGGTCCGGCGGGTTGTGCCCGTCAACGAAGGTCTTGATGTTGATGATCACCTTCTCGCCCATGTCGACGCGGCCCTCGAGCGTGGCCGAACCCATATGCGGCAGCAGCACCGCATTGTCGAGCTTGATCAGCTTGGGGTTGATCGCGGGCTCGTGCTCGTAGACGTCGAGCCCGGCGCCGGCGATGTCGCCGGACTCGAGGGCCCGGGACAGCGCGTTCTCGTCGATGACCTCGCCGCGGCTGGTATTGACCACAAAGGAGTGCGGCCGCAGCAGCTTCAACCGCCGCGCCGACAGCAGATGGAACGTCGCCGGCGTGTGCGGGCAGTTGACCGAGATGATGTCCATATGGGCGAGCATCTGGTCGAGGCTGTCCCAGTAGGTCGCCTCGAGCTCCGCCTCGAGATCGGCATGTACCCGGCGGCGATTGTGATAGTGGATCGAGAGGCCGAACCCCCGCGCGCGCCGGGCGACGGCCGAGCCGATGCGGCCCATGCCGAGGATCCCGAGCCGCTTGCCCCAGATCCGGTGGCCGAGCATCGAGGTCGGGCTCCAGCCGGTCCACTCGCCCGAGCGGACGAGCCGGGTGCCCTCGGCCAGCCGGCGCGGCACCGCGAGGATCAGCGCCATGGTCATGTCGGCTGTATCCTCGGTCAGGACGCCCGGCGTGTTGGTCACCGAGATGCCGCGGCTGCGGGCGGTGGCCAGATCGATATGATCGACGCCGGTGCCGAACGAGGCGATCAGCTTCAGATTATCGCCCGCTTGCGACAGCACGCCGGCGTCGATCCGGTCGGTGACCGTTGGGACAAGCACGTCCGCTTCCCGCGCCGCCTTCACGAGTTCCGCCTGGCTCATCGCGGTATCGTCGAGGTTCAGGCGCGTCTCGAACAGCTCCATTAGGCGTGTTTCAATGACGTCCGGAAGCTTCCTGGTCACGATGACCAGCGGCTTGCGCTTCATCTTCTGCTTCGCCATGGGTCAACCTTCGAAACTGCACCTCGTCGCGGTTATACAGCACGCGGCGCGCCTGTCCAGCCCTGCGCGCCGCGCCGGCCGGCTCCGACATGCTTGACCTCGACACCGCCGGTCTCATTATAGACACAGATGATTCGCCTGCCGATGCCAGCCATGCTCCACCGGGCCTTGATCCTTGCGCTGTTGGTCTCGATGCCGCTCTTCCTGCCGGCATCCGCCGGGGAACGGCCGGTGCCGCGCTTCGTCTCTCTGAAGGCGGACGAGGTCAATGTGCGCGTCGGGCCCGGGCGCCAGTACCCGCTGAAATGGACCTATGTCGTCGCCGGCGTGCCGGTCAAGATCATCGCCGAGTGGGACAACTGGCGCAAGATACGTGATTGGGAGGGCCAGGAAGGCTGGGTCCACTCCGCTCTCCTGTCGACAAAACGCACGATCATCGTCACCGGCGAGAAGCGCACCCTGTACCGCCGGGCCGATTCCGCATCGCCGCCGGTCGTGCGGTTGCGCCCCGGTATCATCGCCGAGGTCGAGGACTGCATCGACGGCTGGTGCCGGGTCGAGGTGCGCAACTATCGCGGCTGGCTGAAGCGTGGCGACTTCTGGGGTGTCGCTCCCGACGAACTCATCGATTGACGCCGACCGAAGGCGCCCGCCGCCGCTCCGTCAGGCGAAATCCTCGGCCAGCGCCTGCCGGGTGTCTTCGGCCAGCTTCACCATATGGCCGTAGCCGGGGTGCTTGAAGCCGACGATGATCTCGGCACCCGGCCTGCAAAACGCCTCGACCTGCGCGTCGGTGAAGGGAAAGTGGACGAACTGCACCGCGGAGGCCTTGCCTGCGGCGGTGGTCCGATCGATGTCCTCTTCCGCCTTGCCCATGATCTCCTCGCCGGCGACACGGATGAACATGGTTTCCTCGACACCGCCCAGCGTGGCCAAAAACCTGGCGCGCCGCTCCGGATCGTCGACCTCGAACAGCACCGTGCAGACGAGTTCCCGCCCCTTCGGGATCAGCGGGTTGTAGGCGGCGAGTTCCTCGGCCAGCTGTTCGGCGCCGCCCTTCTCGATGTAAAGCATTTCGTGAACCTGCAGCCACATGCTGTCGTAGTCCTCGAAATGCGCGGTGGCATCGGGGCCGATGGCGATGCGGCGCAGTTTCTTCTTCTCGATCAGGGAGCGCCGGCGCTCCTTTCGGATCGCGCCGTATTCCGCCATGTCCATGATGTCGTCGCGGGTGATTTCCGTCTTGTGGGCCATCGTCGCGGTATCCCGTTGCAGTCAGTGTCCAGGTTCAGTCGGTCAGCCCGTAGGCACGCGCGAAAAGCACGATCGGATGGGGGGCAAGCTCGATCTCCGGCGCCTCGCCGTCAAGCCGCTCGATGCCCTGCCTGATGTGCGTTCCGGCAAGCGGGCATTCCGACGCGACATACGTCTTGCCGCTCTTCGCAGCCTGGCGCGCGGTCGGCTTGCCCACCTTCAGGGCGACCTCGAAGTTGTCCTTCTTGACGCCCCACGACCCGCCATGGCCGGAGCAACGCTCGATCACCGCAACGTCGCTGTCCGGCAGCAGGCGCATCATCTCGGCCGCCTTCGCGCCCATGTTCTGGGCCCGCGCATGGCAGGCGAGATGGACGGCGACGCCGCCGTCCAGCGGCGCCAGCCCGTCCGCGAGCCCCTCCTTCGATGCGATCGAGACCACGTATTCGCTGACGTCGAAGGTCGCCTCCGACAGGACCTTCACGTTCTCGTCGTCCGGGGCGATCAGCGGCCACTCGAATTTCAGCATGAGCGCGCAGGACGGCACCAGCGCGATCACGTCGTAGCCCTTATCGATCCAAGGCCTCAGGGTCGCTGCGATGGTGCCGGCCTTGCCGGAGACCCGCTCGAGATCGCCGTGCTCGAGCTGTGGCATGCCGCAGCATTCCGGATAGACCACCTCGGTCTCGACGCCGTTGTGGGCCAGCACGGCCTGCGTCGCCTCGCCGATTTCCGGGTTGTTGTAGTTGCCAAAGCAGGTCGCGTAGAGCACAGCCTTGCGCCCGCGGGCCGGCGCCTCGGCGTTGACCTGCGGCGGGTTCGCCTTGGCGCGGGCCGAGAAGCTCTTGCCGACGAATTTGGGCAGGTCGGCCTCGCGGTGAACGCCGGCGACCGATTCCATAAGTCCCCTTGTCAGGCGGTTGCCGGTGTCCGAGGCCCAGTTGGCGAGCCCCGGCAGGCGCCCGGCCAGCCGGCCATTGCGGTCGGTCTCGGAGAGCTGCCGGTCCATGAACCCGAGCTTGCCGGTCTTCAGCTCGACGGCGCGGGCACGCAACATCAGATGCGGGAAGTCCAGGTCGAACTCGTGCGGCGGCACATACGGGCACTTGGTCATGAAGCAGAGGTCGCACAGCGTGCAGGCGTCGATGACCGGCCCGAAATCCTTGCTGTCGACGCTGTCGAGCTCGCCGGTTTCGGACTCGTCGATCAGATCGAACAAGCGCGGGAAGGAGTCGCAGAGATTGAAGCAGCGGCGGCAGCCATGACAGATGTCGAAGACCCGCCGGAGCTCTTCCTCCAGCTTCTTTTCGTCGCAGAAGTCCGCGTCCTGCCAGCGAATCGGGTGGCGGACCGGCGCATCGAGGCTACCTTCACGCATCGTATCGATCCTTGCCTGACGATGAGAAGTGGTCGGAAGTACGACCCGGGTCGTCTGCCACACCGGCCGGGTCGAATCATTGATGTCGATCAACAGGCGCGCCAGGGCTTGCCCGGCCGGCTCCGGCGGCAGGCCGCGGCGGGGGCGCGATACCCCCGCCGGGACCGTCCGTTGCCGTCACGCCCCGTCAGGAGTCGAGGGTGTCCAGCGCCTTCTGGAAGCGGCCGGCATGGCTCTTCTCGGCCTTGGCCAGGGTCTCGAACCAGTCCGCGATCTCGTCGAAGCCCTCGTCGCGCGCGGTCTTGGCCATGCCCGGGTACATGTCGGTGTACTCGTGGGTCTCGCCGGCGATCGCCGCCTTCAGGTTGGCGCCGGTGTTGCCGATCGGCTCGCCCGTCGCCGGATCGCCGGTCTCCTCGAGAAACTCCAGATGGCCATGGGCGTGGCCGGTCTCGCCCTCGGCGGTCGAACGGAAGACCGCGGCGACGTCGTTGTAACCCTCGACGTCGGCCTTCTGCGCGAAATAGAGATAACGGCGGTTCGCCTGGCTCTCGCCCGAGAACGCATCCTTCAGGTTCTGTTCGGTCTTGCTGCCTTTCAACGACATGGTGTCCTCCTGTCTGGTGCCATAACAGCGGCGGGGCTGCCGCCTGCGGTGGAACGGGGCGGCGCCCTGCGGCCGTATCCCCGGTTCGCCCTATAAAGCAGAACGCAAAGCGCTTGTCAACAGTTTAGAATGATTTTAAAAACAGATATAGCTTGCTGATATGCAAGCTATTCATTTAACTTTGTTATTCACACGCACGATAATGTCGATTCGCTCGACCGTGGTGCCCGCAGGGGGCTGCGGGATGGCCCCGACGCTGATCGCATCGCCGGCGATGTCCTGCAGCAGCCCCGTTTCCTCGTGAAAGAAATGGTGATGGTCGCTGGTGTTGGTATCGAAATACGAGCGCCCGGGCTCGACGACGACCTCCCGCAGCAGACCGACCTGCGAGAACTGGTTGAGGGTATTGTAAATCGTCGCCAGGGAGACCCGCATGCTGGCGGCCGCCGATTCGGCCTGAAGCTGTTCGGCGGTGACGTGTCGGTCACCGTTTTCGAACAACAGCCGCGCCAGCCCGAGACGCTGCCGCGTGGGGCGCAGCCCGGCCTTGCGGAGAATCTCGAACGCTTTGCTGTAGGGACGTCCAGAGCTATCCATCGTGTCTCATACCCGTCGTTGCGCCGCCGGGCCCGTCCGCCCAGCCAGCTTGTCAAATTTATATATCATATTATTCAAAATAAACAACAGGGTGGACGGTAGTTTGGAACAATTTTATTCTTCGTTGGCCGGTGCGATCCGAATTGAGGGCGCGCCGGCATGGGTGTATTAATCGGACCGCACTCCGGCGAACTGGTTTATAGACGGTATCATGGCGCAAACCAAGCGATCAGTGCGGCGCCGCCGCCGTCCGCCGTCCGGCCGCAAGCGACGGACCCGCCTGTGGCGGGCGGTCCGCATTGCGCTTTCCGTAACGGTCTGGGGGGTCTTGGGGCTGATCGCCCTGGTGGCGTGGTACGCCTACGACCTGCCCGACATCGCGCAACTCGAGGCGGCCGCAGGCAAGCGCGGGCCGGCCGTCACATTGACGGCCGCGGACGGATCCGTGCTGGCCCATTACGGCGACCTATACGGCGTTGCCGTGCAGCTGCACGCGCTGCCGCCGCACCTGCCGCACGCGGTGCTGGCGATCGAGGATCGGCGGTTCTACGAGCATGCGGGCGTGGATCCGCGTGGCATCGCCCGGGCGATTTGGGACAATATCTGGGCCGGCGGCCTGCGCAGCGGCGGCAGCACGATCTCCCAGCAGCTGGCCAAGAACCTGTTCCTGTCGCCGGAGCGTACCCTGCGCCGCAAGGTTCAGGAGGCGCTGCTCGCACTGTGGCTGGAGCGGCGGTTCGGCAAGGATCAGATCCTCACGATCTACCTGAACCGCGTCTATTTCGGGCAGGGGGCCTACGGTGTGGACGCCGCCGCCCGACGCTATTTCGGCAAGCCGGCGCGGGACGTTTCGGTCTACGAGGCGGCGCTTTTGGCGGGTCTGCTGAAGGCCCCCTCGCGATACAATCCGGTATCCAGCCCCGAGCTTGCGGCCGGGCGCGCCGGCGTGGTCCTCGACAGCATGGTCGACGCCGGCTGGCTCACGGCGCGGCAGGCGGCGCGGGCGCGGGCGGGCGGCGTTGCGGTGCACGGCACGGGGACCGGCGCCGAGAGCCGCTATGCGGCGGATTGGGTGCTGGAGCGGGCGCGCGACTATGTCGGGTACGCGGGCGGCGATCTCGTGGTGGCGACGACCATCGAACCGCGCCTGCAGTTTCTGGCGGAGCGGGCGGTCGCGGCCAATCTGGACGCGGCACGGGACCGTGCAGCCGGCCAGGCGGCGCTGGTCGCCATGCGCCCGGACGGCGCCGTGGTCGCCATGGTCGGCGGCCGAAGCTACGCCGAAAGCCAGTTCAACCGGGCAACGCAGGCGCTGCGCCAGCCCGGTTCCGCGTTCAAGCTGTTCGTCTATCTTGCGGCGATGGAGGCCGGGCTGCGGCCCGGCGACCGCATCGAGGACCGGCCGGTGTCCGTCGACGGGTGGATGCCCCGCAACGCGCGGCGCCAGCATCGCGGCGAGGTCTCGCTGCGCGAGGCGGCGGCGCGCTCGCTGAACTCGGTCGCGGTCATCGTCTCGGAATCGATCGGTCGCGGCAACGTCGCGGCGGCGGCACGGCGCCTCGGCATCACCAGCGATCTGCATACCGATCCGGCACTGGCCCTCGGCGCCTACGAGGTCACGTTGCTGGAACTCACTGCGGCCTATGCCGTGATGGCCAACCAGGGTTATGGCGTCTGGCCCTACGCCGTAACCGAGATCCACGACGGCGACGGCCGCGTCCTGTACCGGCGCAGCGGCGGCGGCCCCGGCCGCGTCGTCGAGCCGGCCGACGTTGCGGCGATCAACGACATGCTGACCGCCGCCGTCACCTGGGGGACCGGCCGGCAGGCCCGGTTGGCGCGGCCCGCCGCGGGCAAGACCGGCACCAGCCAGGACAGCCGCGATGCCTGGTTCATCGGCTACACGCCGGACCTGACGGCCGGGGTCTGGTTCGGCAATGACGACAACTCCGCCATGGCCGGCATCGGCGGCGGCTCGTATCCGGCGCTGACCTGGAAGGCGTTCATGGAACCGGCGCTGGCCGGCGTCCCGCCTGCGCCGTTGCCGGGTCTGGCACCGCCGCCGCCGGACCAGCCGGCGCCGTAGCAGCATGGCAACGGCAAGACGCTCGGGCGCGCGGGCGGCCGCGATGCCGCGTCACAAACTTGCCCCATGGGCGGGCAGAACGTGGTAAATACTGTCTGCGAACGTCGTCGCACCGACCGCCGCAACGCCGTTCGAACATAATTCGGCGGTTGACTGAGGGAGAGAGAAACGTGCGTCTGGTATGTTGGGTCCTGCTGGCGGCCACCCTTCTGGCTGGCCCGGTTTTTGTGAATGCGCCACTGCCGCTGGCCGCCTCCCCGGCGCTGGCGCAGGGAGACGTGCCTGGCGAGGCATCAGGCACCGAGAGCGATTCCGACCTGTGGCGCCGCGTGCGCCAGGGCGAGTCCTTCACGCTGAGCGATCCCCGGCTGGGCACCCGCATCCTCGTGCAATCCGAGGGTGAGGAGTGGCGGGCGATCCGCAACGGGCCGGTGTCCTGGTATGGCGGGATACTCGTGCTGCTCGCCCTTGGCGCGACGATCCTGTTCGCCGTCCTGCGCGGACAGGTCAAGATCGAGGGCGGCCGGACCGGCAAGCGCGTGCCCCGCTTCAGCATGGTGGAGCGCTCGGTTCACTGGTTCGTCGCCTCGGTGTTCATCCTGCTGGCGATCTCGGGCCTCATCATCCTCTTCGGCCGTTACATCATCCTGCCGGTGATCGGGCCGTCGGCGTTCGGCGCCGTGGCCAGCGCGGCGATGCAGGGCCACAACCTGTTCGGGCCGCTGTTCATCGTCGGTCTCGTCGTGATGCTGTTCGCCTATGCGAAAGACAACATCTTCCAGATGGCCGATGCCACATGGATCATCAAGGGCGGCTCCCTGTTCGGTGCCCATGCGCCGTCCTGGAAATACAATTTCGGTGAGAAGACCTATTTCTGGGTGATCGTGATGACCGGCACGGTGCTGTCCGTGACCGGCATCCTTATGGAGTTCCCGAGCCTGGTCGACGAGCTGTGGTACCTCCAGGTGTCGACGATCTTGCACGCGATCGCGGCGCTGCTGGTGATCGCGATGGCGATCGGTCACATCTATCTCGGCAGCATCGGCGTGGAGGGGGCGCTGGAGGGCATGACCGAGGGCACGGTCGATGAGAACTGGGCCCGCGAGCACCACGATCTGTGGGCCGCGAAGGTCATGG
>JBFGQV010000017.1:0-29441 GCA_041563955.1 Alphaproteobacteria bacterium | reverse complement strand
TGACGCGAACAAGATCCGGGTCGAGCCGGGCCTGCCGGTCGCCTTCGTGCCGCTGCTCGCCGGCGAGGGGTGATGCGGCGGCCGCGGTCTGCTATACTGCATGGCGGGGGGTGACAGGAGGTTGCGATGCTGAAGAAGACCATCGCCGCGCTGGCTGTCCTTGCGAGCCTTGCACTCGCCGCGCCGGCCGTCGCCGGCGGCTACGGGCACGGCCATCATCACGGCCACTACAAGTACCGTCACCACGACGGCGCCGCCGTGTTCGCCGGCGGGCTGCTGCTCGGCGCGCTGATCGGCCATCTGGCCACGCCGCGCCCGGTCTATGTGGCGCCGCGCCCGGTCTACGTGGCGCCGCCGCCACCGCCGCCGACGGGGAATTGCCGGGCCATCTACGGGACCGGATATCTCAACGGGCATCTCGCGGAATTCCAGGGCACCGGCTGCTACGACGCCTACGGCAACCTGTACGCCGTGCCCGGCAGCGAGCGGTTCCTGCGCTACCTGAATTAGCCCCGTCCGGCAGGCTCGCTCAGCCGAGGCTTTCGGCCAGCTTCTCGCCGTTGCGCACGCAGTCGGCGACCGAGACGCCGTCGCGCCAGCTGGCCCGCAGGTGCAGCCCGGGAAAATTGGCGAGCGCCGCCTCGATGCCGGCGACGCGGTCGAGATGGCCGAGCGTGTATTGCGGGATCGCCGCGCGGTAGCGCGCCAGGCGCACCGGTTGCGGCGCCCCGTCGATCTCCAGCGCCGCCGAAAGGTCGCTCGTGATGGCGGCGGTTACCGCCTCGTCGTCCAGCGCCACCGCGTCCGGGTCGGTGGTGCCGCCAATGAAGGCGGTGATCAGCACCCGCCCCTCCGGCGCCCGGCCCGGGAAAAGGGTGCTGGAGAACAGGCCGCCGAGGATGCGCACGCCTTCGACCCGTGGCACCAGGAAGCCGAAACCGTCGAGCGGATGGACGACGTCGTCGCGCCGGAAGCCGAGGCCGGCCGAGACGATCGGCGCATAGGGGATGGCCCGCAGCAATGTCGCCGCTTCGGGCGCCAGTTCCTCGATCAGCTGCGCCGTCGGGCCGGCCGGCGCTGCCAGGACGACATGGGCCGCGTCGATCTCGGCCGCGCCGTCCGAGCCGTCATAGCGCACACGCCAGCCGTCGTCGTTCCGCTCCAGCGCCGTGACCCGGCAGCCGGTCTCCACCGCGCCGGCTGGCAGCGCTTCGGCGATCGCTGCCGGTAGCACCGCCATGCCCTCATCGAACGAGACCAGGCGCCCCGTCGGCATGCCGGCGCCTCTCAGTTTGCGCAGAGCGATGGCGCCGCGGATCAGTGAGCCGTGGTCGCGCTCCAGGGCGTAGATCCGCGCCACCGCCGCCCGTACCGAGAGCTTTGCGGGATCGCCGGCATAGACGCCGGAGATGAAGGGGCCCACCGCGTAGTCGAGAAACTCGCGGCCGAGCCGCCGGGTCACGAATCGGGCGACCGTCTCCTCGTCTTGCGCCCGCCCGATGAAGGGCTCGGCCAGCAGGCGCAGCTTGGCCGGCCAGGAGAACAGCCGGGTCCTGATCGCTGCCGGCGGCGACAGGGGCAGCGGCAGCAGCCGGCCGCCGCGCATGACGAAGCGGTTGCGCGCCGCCGGCGCCGCCTCCAGCAGTCGCGCCGAAAGGCCCGTCTGCTCGACGATCCGGCCCAGCGCATCGTCGGGGGTGCCGGGCTTCTGCATGGTCGAGTTGGGGCCGCGCTCGATCAGGTGGCCGTCGACCGCCTCGGTCTCGATGACGCCGCCGACACGGGTTTCCGCTTCGAGCACGCGCACCGCGAATCCCTTGCGGTGCAGGAACCAGGCGGCGGACAGGCCGGATATGCCGGCGCCGACGATGACGATGCTGTCCTGTGGCAAGCGATGTCCCTTCTGCGACTTGGATCGTTAGGGTTGGTCCGACCGGGGCGGGACGCGGCCCGCCGGGGCGATCCTGCCCAATCGGCCCCGCGGAGGCAACAACCGGCATGCGCGATGCGCGAGCCACGGGACCCCCAATCGGCCATGAAATGCTTGTCCTCATGCGGTATAGCCAATAGTGTCGTGGCAACGAATCCGGCTCGTCAGCCATTCGAGACGGGACAAGAAACGAGGAACAGGCGGGCGCACGGCACATGGGTCCGTCGGAGTGCGGGTCTCCGGCGGGCGGTGCGGACGGTCCCGACGACGCGAGCAAACCGGTCGCAGCGATGAATGTCGCGCGCAGACTTGGACGACAAGCCAATTGCACCGGAGGGAGACTTATGACGCGAATTCCGATTGTGGCTGCCGTTGCGGTTGCGGCGGTGATGGCCGCCGGGTCGGCCTCGGCGCTGGACATCCGCAATACCGACAACCGCGACTACGAGGTGACGATCATCACCGGCGACGAGGAGAACGCCTACACCTTCACGCTCCATGCCGGCGACGAGGAATCGGCGGTCTGCAACGACTGCAAGGTCTCGGTCGAAGGCGTCGGCACGATCGACGCGGCAGGCGTCGACAAGGTCGAGATCGTCGGCGGCAAGTTCAAGATGTGACCCCGCGGGCCGGTTCGGGCTGCGGGGGCCGGCCCCGAGCCGGGGTGCAATCGCCTAACCTGTCTCGCCGAGCCAGGCCAGTGCCTCGTCCTTCGCCCCGAAGGGGAACTGGCGGATCTCGGCGCTGACGAAATGGGTGGCGATCTTCGGCGCGAACTGCAGGATCGCGGAATCGCTGACCACCGCGACGCGGCGGATCTTGCGGTGATGCTCGCGGACGAATTTCAGGTGGCTCATCACCGCCCACAAATCCTCCCAGCCGGGAAACCTTCGGGCGTGGATCATCAGGCCGTTGAGCTTGCCATGCGCCTCGATATGGGCGTCGACATCGGTGGCGATGAATTCGAAATCGTCGGCCGACAGCGGCCCTACCGGGCGGACGATGAGGATCCCCTGGTCCTTTCTTAGTTCGTGCTTCAGCATGGCTCGCTTCCGTTGTCTGTCGGGCGCGGATTCCTGCCGCTCCGCCTTCTATTCGGTGGGCCCGAGCATGCGCTCCGGCCGCACCCAATCGTCGAACTGCTGCTCCGTCACCAGGCCCAGCGAAAGCGCCGCCGCCTTCAGCGTCGTGCCCTCGGCATGGGCCTTTCTGGCGATCTTCGCCGCCGCATCATAGCCGATATGCGGGGCGAGCGAAGTGACGAGCATCAGCGAACGCTCGACCGATGCGGCGATCCGCTCCCGGTCGGCGGCGATGCCGGCAACGCAGCGCGCGGCGAAGCTCGCGGATGCGTCGGCCAGGAGCCGGATCGACTGCAAGAGGCTGTATATCATCACCGGCTTGAAGACGTTGAGCTCGAACTGCCCGCCGGCGCCGGCCACGGTGATCGCCACGTGGTTGCCGATCACCTGGGCGCACACCTGCGTCGCCGCCTCCGCCTGGGTCGGGTTGACCTTGCCCGGCATGATCGAGGAGCCGGGCTCGTTCTCCGGCAGGATCAGCTCGCCGAGACCGCTGCGCGGGCCGGAGGCGAGGAGGCGGATGTCGTTGGCGATCTTCATCAGCGCCGCCGCCAGCACGTTGAGCGCCCCGGACGTCGCGACGATCGCGTCGTGCGCCGCCAGCGCCGCGAACTTGTTGGGCGCGGTAACGAACGGCAGGCCGGTGATCTCCGCCGCCTTTGCGGCGAACAGTTCGGCGAAGCCGGCCTTCGAATTGAGCCCGGTGCCGACGGCGGTGCCACCCTGCGCCAGCTGATAGAGCCCCGGTAGCGCGCCCGAGATGCCGGCGGTGCCATGTTCGACCTGCGCGGCGTAGCCGGAGAATTCCTGACCCAGGGTCAGCGGCGTTGCGTCCTGGGTATGGGTCCGGCCGATCTTGACGATGTCTTTGAACTCCTTGGCCTTGTCGGCCAGCGCCGCGTGCAGGCGGGTGAGCGCCGGCAGCAGTCGTTCCGTGATCTCCTGCGCCGCGGCGATGTGCATTGCGGTCGGGAAGGTATCGTTGGAGGACTGGCCGCAATTGACGTGGTCGTTCGGGTGCACCGGGTCCTTCGTGCCGAGCTTGCCGCCGAGCAGCTCGATGGCGCGGTTGGCGATCACCTCGTTGGCGTTCATGTTGGTCTGGGTGCCGGAGCCGGTCTGCCAGACGACCAGCGGGAAATGGCCGAAAAGCGTGCCGTCGACCACCTCCCCCGCGGCCTGAACGATGGCCGTGCCGATCCGCCGGTCCAGCTCGCCCAGCTCCATATTGGCCAGCGCGGCCGCCTTCTTCTGGATGCCGAGCGCACGGATCAGCGGCGCCGGCATGCGCTCCTCGCCGATCGGGAAATTCTCGATGCTGCGCTGCGTCTGCGCCCCCCAGTAGCGGTCGGCCGGCACCCTGACCTTGCCCATCGTGTCGGTTTCGATGCGGGTCTTGCTCATAACCGGTGCCAATCCTGGGTCAGCCAGCAAACATTCGCGAAGTAACTTGAGGCAAAGCCGAACCCCCAACCTCCCGCCGCAGTTGCGCCAATCATGTCCACATTGTTTTTTGGTCGCGACATAATGCAATGCTCAAAATGCACGTTGGCTTCTTCTCGATTGCCGCCAATCATGCACACTTGGCACTCGGATGCGAGGTTTCCAGTGTTTCGAGAGCGGAGGATTATCGATGTTCGAATGGCTAACCCGCCGGCGGTCAATTGCCAAGCAGCACTGCGAGGCATTGTCCGCGTTGGAAGAGAATGACCACGAAACGGCCCTGAAGATACTGGAACCGTTGGCAGAGGCCGGCAACCCGACAAGCCAGATAACGCTGGCCACCTTGCATATGGAGGGTCAGGGGGTGGCGAGGGATCCCGCAAAGGCCCTCGATCTCGCCCGGCGGGCGGCAGCGCGCGGCCACGTGTCGGCGCAGGTGGAACTGGCAAGATGGCTCTTATATGGGGAGGGCGTGGATCGTGACGAGGCGGAGGCCGCCAAATGGCTGCAAAAGGCTGCCAAGGCAGGCGATCCGCAGGCCCGATCCAATCTGGGATTCTTGTACGATCAAGGGGTCGGCGTTCAGCAGGACCAAAAGAAGGCGGTGCACTGGTACAGACTTGCGGCCGCGCAAGGCCATACAGTTGCACAATTCAATCTTGCTCGGATGTACGAGGACGGCATCGGTGTCAAGCGGAACGTCAGTCTTGCCCTGGCCCTGTACCAGGAATCGGGAAGCAAAGGCCACGAAGACGCCTGCCTTATGGCAGCCCGGCTCTTTGAGGAGGGCAACGGCAAGGGGCCAAACAACGCCATGGCCTTTGGCTGGTATGTGACGGCGCATGTTTCGGCCACATCCGACGAAGTGCGGAATATCGCCGCGCAGGGGATGGAACGTGTAACCAGCAACGCGACACCGGAAGAGCTGGCGGAGATCGCCAAGATCACCAATGCAAAATAAGAAGCACTGACACAGAGCTCCGTTACTGCGTTTCCCGGTCCACCTGCGCCGCGAGGTCGCGCAGCGCCGCCGAGACCGCGACGGGATAGGCTGCCCCCGCTTCCAGCCGCCGCAGCGGCGCCGGCAGGCGGGCGAGCTCGGCCGCGCAATGCGCGCGGATATCCGCCAGCGCCGGCAGCGCGCCGAGGCGCCGTCCGTCCTTCATCACCGGGCGGATCAGCGCCGCGCCGTCCTGGCGGTCGCCCTCAACCGTGAGCACGTCGCCCGCCATCGTGCCGTCCGCCGCAGAGCTTCGGAACACCTGCTTGCGGCCGGGCCAGGTCGCCTTGCCCTCGGAGCGCTTGCGCTTCGGCGTCCCGGCGTATTCCTGCAGCTTGTAGGCGCAGTCGAGCGCCGCAACGTCGCTCGAGGTCGTCAGGCTCGTGCCGATGCCGTAGCCGTCGATCGGCGCCCCGCGCTTCACGAATTCCTGCAGCACGTCCTCGTCGATGCCGCCGCTGGCGAAGATCGCGGTGTCCTTCAGGCCGTTGTCGTCGAGGATCTTGCGCACCTTGCGCGCATGGTCCGCAAGGTCGCCGCTGTCGAGCCGCACCCCGGCCACGGCGATGCCGTCCGCATTGAGCTTCGGCGCCAGCTGCGCCACCTTCTCGGCGCCGGCCTCGGTATCGTAGGTGTCGATCAGCAGGATCACCGATTGCGGGCGCGAGCGGGCGAAATTCTCGAACGCCGCCGTCTCGCTGTCATGCGCCTGGATGAAGGAATGCGCCATGGTGCCGTAGATCGGAACGCCGTAACGCGGCTCGGCCGGCACCGTCGCCGTGCCCGCGAAGCCGGCGACGTAGCTCGCCCGCGCCGCCATCAGCCCGGCCTCGGCCCCGTGCGCGCGGCGCAGGCCGAAATCGATCAGCCGCTTGCCCGGCGCCGCCAGCACCATGCGCGCCGCCTTCGACGCGATCAGCGTCTGGAAATGCAGGATGTTGATGAGCCGCGTCTCCACCAGCTGCGCCTCCGGCAGCGGCGCCGTGACCCGGATGATCGGCTCGTCGGCGAAGATCGCCGTGCCCTCCGCCGGCGCGTGGACGTTGCCGGTGAAGCGCAGCTCCGCCAGCCGGTCGACGAAATCGCGCGGGAAGTGCTTGCTCTTGGCCAGCCAGTCGAGCTCCGCCTCCGCAAAACGCGCCGCTTCCAGGAAATCGACCGCCTGTTCCAGCCCCGCCGCGACAAGAAACCCGCGCCGTTCCGGCAGGGTGCGGAAGAACAGCTCGAACACGGCGATGTCGGTCATGCCATGCTCGAAATAGGACTGCAGCATGGTCAGCTGGTAGAGGTCGGTGAGCAGCAGGCTCGCGCCCGGATCGCCGACGACGGAGGTCTCTTGCGCCAAGGGGTCGTCCCGTTCGAACTCGCGTCCGGCGACTATAGCGGCGCGGCACGGCCCGGGCCATAGCGCCAATGTGAAACGATTTCCCTTGCCTTGGGATTCGCCGCGCGTGATCCTATCTTTCAGCCATGTCGATTCGCCGCGATCCGAGCCGGATCCGGGCCGTGCTCGGCCCGACCAACACCGGCAAGACCTATCTCGCCATGGACCGCATGCTCGGGCATGCCACCGGCATGATCGGCTTTCCTTTACGTCTCCTCGCGCGCGAGAACTACGACCGCATCGTCTCAGCAAAGGGCCGCAATTCGGTGGCGCTGGTCACCGGCGAGGAGAAGATCGTGCCGCCGCGGCCGCGCTGGTTCGTCTGCACCGTCGAATCGATGCCGCTCGACCGGCCGGTCGATTTCCTCGCCATCGACGAGATCCAGCTCGCCGCCGACCCGGAGCGCGGCCATGTCTTCACTGACCGGCTGCTGCACGCGCGCGGCCTCGACGAGACCATGTTCCTCGGCTCCGACACCATGCGGCCGCTCCTGAAGAAACTGGTGCCGCAGGCGCGGGTCGAGGGCCGGCCCCGCTTCTCGACGCTGAGCTACGCCGGCGAGGCCAAGCTCGCGCGGCTGCCGCGGCGCAGCGCCGTCGTCGTGTTCTCGGTCGACCAGGTCTACGCCATCGCCGAGACCATGCGCCGCCAGCGCGGCGGCACTGCGGTGGTGCTGGGCGCGCTGTCCCCGCGCACCCGCAACGCCCAGGTCGAGATGTACCAGGCCGGCGAGGTGGACTACATGGTGGCGACCGACGCCATCGGCATGGGGCTGAACATGGATATCGACCATGTCGCCTTCGCCGGGCTGCGCAAGTTCGACGGCCGCCGGGCGCGGCCGCTCACCGCCCCCGAGATCGCCCAGATTGCCGGCCGCGCCGGCCGCCACATGAGCGACGGCACGTTCGGCACCGCCAACGAGATCGGCGGCCTCGACGAGGAGGTGGTCGAGGCGGTCGAGGCGCACCGCTTCGATCCGGTCGAGGCCGTGTATTGGCGCAACCGGCTGCTCGATTTCTCGTCGCCGCAGGGGCTGTTGCGCAGCCTCGAGATGCGGCCATCCCACCGTTACCTGGTGCGGCCGCGCGACGCCGACGACCACGTCGCCCTTGCCGAGCTCGCCCGCGATGCCGAGACCGCCCCCCGCGCCACCAACCCGGCCGCCGTGCGCCTGCTGTGGGAGGTCTGCCAGATCCCCGATTTCCGCAAAGTGATGCCCGACCACCACGCGGCGCTGCTGCGCCAGGTCTATTTGCATCTGACCGACGGCGACGGCCGCCTGCCGGAGGACTGGGTCGCCAAGCTGATCAACCGGCTCGACACCACCACCGGCGACATCGACACCCTGACCAGCCGCCTCGCCCATGTCCGGACCTGGACCTATATCAGCCACCGCGGCGACTGGCTCGCTGATTCGCAGCACTGGCAGGAGCGCGGCCGGGCCATCGAGGACAAGCTGTCGGACGCGCTGCATGACCGGCTGCTGCAGCGCTTCGTCGACGTCAAGGCGGCAGCGCTGGGCCGCCGGCGCGGCGCCGGCGGCGAGGTGCTGGCTGCCGTTACCGCCAAGGGCGCCGTCGTCGTCGAGGGTCACACTGTCGGCACCATGACAGGGCTCGCCTTCCGGCCGCTGGCGGAGCCGAGCAGCGATGGCGACCGTGCCATCCTGTCGGCTGCTCGCCCGGCCCTGCAGCAGGAGGCGGCGCGCCGCGTGCACGCCCTCGTCGGCGCCCCGGATACCGAGTTCCGGCTGGAAGATGACGGCACGCTCGCCTGGCGCAAGGCGCCGGTGGCGCGGCTCGCCGGCGGCGACGATCTGTTGCGCCCGCGCGTCCAGGTGCTGCGCAACGACCTCATCGACGGGGCCCAACGCGAACGGGTGCGCAGCCGCGTTGCAGCCTGGCTTGACGGGCACCTGAGGCAGGTGTTCCGGCCGCTCTACCGGCTCCTGGAGGCGGACGACCTCGGCAGCGCCACGCGCGGCCTCGCCTTCCAGCTAGCGGAAGGGCTGGGCACGCTGCCGCGCCGCCAGGCGGCCTCGCAGATCCGCGCCCTCGGCCGCTACGAGCGCAAGGCGCTGGCCCGGCTCGGGGTGCGGCTCGGCACCGAAACGGTCTACCTCAAGGCGCTGCTGAAGCCGGGGCCGCTGCGCCTGCGCGCGCTGCTGTGGGCGGCCGGCCAGGGCGAGGCGCCGCCGCTGCTGCCCGCGGCCGGCGACGAGACCCTCTCCGCATCGGAGGCGCCGCCGGGATTCTGGGCGGTGACCGGCTACCGCGTGGCCGGCGCGCGGGCGCTGCGCGCCGACCGTGCCGAGGCGCTGGCGCTGTCGCTGCGCAAGCGGGCCCGGCAGGGCGGCTTCCAGGCGACGGCGGAGCTGACGGCGCTGGCCGGCGGCGACGGCGCCGCCTTCGAGTCCGTAGTCCGCGCCCTCGGCTACCGGGCGGTCGAGGGCACCGACGGCACGAGTTTCGAGGCTGCCGCCAGGGCAGCGGCGAAGACTCCGCGGCGGCGTGGCCGCCGCCGCAAGCCACGGGCGGATTCGCCCTTCGCCGAGCTGCGCAAGCTGGTGGACAAGCGCGGATGAGCGGGGCGGGCCGCAACGCCGCCCCCGGCAACGGGCCGACCGAGACCCTGCGCGTCGACAAGTGGCTGTGGCACGCCCGCTTCTTCAAGAGCCGCTCGCTGGCCAACGCCATGGTCGGCGCCGGGCGGCTCAGGGTGAACAGCCAGCCGATCTCGAAACCGCACCACCAGGTGCGGCCCGGCGACGTGCTGACCTTCCCGCAGGGCCGTCGCATCCGCGTCGTCGAGGTGGTCGCGATCGGCACCCGCCGCGGCCCGGCCCGCGAGGCCCAGACCCTGTACAACGACCTCGCGCCGCCGGAGCCGCGCCGCGGGGCCGACGCGCCCGAACCGCGACCGGGGCACCGCGACAAGGGCGCGGGACGGCCGACCAAGAAGGAGCGGCGGGAGACCGACCGGCTGCGCGGGTAACGGTCCCAGCATAAAAATCAACATATACGGGCAATCACGCCGGGAATTTTCGCCGTGAACGTCGTGTATCCTAAAGGGAGCCGGTAATCCCGGTCGCCCGGTCTAGACGGCGGATGGTCGTCGTCGCCGAGCGCGCCGGAGCCGGCCATTGCCACTTCAGATAGGGATGCGCCAAGATGATACGTCTGACTGCCGCAGTTGCGCTTGCACTGACACTGTTCTCCGCCACCGCCTGGGCGCAGCAGCCGCCGCCGGCCCCGAACGGCATCGAGATGCCGAAGGGCTACAAGGACTGGCGCGTGATTGCCATATCGCTGCGCAGCGACAACAACACGATGCGGGTCATCATCGGCAACGATGCCGCCATCGCGGCGGCGCGCAGGGGCCAGGTCAACCCGTGGCCCGACGGCGCCATCCTCGGCAAGGTCGTGTGGGCCAACCGGACCGACGAGAACTGGGAGGCGGCGACCGTGCCCGGCGAGTTCAAGGCCGCCGAGTTCATGATCAAGGACGCCAGGAAATTCGCCGAGACCGGTGGCTGGGGTTACGCCCGCTGGCTCGGTATGGCGCAGAAGCCGTATGGCGAGGACGCCGACTTCGTGCAGGAGTGCTTCGGCTGCCACACGCCGGTGCAATCCCGCGATTACGTGTTCACGACGCCGGTCGTCCTGCCCTGACGGCAGGCCGCCGGAACGCCGACCAAGTGAATCGATCGCTGCACGCCCCGCCGGCGCGGCGGGGCGCCCCGCGCGGCTCTCATCGCGGGGTCAGCCCGGATTGAGCACCCACAGGGCCGCGGTCAGCACCGTGGCGTAGGCGACCCACAGGAAATAGGGGACGAGCAGCGCCCCGGCCCAGCGATCGAGGCGCCGGAACAGCACGGCGTTGACGGCGATGGCGGGCAGCAGGACGAGGATCTCGGCCAGCGCCAGACCGATCCGCTGCAGGCCGAAGAACAGCACCGACCAGCCGATGTTCAGCGCGAGCTGCGCTGCGTAGACCGCCAGCGCGAGCCGGGTCGCCGCGAGCGGGGCGCTGCGCCAGGCGCGCCATCCGGCGACCGCGATCATCGCGAACAGGGTCGTCCAGACGACCGGGAAGACCCAGTCGGGCGGATTGAAGGCCGGTTTTTCGAGAGTCTGGTACCAGGTGTCGACGCTGGTCGCCGTCACCGCGCCGCCGATCGCCGAGACCGCGGCGCACAGGGCCGCGAACCCGGCAAGCCCGAGCAGGTCCCGGCCGCGTGAAGGGCGCCGTTGTCCGGATTCCGACATGCGCCACTCAATCCATTTCGAGCGAACCGATGACCACGATCTCGCCGTCGCCGGTTCGACGAATCACAACCAGCTCGCCCGACCTCGGATAAACGCCGGTCAGCGCGGTGATGTTGACCTGGTGGGTCACCAGCACCAGCGGCGCGTCCAGCGCCTCGCCGGCCAGCCACTGCCGTAGCGCGCCGGTTTGCGCATCGCGGTTCGCCGGCCGGTCGAAAAAGGAATTCAGGATCGGCAGCTCCTCCACCGGGCCGAGCCGCAGCAGCTCCGCCGTCTCACGGCAACGGCACCACTGGCTGGAGACGACGCGCGCCGTCGCGATGCCGGTGGCGCGGAACGCGGCCCCGATGCGCGTGGCCTGGTCACGCCCTTCTCCCGACAGGTTCCGTTGCGTGCTACAGTCGCCGAGGACGAACTCCGACGGGTCGCCCGTGCCCGGCGCGATGGCGTGCCGCAGCAGGGCCGCATGCCCCGGCGTGCGCAGGGCGGCCCACACCGCCGTGTCGGCCGCCGCCGACGGGCCGGGCACGACGCAGAGGAGAAGGACGAAAAGCCCCCCGACGTTGGCGCGGTTCTTCCTGCACAACCAGCCGAGCACGTGGCCAGGCTGGCGTGGCCGACCTTCATCGTGGCCACCTCTGACCGCCGCACCCCCCTTTGCCGCCCTTCCGGCTTTGCCGCCGGTCATGCCAGCGCGCCCACGCCGAGCGAGGCGACGACCGCGAGGGTCAGCGGCAGGCGCAGCTTCGGATACCACGCCGGCAGCTCGCCGCTGCGCCCGGCGCGCAGGTCGAAGGCCAGCATCCCGGCGAAAGCGGCGGCCAGAACCATCAGCCCGAGCGGCCGCGCGAGGAACAGGGCGCCCCAGCCGATGAGCGATGGCAGCACGCTGTAGGCGAGGCGGCGCGAGATGCGGCAGACGCCAATGTCGGGGCCGAAGCCGGCGATGGCGACACCCCAATGGACGCCGCCGAGGAACGAAAGAATGACGGCGCCATAGGCAGCCAGCGCGAGGGCGCTGTGGGCCGAAACGGGCCCATCGGCGACCAGGCTGACGGCGGCGAGGAGGACGAACGGCACCACACCGAGGCCGCCGAGCCATTGCGCGGTCGGCGGCATCGTCGCGGCGGCCGTGCCGGTCTCGCTGGCCGCGGCCCTCTCTTGCCCGCCCGACACCTCTTGTAGGGTTTCGTCCCGCGCGGTCATCGCGGTGCCTTTGCGGCAAGGAGCATATAGTTCACCCCGGTACTCCGGGACACGCGCCAGCGGTCGGCAAGCGGGCTGTAAGTCATGCCCACGACCTCGGTCACGCGCAGCCCCGATCGCCGGATCATCCTGCGGATCTCGTCGGGACGCAGGAAGCGGGTCCAGTCGTGGGTGCCCTTGGGCAGCCACCCGAGGACGTACTCCGCCCCGACGATGGCCAGGAGGAACGCGCGTGCCGTCCGGTTCAGCGTGGCCACGAACAGGAGGCCGCCGGGTTTCACGAGATCGCCGCAGTCCGTCATCAGCTGTCTGGGGTCGGCCACGTGCTCGACGACCTCCGCGTTGATGACGACATCGAAGCGCTCGTCCGTCTCCAGGACATGTTCGGCGAGGCCGTGGCGGTAGTCGATCGACAGCCCCTGCTGCGCCGCGTGCCAGCGGGCGATCTCGATGTTGCGGGCGGTGGGATCCACGCCCACGACCTCGGCGCCGCGTTTCGCCAGCGGCTCGGAGAGCAGCCCCGCGCCGCATCCGACATCGAGGATCCTCACGCCGGACAGCGCGTCCTCGCTGCCGGCATTGCGTCCGAAATGGCGGGCGATGCGACTGACGATATAGTCGCGGCGCGCCGCGTTGAACTTGTGGGCGACGCGAAACTTCCCGTCGGGTTTCCACCATTCCTCGGCCAGCTTCTGGAAGCGCTCGATCTGCTTGGGGTCGACCGTCCGGGAGTCCGGCCAGGGTGCATCGAGATGGTCTTTTTTAAGCATCTACCGTATTGCCTCTGTGCTGGGGTTTGAGTGACTGGTTCGCCCGCGGCTCCGGCTAACCGCCGGATTCTCCGGCGCGCGCCAGCTGTGCCTCTATGGCGGCTGCCACATCGCGCGAGGTGGGCTCGGTCCGGGTCGAGAACCATGTCACGAGCTCGCCGTCCGGGCCGATCAGGTATTTGTGGAAGTTCCAGCGCGGCGTGCCGGCGCTTCCGACCTCGCCGGCCGCCCACTTGTAGAAGGGGTGCGCGTCCTCGCCCTTGACCGCAACCTTGCTCGTCATCGGGAAGTCGATGTTGAAATTGACCTCGCAGAACCGCTTGATCTCGTCCTCCGCGCCCGGCTCCTGGTTGCCGAAATCGTTCGACGGCACGCCGAGCACGACGAGGCCGCGGTCGCGATAGCGCTCCCAGACCGCCTGCAGATCCTCATATTGCGGGGTGAAGCCGCAGAGCGAGGCGGTGTTGACGACCAGCACCACCTTGCCCCTGAAGTCCGAGAGCGGCAGCGGCCCGCCTTCGATGGCGGTAAACGTGAAGTCGTGGGCCGATTTCGCCGCGCCCGCCGCGGCGGCGGGCACACTGCCCGAGAGCAGGATTAGAAGTGCCGTAACCAACCTTGCGCGCATTCTTGACATCCCCCTGTTTGGAACAACTAGAACAGATACGATGATGATGAGGATTTGGATCAGTTGATCCAGCCCGGCAACCCGGCGCGTAGAATGTCACGGACATTGTCGCGGCCTTCGCCGCGTCGAACGCGACCGTGACGGCCCGGCGCACCGACGGCGGGAACGCGTTGCGCGGCCCGGCCACGAACGGTCCGCGATGCATAGGCGGGAACACGGATGATGCTTGAGGACGAACTCGACAGCCCCTTGACCCTGGCCTCGTTCGGCGATGGCCTGAATGTCGCAATCGTCGGCGCGTCCGGCGGCATCGGCCGGGCGCTCGTCGATGACCTCGCAGGCTGCCCGGACGTTGCCAGGATCTTCGGCCTGTCGCGGTCCGAACCGCGGCTTTCATCGCAGACGTTGGGTTGGCACCGCCTCGATCTCGAAGACGAGTCGTCGATATCGGATGCGGCGTCAGCCGTGCGGCAGTCGGCCGGCCGTCTCGACATCGTCGTGATGGCCACCGGCTTTCTGCATGACGGCGATCGCCTGCAGCCCGAGAAGACCTGGCGCGCGCTCGACGCTGCCGCGATGGAGCGTGCGTTCCGCCTCAATTCGATCGGCCCGGCCCTGGTCGCCAAGCACTTCCTGCCGCTGCTCGCCACCGGCCGCAAATCGGTGTTCGCCGCACTGTCGGCCCGGGTCGGCAGCATCGAGGACAACCGGCTCGGCGGCTGGCATTCCTACCGGGCCTCGAAGGCCGCGCTCAACATGCTGGTCAGGACCCTGTCCATCGAGCTCGCCCGGCGCAACCCGCACGCCGTCTGCGTGGCACTGCATCCGGGCACCGTGGACACTGCCCTGTCCCGCCCGTTCCAGGCCCGGGTGCCCGCGGGCAAGCTGTTCTCGGCGGCGCAGTCCGCGCGCCATCTGCTCGCGGTGCTCGACGCGCTGACGCCGTCGGACTCCGGCCAGGTGTTCGCCTGGGACGGCAGCCGGATCCCCTTCTAGCGGCGATCCAGGCGCAAGGCGTCGGCGCGCCGTGCGTGATGCCCGTCGCCCTCTCACGGGTGGCCGGCGACGGACCCGCGGTCAACTGGCCTTGCGGGCCACGATGAACACGCCCTTGTGCTTGCCGGGCTGCCACGTCTGTTCGATCTCGAAACCGGCCGCGAGAAAACTGGTTTCCAGGTCTTTGAGGGTGAAGACCCGCAAGAACGGAAGCAGCCCGAGAATCCGACCGATCGGCCCGATGTACGTGAAGACCGCCAACGAGTCGCCCAGACAGGCGGTGCTGGAGACGAAAACGCCGCCCGGCCTGAGCATGCTGTGGACTTTCGAGATTACGGCATCCCTGTCGGCGACGAGGTGCAGGATGTTCAGTCCGAGAACCGCGTCGTAGCGGCCGTCGGCTGCGTCGAACTCGTCAATGCCGACGCAGCGAAAGTCGACATTGGCGACATTGGCCGCCTTGGCCTTACGCTCGGCGATCTCGATCATCTTCGCCGAGATGTCGGTCGCGAGGATGCGCTTGACGAACGGTGCATGGGCAAGCGCGGTCGATCCGGTGCCGCAGCCGAACTCCAGGACGTCCATATCCGGGCGCAGATTGGCTCGCGTGATCTGCAGCTTCTTCTGGTATGTCGCCTCGTCGGCAACCGGCTTCTTCGCATAGCGTTCGGCGATCCTGTCCCAGAACCGCGCGGTCGGCGGCAAGCTCATTGTCGGCTGTTCCATTGCAGTCATCTCTCTTACTCCTCCGATTGAAGTGGTGGTTGCTGTGCTTCCCGTCGATCCGACCCGGATGGCCGAATCGTACGCGGGAAGCTGTCGGGGCGCTGATTTATCTCTGCATGATTGGAATGTGAATTGACGAAATTTGCCTGTTTGATATGCATTAATGCATGGATTGGCGCTCAGTTAAGTTCGACTGGAACCGGGCGCGGGCCTTTCTGGTCACCGCCGAGGAAGGCTCCCTTTCGGCTGCGGCCCGCGCGCTGGGAATGACGCAGCCGACCCTCGGGCGTCAGGTAAGTGCGCTCGAGGACGAGCTCGGTGTCGTCCTGTTCGAGCGGATCGGACGCGGGCTGCAGCTCACGCCGAGTGGACTGGAGCTGGTCGAGCATGTCCGCACCATGGGCGACGCAGCGACCCGGGTCTCGCTCACGGCTTCGGGACAATCGCAATCGATCGAAGGCACCGTCCGCATCACGGCGACCGAGGTTGCCTCGGCCTTCGTGCTGCCGCCCATCATCGCGAAGCTTCGCGGCGCTGAACCCGGCATCGTGGTGGAGGTCGTGGCATCGAACAGCCTGCGCGACCTGCGCCGTCGCGAGGCCGACATCGCCCTTCGCAGCGTGCGGTCGTCCGATCCGGATCTCGTCGCGCGCAAGTTGAGGGACGACACAGCATGTCTCTATGCATCACAAGGCTACCTTGCGCGGGTCGGTGATCCGCGCTCGCCGGAGGAATTGTCCAACGCGGAATTTCTGGGATTCGACGAGAACGGACCCTTTCTGAACGGGCTCAACGCGCTGGGTCTGAACCTGACCGCCCGCAATTTTCCGGTCCTGTGCGGCAACCACCTCGTGCAGTGGGAGCTGGTCAAGCACGGCGTCGGCGTGGGCGTCATGGCCACCCAGATCGGTGATGCCGAGCCGCTAGTCCGCCGCCTCGCGCCCTGGCTGGAGCCCTTCAGCTTCGAGCTCTGGCTGGTGTCGCACCGGGAACTCAGGACCAGCCGCCGGGTCCGTCTGGTGTTCGATTGGCTGGCCGACGAACTGCAGAGCCTGTAGCCGCTCACCCCCGCAAGCCGCCGCCTTCGTTGAGCGCAGGGAAAGAGCCCGAATGCGGGAATCTTGCCGATGGGCTCTCGATCTTGCCTGTGACATTGGGCAATGATGGGGGCGCAACCATGTCCGCCGCATGATATGCTGTGCTGCGTGGTGCTAGGGCAACACGGCATCAGGGACGGCGCACAGGACGATGGACCGCAGATCCTTCATCACCGGCCTGCTGGCGATGGCGGCCTTGGCTGCGCTGACGCGGGGCCGGGCGGCGGCGCAGGGCGATCCGGCCTCGCCCCTGTCGCCGGAGCGCGCCGCATGGCGGGCCGAGGCCCTGGCGGCCTTTCCCTACGAATTTATCCAGGTCGACGGCCGCGCAGCGCTGCGCGAGTGGGAGTGGCTGAAGGCGGGCGGCCGCGGCGCGCCGGTCGTGATCGGCGGCGACGAGGATTTCGAGGCGGTCCTGCAGCCCTTCCACCCCGACTTCATCGCGCAGATGAATCCGCCCACCCTCGCCGACACCCTGGCGCGCGCCGACGTGCTGGTTCATCCCGTCGACCTGCTGGCGCTTCACCGGCAGCAGGAAGAGGAGATTCTTGCGGCCCTCGAGAAGATGTGCCGGCAGGATCCCGATATGTGCGGCGCGCTGGACGTGCTCGCGGCGTCGTCCGACGGGGATGGTCCCCGGGGCGACGCGCCGTACGAGCCGCCGCTCGGTGACTGGCCGCTGATAACGCCGGAACCGGATCCCGCGCTCACCGTGGCCGAGGAGTTACTGACCGGCCGGCCGCTGGAGCGCGTGATCATCGTCCTCATCCCCACCGACGATTCGACGACGATCCCCGCCCATCTGCGCTGGGGCGGCTGGAACGCCAATCCGCCGGCCGAGTACCACGTCGCCGCCCTGCGCTCCTGGCGCGACCGCTACGGCGCCGAGCTGGTCGGGCTCAGCTTCGACGTCATGAACCTTCGCGTCGCCCGCCGCCCCGTCTCGCGCGACGAGGCGCTGGCATTGGCCCGCGAGCAGTACGCCTATTGCAACGACATCGTCGACCAGGGGGTCGGCACGCTGGCGGGCCTGGCGGCGCTGCTGATGGCCGGGGACTGGTGGTACTTCTGGTGGGACTGACGGCTCGCCGGCCCGCCCGGTTGGCCGCGGCGCCAGGGCCCGGCTCCGCGCCCGGCTGAAACCCGCGGAAAACCCTAACGCATGGGCTCGTTCCAGCGGCGCCGGCCCAGCCGCCGCGCAGCCGGCGATATCCCTTGGCCGCCCCGGGTTGCCGTGTCGGCCGGCGCGTGCTAGGCCGGTGCGCTGTTTTCCGGGGGCGCCGCCGGGGCGCTCCGGCTATCGGGATGACGGGCATGGTCGATTTCCTGCGCGATTTTCTGTTCCGGCGCAAGGGCGCGGCGCCCGAGGGCGCGTCCGGCCACGGCGATTCCGAGGTGCGGCTCGCAGCGGCGGCGCTGATGGTCGAGGCGGCCAAGCTCGACGGCGCCTTCGACGCGGCGGAGCGGGACAGGATCGCGGCCATCCTCGCCGAGAGATTCGACATGGCGGACGACGATATCGCCACCCTCATTGCGGCGGCCGACGAAGAGACCGACCTCGCCGGCGGGCTCTACGGCTTCACGCGGACGGTGCGCGACAGATTTGATCACGGCGAGCGGGTGGGGATCATTGAAATGTTATGGGAAGTGGCGTATGCGGATGGCGCCCTGCACGATTTCGAGGCAAACATGTTGCGCAGGGTAGCCGGACTTTTGTATGTGACGGACCAGGAAAGCGGCGCGGCGCGCAAGCGTGTGCTGGCGCGCCTTTCGCCCCCGTCCGGGGCGTCCGGCGGGTAAAAGACGTTGAGTTGAGGAGAGGGCCGGCATGACCTATGTCGTCACCGAGAACTGCATCCGCTGCAAATATATGGATTGCGTCGAAGTCTGCCCCGTGGACTGTTTCTACGAGGGCGAGAACATGCTAGTCATCCATCCGGACGAGTGCATCGACTGCGGGGTCTGCGAGCCGGAATGCCCGGTCGAGGCGATTCTGCCGGACACCGACAGCGACGGCGAGAAATGGGTGGAGATGAACCGCGAGTACTCGGAGAAATGGCCGAACATCACCCGCAAGAAGGATTCGCCGCCGGACGCGGATGAGTGGAAGGACGTGCCCGACAAGTTCGAGAAGCATTTCAGCCCCGAGCCGCCGAAATCCTGAGCCGGCGCAGCCCGCTGCGGTGCACTGCAAAGCGCTGAGGCCGCCGGCGCGGTCGCCGCGACATTTCGCCGCAGCGCACCATCGCGAATTGCGCCTTGCGCCCGCCACGTTGGGGCCAAATCGAACAAGCCTCTGTAAATCGGTCGAAAAACCTGTTATATTATTACCTGCGTAGCGAGCGAGGAAAACGTTCGCCCGTTCCGCAGGGCGGTATTCGGGCGGGGTGGTCCCTGCAATACATGAGCGGATGGAGTGGTCGCGGGCCGGGGCGGTATGCTGGCGGTTCGCGGAAGTCGGCGCGGAACGCGCTGACACAGGAGAGTTCGTGCACTCTGAACCGTCATTGCCGCGGCGTTCCCGATCGCCACGGTGCGCAGGACCGGTTACCCGTCGCCCGGACACCGAGTTGACGACACGCATTCTAAGGGGCTGATGAACTACATGAGCGGGACTATTGACGTGTTGAAGTTTCGCGGTGGCGAATGGGTGGTCTATCCGACCCACGGGGTCGGCAAGGTGGCGGGTATCGAGGAGGCGGAGATCGCCGGCTGCCGCCTGGAACTGATCGTCATTCATTTCGACAAGGACCGCATGACGCTGCGGATTCCGGTCGCCAAGGCGCGGAATTCGGGGCTGCGGCCGCTGTCCTCGCGCGATCAGATGAAGAGCGCGCTGAAGACGCTGAAGGGCCGCAGCCGGGTCAAGCGGACCATGTGGAGCCGGCGCGCGCAGGAATACGAGGCGAAGATAAATTCCGGCGATCCGGTGTCGATCGCCGAGGTCGTCCGCGACCTGCACCGCAACGCCGACCAGCCTGACCAGTCGTACAGCGAGCGTCAGATCTACCAGGCGGCGCTCGACCGCCTCGTGCGCGAGTTCGCGGCGGTCGAGAACCTCGACGAGAACGCAGCCACGGAGAAGTTGGAAGCGATGCTCAAGGCCGCCTGACGGCGGTCCTGCGCCCGATTTCGGGGGCGGCGCCGACGGGCCCAGTTCATGCGAGATTTTACATCCATTGCCGAAATCCGCGGGGCCGTGCGAATTTGGGCAGTGGGCGCCGTCCATGGCGAGGCCGCGCGCCTCAAGGCCCTGCATGCGCAGCTCGAGCCGCGCATCGAGCGACGCGACGCGCTGGTCTACCTCGGTAATTATCTCGGGCACGGCCCCGACGTCGCGGGGACCGTTGCCGAGCTCATCGACTTCCGGCGGCGGGTGCTGGCCCATCCGCCGCTGCGCGTTGCCGCTGACATCGTGCATCTGCGCGGCAGCCAGGAGGAGATGTGGCAGAAGCTGCTGCAGCTTCAGTTCGCCAGCGACCCGCGGGCGATTCTCAGCTGGGTGCTGTCGCGCGGCGTCGCGGCGACGCTCAAGGCCTATGGCGGCGATCCCGACGCCGGGGCGCGCGCCGCTGCGGGTGGCGCCACGGTGCTGAACGACTGGACCCGCAGCCTGCGCGACTCGGTGCGCCGCCATCCGGGGCACGACGCCTTCTTCGCCGGCCTCAAGCGGGCGGCGGTCAGCACCGGCAATGGCCGCCTGTTGTTCGTCAACTGCGGCATCGATACCGAGCGACCGCTGGCCGCGCAGAGCGATGCGTTCTGGTGGGCCGGGCGGAGCTTCAGCGACATCGCGGAACCGTACGAATCGTTCCGGCGCATCGTGCGCGGCTACGATCCGGAACACGGCGGTTCCGTCGAGACCGCCTACACCGCGACGGTGGACGCCGGATGCGGCTTCGGCGGCCTGCTCGCGGCGACCTGCTTCGCGCCGGACGGCGAGGTCGTCGACCGGCTCGAAGCCTGAGTCGGCGCCGCCGCCGGCCGACACGCGCCGGCCGCAGGGGGGTCGCGCATGCGTCCCGGGCGCGCGATCACGCGATCAAAAAAAGTTGACTGGCGTACTGCGATTTTTGCTATGATCATAACATAACGAGTTCTGTTGTGACCAATACGGAGAGGACCGCCTAGCGGCATTGCGGCGACGACGATGGCCCATATCGACGATCCCAAAACCCAGCGTGCAAATCTGAATTTCATCAAGACTTCGATGAAGGAGCCGCTGCTTGAGCGCGAGCGCGAGTTCGAGCTCGCGCGGCGTTGGCGCGAGGAGAATGACGAGATGGCGCTGCACGAGCTGGTCCGCAGCTACATGCGGCTGGTCGTCAGCACCGCCTCCCGGTTCCGCAACTACGGCCTGCCGATGGGCGATCTTGTGCAGGAGGGCAATGTCGGGCTGATGCAGGCCGCGGCCCGCTTCGAGCCACAGCGCGAGGTGCGGTTCTCGACCTACGCGACCTGGTGGATCCGCTCGGCCATGCAGGACTATGTGCTGCGCACCTGGTCGATCGTGCGGACCGGCACGACCGCGGCGCAGAAGTCGCTGTTCTTCAACCTGCGCCGCCTGCGCGCGCGGATCGACGATTCGATGGGCGCGCGATTGAGCGACGAGGGTCGCCAGACGATCGCCGAACAACTGAACGTCGATGTGGGCGAGGTCGAGTCGATGGAGGTCCGGCTCAGCGGGCTCGATCAGTCGCTGAATGCGCCGCTGTCGGACTCGTCGGATGACGACTGGATGGATTTCCTGCCGGATTCCGGCCCGAGCCCGGAGACCGTTGCCATCGGCATGCGCGATGCCGAGACGCGCTCGCGCTGGCTGGCCGAGGCGTTGCGCGAACTGAGCCCGCGCGAACAGACGATCATTCGTCAGCGTCGCCTGACGGATGAGGGGGCCACGCTCGAGGAGCTGGGCCGCGAACTCGGGGTCAGCAAGGAACGCGTCCGCCAGCTCGAAAGCCGCGCCCTCGGCAAGCTGAAGGACTCCATGTTGCGCCGCGTACAGGCGCCGGGCGACCTGCTGTTCGAGACCTGAGCGGCGCCCGCTAATCCCTGACGAGTTTGACCAGACGGCCTGGCCGCACCGCCGGTGGGTCGCCGAGGTCGTTGAGCACCGCGAACCGTTCCGCGGCGTGGTCGGGGAACGCGTTCCGCCGCACCATGGTATCGAGCGTGTCGTCCGTGCCGGTGGCGACGATCCGCACGCGGCGGGGCCGCAGTTCCGCTACCTCCGCATCGCTCAGGGTCCGGAAGCTGTAGGTCGTCTGCCGCATACCCTCGCTTAGCCGGGCCGTCATCCGCGCCGGCGATATCAGCAGGAAGCGGTAGATCGTCCCCGGCTCGACGCGCAGGGCGACGAGGCGATAATCGACCGGCCCCTGTCTGGTCTCGCCGCGCAACCACCCGGTGGCGGCCTCCAGCCCGCCGATCTCGAATTCCCGGACATCCTCGAGCGCGACGCCACCCGCCCAGACCCGGGTCAGGTACTCGACCACCGGTCCGGTCACCAGCAGGCGCGACGGTTCGAACAGCATGGCCGCGCCGCCGGGGCCGAGCGCGGTGACCCGACGGCTGTCGGCATAGAGGGTGTAATCCTGCGGAACCGTGAACGCGATGCGGCGAATCGGGTGCGCGTAGGTCCGGCCGATGACGAAGCCGTATTCCCGCCTGTTGCCGAACAGCAGGCCGTCGATGGCGCTGAGATACTCGATTTCCCCAACGAAGCCGGCCGCGTCCCCGAGACCCTCGATCAGTGTCGTTGCCTGCTCGATGCGTGCGCCGGTGAGCGGATGGGTCGAGGAATAGCCGTGCGAATCGCGCTGCGCCTCGCTCAACCCGGCAATGCGTGCCTCCAGGTCCCGCTGCGCCTTGAGCTTGCCGAGAAATCCCGTCATGCCGCGCGGGTCGTAGCCGGCGGCCACAAGATACCGCAGGCCCAGCCTGTCCGCCTCGAGCTCCTGGGCCTGCGTGAAGCCGCCGAACGCGAGGCGGATGCCGACGGCCGCGGTATCGCCGAGCACCGGCAACTCGAAATCACAGCCGATCGTGGCGCAGATCCGCTCTTCCGCCTTCATGCCGCTGAGCCGCCGCGCGCCGTGCCGGGCGTTGATATGCGCCAGCTCGTGGCTCAGCACGCTGGCCAGTTCGGCCTCGCTGCTGGCCAGCGCCAGCAGGCCCCGGGTGACGTAGACGTAGCCGCCCGGCAGGGCGAAGGCGTTGACGGACGGGGAATCGAGCACCGTGAAGCGGTATTCGAAGTCCTGCAGCTCCGTCACCGCCGCGATCCTTCGCCCGACGTCCTCCACATAGGCGGCGAAGGCCGGGTCGTAGTAGACGCCGCCGAATTCCGCCAGCACCTGCGGATGCGACTTCCGGCCGATCTCCTGCTCCTCCTCGGTCGAGACCACCATGAAGTCGATCCCGCCGGTGGCCGGATTGATGGCGCAGCCGCCGGCCAGCCAGGCAAGCAGCGCAGCCAGGCCGGCGAGGATCGGGCGGGCCGCCGTCCGGATCACGTGCCGAGCACCAGCTTGACCGTTTCGCCGGCCCGCAACGGCTGTCCGGCGGCGAGACCGTTCATCACCAGGAACCGTTCCTGCCGCAGCGACTCGAAGGGGGAGCGCTGCGCCAGCCCGTAAACCGTTTCGCCGCTGCGAACCTGCACGACGTGCAGGCGCCAGGGCCGGGCCGCGGCGGCTTCCGCCGCGCTGAGCCGGCGCAGGCTGAACAGCGTCTGGCGCAGCGCGCCCGGCAGCGGCCCGGCTGCGTCGCGCGGCGCCACGGCCACAAACCGGTAGATCCGCCGGGCATCAAACTGTACCGCGGCCAGCACCAGGTCGAGCATCCCGCCGCGTGCCTCCAGCTGCGTGCGCGCGGTCGCCGCCGCCATGCCGTTGACGGTGACCGGCGTCAGCTCCTCGACGGTCAGCTCGTTGGCCCACTGTTCGGCGATGTAGGCCGTCATCGCGCCGCCATACGGCTTTTCCGCGGCATCGAACTGGATCAGCATCTTCGCCGGGTGGGTGGCGATGGCGGCGTTCGGCAGGCTCCTGAGCGCAAAGCCGTCCGGGACCTCGAAGCGGTACCGCTCGATCGGATGCAAGAACATCCGGCCGCGCGCCAGGCCGTGCCGCGGCGAGTCGCCGTAGACCAGACCGTCGATGCGGGCAAGGAACCCTTCCCGGTCGACGACACCCTGGCCCGCGGTGGCGCCGGCGAGCTGCATCGCCTGGCGGACCCGTTCTGCCGTGCGCGGGTGGGTCGACATGATGTCGCGGGCATCCACCTCGTCCGGGTTCCGTCCGGCGATCCGCGCCTCCAGGCGGCTGTTCTCACGCATCTTCGCAAGAAAGCTGGTCATCGCGCCGGGATCGTATCCGGAACGACTGATGTAGCGCACGCCGAGCCGGTCCGCCTCCAGCTCCTGCTCGCGCGAGAACGGCTGGACGAACGCGAGGCCGCCGATGCCGGCGACGACGTTGCCGACGGTTTCGCTGCCGGTGACCGCGCCGAGCAAGCCGGCAAGCCCGCCGACGATGAGGCCGCGGCTGTAGCGCTGCGCCGCGTGGCGGGCGACCACGTGTCCGAGCTCGTGGCCGAGGACGCCGGCGAGCTCGGCCTCGTCGCTGGCCAGCGCCATCAGCCCGCGGGTGATGTAGACATATCCGCCGGGCAGCGCGAAGGCATTGACCACAGGGCTGTCCAGGACCGTGAACGTATAGGCCTGGTCGGGCAGTTCGGTGGCTTTCGCGACCCGACCGCCGACCGAAGCGGCGTATTGCGTGACCCGGGTATCGTCGTACACCCCGCCGAATTCCTGGATCACCTCGGGATGCAGTTCGGCGCCGCGGCGGCGCTCGTCCTCGGGCGACATCAGCATCAGGGTGCGCTGCCCGGTCGCCGGGTTGACCGCGCAGCCGGCCGCGCCCAGCGCCAGCGCCGAACAGGACAGGCCGCAGAAATGTCGCCGGGTGAGCCGCATGGTCATTCCCTCATGATCGTTGCGCCGGCTGTGTCGCCGACGTGCGCGATTACGATTTTGCGACCCTGCCGGGCCGGTTCAAGTCGGACTATATACCATCGACCGTTGTTTTTCCGCCGTCCCGCGGCGGCTTTCCGTTTCGTTGCGGCTGCGTTAGGGTCGCAACCCGGCACGCATGGCGGAAAGGACAGGCGCGGATGGCGGCAGGTCGGGGGCTGGTTTCGGGACTCGTGCTGGCGGTGCTGCTGGTCTTCGATGGAACGCCCGGTCGCGCCGATCCCGATGCGCCGGTGCGCGCGCTCGCCGCCGGCGGGTCGGCCCGGATCGCCGAAATCATCGACGGCGACACCGTGGTGCTGTCCGACGGTCGCGAGGTGCGTCTCGTCGGCATCCAGGCGCCCAAGCTGCCGCTTGGGCGCAGGGCGTTCAGGAAATGGCCGCTGGCGGACCGCGCGAAGGCCGCGCTCGCCGCGCTGGTCGAGGGGCGCACCGTGCTCCTTTACTACGGCGGACAGCGGGTCGACCGGCACAACCGGCAGCTCGCCCACCTGGTCCTCGACGACGGGCGCTGGGTGCAGCGCGTGCTGCTGTCCGAGGGTTTGGCCCGGGTCTACAGCTTCGCCGACAACCGGGCGCTGGTGCCCGAGATGCTCGCCGCCGAGCGCACGGCACGCGCGGCGCGCGCCGGGATCTGGGGCCATCCGTTCTATGCCGTCCGCGCGCCCGGTGACGCGGCGCAGGATATCGGCACCTTCCAGCTCGTCGAGGGACGGATCCTCGATGCCGCGCGGGTGCGGGGCACCACCTATCTGAATTTCGGCGCGGACTGGCGCAGCGATTTCACCATCGTCGTTAGCGGCCGGGCCCGCGCCGTGTTCGACGCGGCCGGAGTCGACCTGCTGGCGCTCAAGGGGCGGTCCGTGCGCGTCCGCGGTTGGCTGGACAAGCGGAATGGCCCTATGATCGCTGCGACCCATCCGGAACAGATCGAGGTTCTCGCCGACTAGACCGACGATGCGCACCCGGGACGACACCCCGCCGCCGCGCGGCCAGCGCGGCATCAGCCGCAGCCGGCTCTACCCGGAGGTGGAGCCGTACCTGTCCGGGCGCCTCGCCGTCTCGCCGCCGCACGAGCTGTACTGGGAGGAATGCGGCAATCCGGACGGCGTGCCGGCGCTGTTCCTGCACGGCGGGCCGGGCGCCGGGCTGACCGACGCCGGCCGCCGCTTCTTCGATCCGGAGCATTACCGGATCGTCGCCTTCGACCAGCGCGGCGCCGGCCGGTCGACGCCGCATGGCGAGCTGTCCGGCAACCACACGGCGGCCCTGATCGAGGACCTCGAGGCGCTGCGTCGCGACCGCGGCATCGATCGCTGGCTCGTGCTCGGCGGCTCCTGGGGGGCGCTGCTGGCGCTCGCCTATGCCGAGGCCCATCCGGAGCGCTGCCGCGCCCTCGTGCTGCGCGGCGTGTTCCTTGGCGGGCGCGAGGAGGTGGACTGGTTCCTCTACGGCATGCGCCGCTTCTTTCCCGAGGCCTGGCGGCTGTTCGCGGGCCATTTGCCGGCGGCCGAGCGCGCCGATCTGCTGGCCGGCTACCACCGCCGGCTCATCGACCCCGATCCCCGCGTCCACATGCCGGCGGCGCGCGCCTGGAGCCAGTACGAGGCGGCGTGCTCGGCGCTGGTGCCGCGCGCCGACACGCTGGGCCGCTACGACGACGACCGGGCGGCGCTTGGCCTGGCGCGAATCGAGGCGCACTACTTCGTCAACAACTGCTTCCTCGATGAGGGGGCGCTGCTGGCCGGGGCCCGGCGCATCGCCGACCTGCCCGGCGTCATCGTGCAGGGGCGCTACGACATGATCTGCCCGCCGCACGGCGCCGCGCGGCTGGCGCGGGCCTGGCCGAAGGCGCGCTTCGACATCATCCCGGACGCCGGCCATTCGGCGCTGGAGCGCGGCATCGCCGCGTCCCTGGTGGCGGCGACCGACCGCTTCAAGACGCTGGCATGAGGGACCATCTACGGGGCACTGTCCCGCGCTGGCCTGAACCCCGCCGATGCGCTATACAAGCCCGCGACGCGCCCGTAGCTCAGTCGGATAGAGCACAGGATTCCGAATCCTGGGGTCGCAGGTTCGAATCCTGCCGGGCGCACCATTCGCGCCATCGCGTTTATTGCAAGGAGCGTCCGTCGCCACACCACTGGTGTCGGGAGCTTGGCCGCGGGCGGCTGGCTGGATATGCCGACGTCGCCGTGACTTCGCCGCCGCCGTCCCCGTCAGATCCCCAGCAGCGGCTGCACCATGCGGGCGGCGAGGCTCTTGAAGCGCAGCGGCGCGTCGGTCACGGCGAGGCAGATGCAGTCCTCGCCCGGCGCGGCATGGGGCTGGTGCTCCAGCGCCTCGTCGGCCTCCTGCAGGTCGCCGCGGCCGTAGTCGCCGGTGGCGTCGGAAAAGGCGCCGGCGAGCACCAGAGTCAACTCCATGCCCCGGTGCGAATGCTGCGGCACTGGCCTTCCGGCCGAAATCCGCAGCAGGCGCACCGTGGTCCCGGGCTCCGCCGTCGGCACGATCGCCTGGAATGCCCCGGGGCCGAGGCGCCGCCAGTCGACCGCGTCCGAATCACCGCCGAGATAGCTGCGCAGCGGCTGGGGCAGCACCGGCGAGTCGCCGGTCGCGACGCGGGCGGCATGGAACGCGCCCGGTTCCCCGGTCTCGGCGTCGAGCCGCGCCATGACCGAGTCCAGCGCCCGTTCGTCCATGGCGGCGGGGGCGGCGGACAGCAGCATGCCGCCGCCAAGCGCCTCCAGGCTTGCGACCGTGCGCCGGCAGGCGGGGCACAGGGCGAGATGCGTTGCGATCGCCAGGCTCCAGCCCTCGGCAAGGGCGCCGGACGCATAATCCAGCAGCAGTTCTTCACTGGGGTGATGACGAATGTTCATTCTCTCTCTCCAACCTCGGACCGCACGCGTTTGAGCGCCAGTCTGATCCGCGACTTAACGGTGCCGAGCGGCAGGCCGAGGCGCGCGGCGGCCTCCGCATGGGTGATGTCCTCCTGGAAGACCAGGCGCAGCACCTCCTGCTGTTCGCCCGGCAGCCGGGCGACGGCGTCTTTCAGCCTGCCCGCCTCCTGCGCGTGCGCGATCCGCTCATGGGCGAGCGGCTCCGGTTCCGGGACGGTGGCCGGGTCGTTCAGATCCGGCTCCGGCCGCCTGGCCTTGCGCAGCATGTCGATCCGCATGTTCCGGGCGATGGTGAAGATCCAGGTCGATGCCGAGGCCCGGGCGGGCTCGAACTGCGCCGCCTTGCGCCAGACGTTGAGCATGGTCTCCTGGACGATCTCCTCGGCCAACGCCGGATCGGTGCGCTGGCTGAGGACGAACGCCTTGATGCGCGGCGCGAAGTGGCGAAACAGGCTCCGAAACGCCTGGCGGTCGCGCTTCTCTGCCACCGCAACAAGCAGACCGTTCAGCGTTTCGGTCGCATCCTGTCCAGTGTCCACGCTGCTCATCGCGCTCGGAACCCCCCGCCGTTTCTGGCCCCCGCCCTGGACGCGACGCCGCACCCGACGCACAATGCCGGGCGCGGCCAGCGGCTGCGGTGCAAGACTATCGCAGGAGCGTTGCAGACTGTACATGCCATCAATACGCGGGTCGCATCCATCCGGATCACCCCCACCGGGTTTTTTGCGGCCGCTGTGATCCATTGCCGGGATCAGGCCGTACCAAGTCTGAAAACCGCCCGACGCACCTGTGCTCCGAACCCCACTGTCCTTAACGGAAATCTCCCCCATGAGCCACATGAAACGCCTGCACGACCGCCGCCTTCGCATCGCCGTCATCGGAACCGGCATCGCCGGCATGGCGGCGGCCTGGCTGCTGAACCAGCGGCACCGGATCACCGTATACGAACGAAACGCCTGGGTCGGTGGGCATTCCAACACCGTCGATGTGGCGACGCCGCACGGGGTGGCGCCGGTCGATACCGGGTTCATCGTCTACAACGAGCTCAACTATCCGAACCTGACGGCCCTGTTCGCGCATCTCGCCGTGCCGACGAAGGACAGCAACATGTCCTTCGCCGCCTCGCTCGACGGCGGGGTCATGGAATACGCGAGCAGCGGCCTGAACAGCTTTCTCGGCCAGCGGTCCAACGCGCTTCGGCCGCGCTTCTGGCGCATCGTGACCGATCTGATGCGCTTCTACCGGACGGCGCCCGCCCTGCTGAGCGATCCTAACGCGGCCGAGATCGGCCTCGGCGATTACCTGCGGCGCGAGCGCTACAGCGACGATTTCATCAACGACCATCTGCTGCCGATGGGCGCCGCCATCTGGTCGACGACGCCCCGGGAGATGCTCGACTACCCCGCCGCCGCATTCGTCCGCTTCTTCGAGCACCACGGCCTGCTGCAGCTCAGGGACCGGCCGCAATGGCGGACCGTCGACGGGGGCAGCCGGGAATACGTCAAACGCCTGACGGCGCCGTACCGCGACGCCATCCGCTTCGGCGGCGTCGCCGCGGTGCGCCGGTCGGGCAACAAGGTCATGGTCGAGGACCGCGCCGGGCGCGCCGATGCCTATGATCACGTGGTCATCGCCGCGCATGCCGACGAGGCCTTCCGCCTGCTGGCCGACCCCGACCCGCTGGAGGAGCGCCTGCTCGGCAGCTGGCGCTATACCCGCAACCGCGCCGTTCTGCACCAGGACAGCGCGCTCATGCCGCGGCGCCGGCGGATCTGGTCCAGCTGGAACTTCATCGGCAGCCGCAACGCGCCCGGCGACCGGACGCTCTGCGTGACCTACTGGATGAACCGGTTGCAGTCGCTGGACCCCCGGCACCCGCTGTTCGTGACGCTCAATCCCGTGCGCGAGCCGGCCCCAGGCACCGTCCTGCGCGAGTTCGAATACACGCATCCCTATTTCGACCGCACCG
>JBFGQV010000016.1:0-30036 GCA_041563955.1 Alphaproteobacteria bacterium | reverse complement strand
TGGGGTGGCGGGGTGGGGGTGCGGGCCGGCGCCCATTCCACGTAAGTGGATGATGCACTAAGCGGCGCCTTCCTCGGCCACTGCCTCCCAGCCGATCATCGCCATCTTGCAGCCCTCGCCCCAAGCGTAACCGCCGAGCGCCCCGGTCTTGCGGATGACTCGGTGGCACGGGATCAGCCAGGGGATGGGGTTGGCACCGTTGGCGTTGCCGACGGCGCGCGCTGCGCCGGCCACAAGACCAAGCCTGCGCGCCAGATCCTGATAGGTGGTCAGGGTGCCCGGCGGCATGGTCAGCAGCGCCTGCCAGACCTTCAGCTGGAAGCGGCTGCCGCGCAACAGCAGCCGGAGCGGTGCCGCATCGCGGCGGACTGCGTGGCCGGACTGAGCGAAGATGCGCGGAATATAGTCCCCGGTCGCCGCGTCGTCACGGATGAATTCCGCACGCTCCCAGCCGCGGGACATCCGCGTCAAGGCGGACTCACGCTCCCCGGGAGCCACGAAGCCCAAGCCGCAAATACCGCGTTGCGTGACCATCAGCAGGCACTCGCCGAACGGGCTGTCGTGATAGCCATAGCGGACCGTCACCCCCTCGCCCCGTGCCTTGTACTCGCCCGGCGTCATCGCCTCGAAGGTTACGAACAGGTCGTGCAGGCGGCCGGGCCCGGACAGCCCGGCCTCGTAGGCGGCGTCGAGCACGCTCGCCGATTGGCGCAAACGCTGCTTGGCCGCCTCGAGCGTCAAATGCTGAAGGAACTTCTTCGGGCTCACGCCGACCCGGCGTGTAAACATCCTCTGGAAATGATGTTCGCCGACCCCCGCCTCGGCCGCCAGCTCGGCCAGCGTGGGCTGCTCGGGAAAACGCGATGCCAGGCGATCCAGGGCCCGCGCAATGCGGGCGGCGTCGGACTGTCCGGCCCGTCTCTGCATGGGGATGCTGTGATCGTCGCTCGGCATCGTTGCAATAGTGTCCATGATCGTCCCTCTGCTCTCAAGTTCTCGGAAATGCCCGGGCCGGTGCGCGGCCTCCTGCGATCCGGCCGATCCTGTTATCCGACCGCATATATGGCAGGGGCAGAAGGTCGGCCCCACCCGGTTCTTGCGGTGTTTTTCGCTTGCGGCAGCCTACACCAGATCTGTCAGCGCGCGCGAATAGCACGCTATTCGAGGGTCGCTGACTTCGGGGCAGGGCGTGCGTTGGAAGCCGAGCTTCTCGTACATCCCCACCGCTGTTGGCATCAGATCGGGCACGGTTTCCAGCCGCATCGAGGCATAGCCCGCTTCGTGCGCCATCCCCATGGCGAGCCAGGCCAGGTTGCGACCGATCTTCAACTCGCGAAACTCTGGCCGGACATAAAGCCGCTTCATCTCGGCCACGCCGCGCAGCCAGCGGCAGGTCGCAACACATCCGGCCGGCGCGCCGCCGACCCGGCACAAAAGCAATTCACCGGAGGGCGGCGCATACGCCCCGGGCAGGCTGTCGAGTTCCGCCTCGAACTGCTCGAAGCACAGCTGGAACTTGATGGATTCCGCATATTCCCGCAAGAGCTCTCGAACCGCCGCGATATCGTCCGGTCCGATTGCGGGCTCGACGGTGATTTCCAGCGCCTTTTCCATCGATCTCGCCTTCAGCGCTGCCGCGGGATTCCGTAACAGGTCTCGATCTTCTCGAAACTCGCCTTCAGGTAATACCCCTCGACACCGGGCGCCGAAAGTAACAGAAAGGTCGCACCCGCTCCCGCGGCCTCGCGACTGCGCCGGATCAGCTCGCGGCCGAGGCCCCGGCCCTGCCATGCGCGATCGACCGCAAGGTCGGAGCAATAGCAGACATAAGCGTAGTCGGTCAGACAGCGCGACACCCCGATCAGCAGCCCGGCGCCATCGCGCGCGGTGACCACCAGATTGGCGTTTTTGAGCATGGCAGCGATCCGCCCCGGCTGGTCGACGGGCCGTCGCGGCGCCAGGCCCGACCGCTGGAGCACATCGACGAACTGCGTCGGCGGAAGATCGTTCTCGATCGTATAGCGCACGGCCATCGGCTCAACCCGCGTCACCTGTCGCGGCCTCTTCCAGTGTGAACAGCGGGCGCCCCGCGAGGGCTCGCGTCAACACATCATGGGGAATGTTGGCGCCGCTCAGGATCAAGACCACCGTGGCGCCGCGGATCTCATGACGCCGCGCCCATGCCCCGGCGAGCGCCGCCGCACCCGCGGCCTCGACCAGCACATGGGCACATTCCGCGATGCTGCGCACGGCCCGCAGCATCGCCTCATCGGACACGGTCATCGCATCGTCGGCCAGCGCGATCAACCCGGCCAGGGCGCGGCTCGCGGGAATACGGCAGGCCAGGCCGTCCGCCACCGTCTCGATTGGCAATTCCACCGCCCTGCGGGCATGGAAGCTCTCCACCATGGCCGGCGCGCCCTTGGCCTGCACCGCCACGGCCCGGCAGTCTGGATTCCGGTTCTTGACCGCGGTGGCCACGCCTGTGAACAGCGTTGCGGCCCCCATCGGCACGAAGATCCAGTCAATCGCATCGAGTCTTTCGGCACATTCCAGACCGACCGTGCCCGCGCCTTCCATCATGTCGAGGCTTTCGCCGTCATCGACAAATTCGAAGCCACGCTCGGCCGCGAACGTCCGCGCGGCGGCCTTGGCAGCGTCTATGTCGTCCCCCACCTCGTGCACAGTGGCGCCGAACGCCTTGATCATCGCCCGTTTGAGCGGATTGTTCCGCGCCGGCAGGAAAATATGCGCGGGCACACCGAGGAGACGTGCCCCGTAGGCGACCCCCTGGCCGTGATTCCCGGTGGACGAGGTGACCGCTCCCGTGAGGCCTGTGGCCCGCAGCATATGGGTCAGGGCGCCGCGCAGCTTGAAGCTTGCAATCGGCCCGACGGTCTCGTTCTTGAGCCAGACGTCGGCTGCGAGAGCCCGCGACAGCAGCTCGGACCGGACGAGCGGCGATTCGGCGATCCAAGGGCCGATGTCGCGCCGCGCCTGTTCGATGCCCGAAATCGTCGGCAACGCGGTGTTGTCCGCCACCGTCCCCTCCATATGCTGCTCCGCTATCCGGCCGTCAGTCTAGCAGGCTTTACCCCCGGCGTGCGACGGCAACGCCGGCCACGGCACGGCTCCCCCGGGCCGCAGGGCGCGGTCCGGGGCCGCCCGGATCACGCCGGCGCGAGTTCCGGCTCCGGCGACACCGATTCCAGATCGACATGTCCGCGCTGGCGGATCGCGGCACGGCCGGCGATCCCGATCCGGTCCCCCCGCTCGGTGCAGAACAGCTCGCCGCCCCTTTCCGAGACCTGCACGGCGTGCAACTCGGCCTTGCCGAGACGCCGCGACCAGTACGGGATCAGCACCGTGTGCGCGCTGCCGGTGACCGGGTCCTCCGGAATCCCGGCCCGCGGAACGAAACAGCGTGAGACGAAATCGCAGACGTCTCCCGGAGCCGTCGCGATCACTTTCCAGCCGTCGAGCGCCGCCACCCGCGCCATGTCGGGCCGCAGGCCGCGCACGGCGCTCTCGTCGGCGAACACGGCAACGCTGGCGCGGCCCGGAATCGCGAGGGTTTCGATGGGGTCGGCCCCCAACGCGGCAGCGATGCCCGCCACGGGCGCCGGCCGGGCCGGTTGCGACGGGAAATCGAGCTCCAGCAGCTCGCCCGCGCGCGTGACCGTCAACTCGCCGGCCTTGAGCGACCGGAACCGCACGGCCGGCGCCGCCGGATCGATCTCACGGAAATAGACGGCGGCCGAGGCGAGTGTCGCGTGCCCGCACAGGTCCGCCTCCGTCTCCGGCGTAAACCAGCGCAACAGGAATCGCGCCGGATCCTCGGGCGCGAAATAGGCGGTCTCGGACAGCGCGAGCCTGTGCGCCAGCGCCTGCATCTCCGCGTCCTGCGGCCAAGCCTCGAGCGGGCACACGCCGGCCGGGTTGCCGCGCAACCCATCGCCGGTGAACGCATCCACGATGTACAGGGGCTGCACCGAGTTGGCCACCATTTCACCTCCCATCCTTTTGCGCCGGCCGCGACCGCCTGCCTGTGTGCCCGGATTTGGTCTTCGGGCGGGCAATTCGGACGCCGCTCAAGAGCCGGTCGCGTCACCCCTGCAGGATCAGGGCTCGCGCTCCGGGTGGAACGGCGCCGCGGTGTGCGCGTGATTCAGCGGGCCGTGCCCCTTGCCGTAGCCCGGCGCCAGCAGGATCGCCTGCCGGACATAGGCCCGCGCGCGGATGATCGAATCCCGCAGCGTCATGCCCTGCGCCATCGACACGGCAATTGCAGAGGCAAGCGTGCAGCCCGTGCCGTGCGTATGCGGCGTGTCGATGCGCGCGTCCTCGAACACCTCGATGCCGTTCTCGTCGAACAGCACGTCGTAGACCATCTCGCTCTCGCCGTCGCGGAAATGCCCGCCCTTGATCAGCGTTCTCTGGCAGCCCAGCGTGATCATCACCTCGGCGGCATGCTTCATGTCGTCGACGCTGTGGATCTCCATGCCGGTCAGGACCTGAGCTTCAGGGATGTTCGGGGTGGCGATGTGACACTGCAACAGGAAGTGCTGACGCACCATGTGGATGGCGTCGCGATCGATCAGGGGATGCCCACCCTTGGCCATCATGACCGGGTCGAGAACGATCGGCACGTCCGGCGCGAACTCCATGTAGGTGTAATGGACCGCCTCGATCGATTCCTCGTTCGGCACCATGCCGATCTTGATCACGTCGGCGCCGATATCCTTGAGCACCAGGCGCATCTGCTTGCCGATGAAGCCGGGCGGCGTTTCGACGATACCGTTGACGCCCTCGGTATTCTGCGCTGTCAAGGCCGTCACGGCGGTCATCGCGTATCCGCCCAGCGCCGTGACCGTCTTGATATCCGCCTGGATCCCGGCGCCGCCACCGGAATCCGAGCCGGCGACGATCATGACGCGCCCCTGCATCCGCGTCCCCGGTCCCTCGGGCCGGACGGCAGACGCCTGGTGCTGCGACTGGTGCTCCGTCATGGCCGGGATACCTGCTCTATGGCGCCGACGATGTCGCGGACAACATTGCCGATCAACGTTTCATCGTCACCCTGCGCCATGACCCGGATCACGGGTTCGGTTCCGGACTCGCGGATGACGAGCCGCCCGTCCGCGCCCAGCTGCGTTTCGCCGTCGGCGATCGCCGCGCGGACCAGGCGATCCTCCAGCGGCGCGCCACCCGAGAACCGGACGTTCTCCTGGATCTGCGGCAGCGTTTCGAAGACGCTCAAAACCTCGCTTGCCGCGCAATCCCGCAGGATAAGAGCGGCCAGCGACTGCAGCGCCGCGATAAGGCCGTCGCCCGTCGTTCCGTAGTCGGACAGGATGATGTGCCCCGACTGCTCGCCGCCGACATTGTACGAGCCGGAACGCATCAGCTCGACGACGTAACGGTCGCCCACGGCGGCGCGAACCAGATCGAGACCAATGCTGCCGAGATAACGTTCGAATCCGAGGTTCGACATGACCGTCGCGACGACTCCGCCGCCCTGCAGGCGCCCGGCGGCGTGCCAGTCGGTGGCGATCAGGGCCATGAGCTGATCGCCGTCGATGATGCGCCCGTTTTCGTCGGCGATAATCACACGATCCGCATCACCGTCGAACGCGATCCCGAGGTCGGCGCCGGCGGCGACGACCCGCTCCGAAATCGTCTCCGGCACCGTCGCCCCGCACTCGCGGTTGATGTTGGTGCCGTCCGGCGAAACGCCGACCGGCAGGACGTCCGCGCCGAGTTCCCAGAGCACAGTCGGGGCGACCTTGTAGGCGGCGCCGTTCGCGCAGTCGACGACGATCCGCAGGCCGTCGAGCCGCAGGCCGCGGGGGAATGTCTGCTTGACGTATTCGATGTAGCGGCCCTGGGCGTCGTCGAGACGGCGGGCCCGCCCGAGATCGGCCGGCTCCGCCGGTAACAGCGAATCGTCGTCCATCAGCCGTTCGATTTCCAGTTCTTCCTCGTCCGAAAGCTTGTAGCCGTCGGGCCCGAACAGCTTGATTCCGTTGTCGTAATACGGGTTGTGCGAGGCCGAGATCACGACGCCGAGATCCGCCCGCAGCGAGCGCGTAAGAACCGCAAGCGCCGGCGTCGGCAGCGGGCCGACCAGCACCACATCCATGCCCATGGACACGAATCCGGCCGTCAACGCCGGCTCCAGCATGTAGCCGGAGAGCCTGGTGTCCTTTCCGATGACGACGAGATGGCGGTGATCGCCACGCCGGAAGCGGTGGCCAACGGCAACCGCCAGCCGCAGCACAGTCTGCGGCGTGATCGGCTCCGCATTGGCGAGACCCCGCACGCCGTCGGTCCCGAACAGCTTTCGCGCCATATGTACCCCGTATCCCGTCCGCGTTCTGGTTCGCAACCGCTGCAACCAGCCCCTGGGACAGGATATTTAAGACAATCCGCGTGAACAGACAATTAATACCAAAGAAAAACCTGTCCAGCCTCGGGCGCACCCGATAATCGCCACAAGGCCAGATGAATCCGCGATTTCACGCGTTTCCGGGGATCCTCTGGCACTGGCCTATCCGCGATGCCCGCGGGCCGCCAGAAGCAACGGGCCGCCGCGCCTGCGACGCGGCGGCCCTGCGTCTCAGAAATCCGCGGCGTTCAACTCTCCGGCTGCGGCTTCGGATTGGGATCGATTCCGACCTTGCCGGTGCTCGGCACCGAGGATTTGGCGGCACTTGGCGGCACGCTGTCGTCTTCGGGCCGCACGATCGACTCGCCGCGCGCGACCGCCTGGATCTCTTCGCCGGTCAGGGTTTCGTACTCCAAAAGCGCCTCGGCCACCGCCACCAGCTGTTTCTTTTTCTCTTTCAGGATCTTTTCACACGCGACATACGCCTCATCGACGATCCGGCGCACCTCCTCGTCGATCAGCTTGGCGGTGGCATTGGACACGTTCTTGGTCTGCGTCACCGAATGCCCGAGGAAGATCTCCTCCTGGTCCTCGTTGTAGCGCAAGGGGCCGAGCTTGTCGCTCATCCCCCAGACGGTGACCATGTTGCGCGCGGTCCGCGTGGCCTGCGAGATGTCGCCCGAGGCGCCGGTCGTCACCTTGTCGTAACCGAAGATCATCTCCTCGGCGATCCGTCCGCCCATCGCGACGACGAGATTGGCGTGCAGCTTGTCCCGCGCCATCGAGTACTCGTCGCGCTCGGGGAGCCGCATGACCATGCCGAGCGCCCGTCCACGTGGGATGATGGTCGCTTTGTGAATGGGGTCCGATGCCGGCGAATACAGCGCCGCGACCGCATGCCCCGCCTCGTGATAGGCGGTCAGGCGCTTCTCTTCGTCGCTCATCACCATGGAACGCCGCTCGGTGCCCATCATCACCTTGTCCTTGGCGTCCTCCAGATCCTGCATGGTCACCACGCGGCGGTTCTTGCGCGCCGCCAGCAGGGCCGCCTCGTTCACGAGGTTGGCAAGGTCGGCGCCGGAGAATCCCGGCGTGCCGCGCGCGATCGTCCGCGGGTTCACATCCGGAGACAGCGGTACCTTGCGCAGGTGCACCTTCAGGATCTTCTCACGGCCCAGGATATCGGGATTGGGCACCACCACCTGCCGGTCGAAGCGGCCCGGGCGCAGCAGTGCTGGATCGAGCACGTCCGGCCGGTTGGTCGCTGCGATCAGGATGACGCCCTCATTGGCCTCGAACCCGTCCATCTCGACCAGAAGCTGGTTCAGCGTCTGCTCGCGTTCGTCATTTCCGCCACCGAGACCGGCGCCGCGATGCCGGCCCACCGCGTCGATTTCATCGATGAAGATGATGCAGGGCGCGTTCTTCTTGCCCTGTTCGAACATGTCGCGCACGCGCGACGCGCCGACGCCGACGAACATCTCGACGAAATCGGAGCCGGAAATGGTGAAGAACGGCACATTCGCTTCGCCGGCGATCGCCCGGGCAAGCAGCGTCTTGCCGGTTCCCGGCGGTCCCACCAGCAGGCAGCCTTTCGGAATCTTGCCGCCGAGCCGCTGGAACTTCTGCGGATCGCGCAGGAAATCGACGACCTCTTCGAGCTCGACCTTCGCCTCGTCGATGCCGGCGACGTCGTCGAAGGTGACGCGGCCGAACTTCTCCGTCAGCAGCTTGGCCCGCGATTTTCCGAATCCCATGGCCTTGCCGCCGCCGCCCTGCATCTGGCGCATGAAGAAGATCCAGACGCCGATCAGCAGCAGGAACGGAAACCACGACAGCACGATATCGAACAGCGACCGCGAACCGTCGTCGCTTTCCTCGACCTTGAAATGGATCTCACTCTCGCGCAACAGCGGAATCAAGCCGGAATCGGCTTCCGGGGCCCGGGTGAAGAATTCCTGCTGGCCATCCTTGTAATGCCCGCTGATCCGGTTGCCCTTTATGACCACGTTGCTGACATTGCCGCCCTCGACCTCGGCAATGAAATCCGAATACGCGATCTCGCTGTCCGCTTTATGCGCGGCATTTTCCCCCAGCACGCTGTACAGCGCGACCAGGAGCACAATGATAATGACCCAGACTGCCAGATTTCGACTGAACAAGTTCAATTTGGAAATCCTTTTTTATCGCCGGTTTGTGTCCACCCTGCACCGCCCCGGCCCGGCAATGCCAAGTTTTACAGGATACCGGAAATCCGCCGTCACGGAAACCCCGCCGAAGGTTCGAACGCAGCCGCGCTCAGAGGCCGCGCCGGCAGAAATGCAATCGCGTCAGCCGCCGCTTCCTTTGAATTTTCCCGCTCCCATCGGTATTTCAAGTGGGGTACGGCAATCACCTCGTCAAGGGCCCACACCGCCGGCAACGACCGGCGAACGTCCGCCGGCAGGGCGGTCCGCGCCAATTCCGCGCGCGCACGGACGAGTTGCGTCCAGCCGGTCTGTCCGAGGCGCCCGAGCCGGCATGCGGCCGGCAACGGTCCGCTGACGGACAGCCGGAACCGGCCGTCCCAGATCGCGCCGTCGCGTGCCGCCACCGAATCCTGGGCGGCGGCCGACTCGCGGCAGATCAGAATTCCGCTGCTGCGGCGCTGGATGCGGCAGCCCGCCAGCGTCCGTCCCGTGCCCGCCGACGCTCCATCGACAAGCCAGCGGTGCAGACGTTCGAGGCGCTCCAGGCGCGGGCCGTACGCGGCACCGCCGACACAGGCGAGGAGCCGGGACAGCGCGCGCAGCGCCACCTCCTCGGGCAGACCGCACAACATCCCCGGCGCCACAACGGCGAAGCCCTCCGGATAGATTTCCGCGGCCCGCGCCAGCGCTTCGGTGGCCGCCGACTCGAGCGTCGTGCGGGCCCGCGCCATGCGGCGCGCGGTCGCCGCCAGGCGCGCAGGTGTCAGCCCCTCGGCCGCCAGGGCCGGCAACGCCGCGCGCATGCGCACCCGTGCGAACGCCGGATCGTCGTTGGAGGGATCGCGGACATACGGACAGGACTCGCGCTTGAGAAACGCCCGCAGCCGTTCCCTGGGCACGTCGAGCAGCGGCCGCAGCAGACGGAGGTCCGCGGTTTCGTGCACCGGGGCCATCGCGGCGAGCCCGTCCACGCCGCTGCCACGCGCCAGCCGCAAAAGAAGCGTTTCCGCCTGATCCTCCCGGTGATGACCCAGCAACAGGTGCAAGACGCCCGCGCGCCGGCACCACTGCCCCATCAGCGCATAGCGGGCGCGGCGCGCCGATGCCTGTCTGTCCGCTGCCGGCGGGGGCCCCGGCCGCGTCAACACCACCGCGTCGATTTGGGCCGCGGCGAGCCAGCCGCGGACAGTCTCGGCCTCCTGCACCGATCCGGGACGCATGCCGTGGTCGACAACCAGCGCAGTGACGTTGCCGCCGCGCGATTGCGCCCACTGCCGCCCGAGATGCGCCAGCACCATGCTGTCGGGCCCGCCGGAACAGGCCACGGCGATATGCGGGGCCGCCTCGAACGGGCCAAGTGCCGCCATCGCGGTGGCGAATTCGGCGGCCGCAAACGCATCATGCGCCGGCGTGGTCATGTCAATTGCAGTTGAGCTTCTTCTGCTCGGTTTTCGCCGCCTTGGTAATGCGCACCGGGGCCTTGGGAAAGGTGTCGAGCAGCTTCCGGAACGTCTTGCACGCGCTGTTGGAATCGCCGTAGGCCGCAAGGGACATGCCGAGTTTCAGCAGATTGTCCGGCGCCTTGGAGCCCGTCGGGTACTTCTGGTACCCCTCCAGGAAGACCTTTGCGGCGGTCTTGTACTCCTTCTGCACGTAGTGCGTCTCGCCGAGCCAGTAGATCGCGTTGCCTGCCAACGCGTGATCCGGGTTCTTCTCGAGAAACGCCTCCAATGCAACTCCGGCGCCACCGTAATCGCGCTTCTTCAGGAGGTCGAACGCATGGTCGTACTGCTCGCGCGGCGAGGCGTCCTCGGGAAGGCTGGCGAGTGCGGGCGCCACGGTCTGCGTCGGGCCCGCGCGCGTGCCGGTGTCGACGTAACCCGAAACGCCGCGATCCCTCGCCTGGGATCCGGTGACAGGTCCGCCAGCGACTGCGCTCTCGATCTGCTGCAGGCGGATCTCAAGATCGTCGGCCATGCGGTCCAAACGCTGCTCGAGAACCGTAATCCGATGCTGGATCTCCTCGACCCGGCCGTTCATCGACCGCAGCTGCTCCTGCATCTTGTTGATCTGAAGCTGCATCCGTGCCGTAACGTCGGTGCCGATGGCTTCGCCGCCCTTCGTCCCCGTTCGGCCGACCGGCGCGCCGCCCCTGTAAACGTAGCTCTGCAGGTCGTTCAGCTCTTTCTGCAGCCGCTCGACCTTCCGGATCAAGTTGGAGTCCTGCCCCTGCGCGCGCAGCGGCGCGGGGAAAACAAGCAGCCCGGCCGCCAAGAGGGCTGCCAGGGTCGCCATTATCCGGCTGAGACTGCCCGCCTGAGCCGTTCGGGCGGCGGTCGTGCCTGCGCCGCCGGATTTATTCTGCAGCATCATGGGCCTAACCTATGAGTCATCTTCGGCAAGAATATGGCGCTGCCTCGACCCGGACGCAACAAGCGGCCCCGGCGGGAGGCCGGAGCCGCTCGTGCAAAGGGTTCTGTCAAATCAGGACAGCTCGCCCGACCTCACGACCATGACGGCGCGACGGTTCTGCGCCCAGGCCGCCTCGTTCGAGCCGAGCACCGCGGGACGCTCCTTGCCGTAGCTGACCGTATCCATACGGCCGCCGCCGATGCCCATGCTCTCCAGATACTGCCTGGCCGCGGCCGCACGACGCTCGCCAAGCGCAAGGTTGTACTCGCGCGTGCCACGCTCGTCGCAATGGCCCTCGATCGTGACCGTAATGGCGCCGTTGGCATTCAGCCAGTCGGCCTGACGGTTCAGCGTCTCGATCGCATCGGGGCGCAAATCCGACTTGTCGAAATCGAAGAACACGCGGTCGCCGACATTGATCACCAGATCCTCCTGCGCCGACATCATCGGCGCGGTCTCGGGCGGCGGTGCAACCACTCCGCCCGTATCGGTGTCGTCGACGTCATCCTGCGGGCTGGGGCAGCCAGCCACGAGTACGAGGGCGGCCATCAGGCCAAGTACTTTGAAGCGCATCTGCAAATCCCCTTTTCGGGTTGATGGGATATCAGGACAGGTCGCCCGACCTCACGACCATGACGGCGCGACGGTTCTGCGCCCAGGCCGCCTCGTTCGAGCCGAGTACCGCGGGACGCTCCTTGCCGTAGCTGACCATCTCCATGCGGCCGCCGCTGATGCCCATGCTCTCAAGATACTGCTTGGCCGCGGCCGCGCGACGCTCGCCGAGCGCAAGGTTGTACTCGCGCGTGCCGCGCTCGTCGCAATGGCCCTCGATCGTCACCGTAATGGCGCCGTTGGCATTCAGCCAATCGGACTGGCGGTTCAGCGTGTCGATCGCGTCGGGACGCAAATCCGACTTGTCGAAGTCGAAAAAGACGCGGTCGCCGACATTGATCACCAGGTCTTCCTGCGCCGAGACCGATTCGGCCGGCACCGGAGTCTCCGGCATGGCTACGGTTTCGGTTTCCATTTCGGTAGTCTCCTGCTGGGCGCAGCCAGCAAGCAGCAAAAGAGCGGCCATCGGGCCGAAGACTTTTACGCGCATCTTGAACCCCCCATTGAGGTCAAAAGGAAAATAAAGAGAAACGAATCGCAAACGCAACAGATGCTCATATAACCACGAGTTTATGTCGAATACAACCGTTCAAAGGACCGAATCCTGCATTTTTTCTGGCAAAATAGTGGAAATTTTAAGACGCCAGTAACGAATCTTAATAAAGGCTTACCGATTAAGGGGCGACCAGGCCGGATCGGAAGCATCGGTAGGCGTTTTGATTTCACGAAGATTATAACCGGTTAAATCAACGGAGTAGAGTTTGGTGATCCCGCCGGCGCCGCTCGAATCGGTCGGCGTCTGTCGGAAATAGATCAGCACGCGGCCGTTCGGCGACCAGGTCGGCGCCTCGTCGAGGAAGCTTTCGGTCAGCAGACGCTCGCTGGTTCCGTCCGGCCGCATGACCCCGATGAAGAACCGGCCGCCGTAGAATTTCGTGAACGCGATCAGGTCGCCGCGCGGCGACCAAACCGGCGTCGCATAGCGTCCCTCGCCGAAGCTGATGCGACGCACGTCGCTGCCGTCGGCGTTCATGACGTAGAGCTGCTGGGTGCCGCCGCGATCGGAATTGAAGGCGATCTGCCGGCCATCTGGCGAGAAGCTGGGCGAGGTGTCGATCGACGGATCGAAGGTGATCTGCCGCGCCCGGCGGGTCCGCAGGTCCATGATCCAGATGTCCGAATCGCCGTCCTTGGCGTAGGACATGATCACCGAATTGCCGTCGGGTGAAAACCGCGGCGCGAAGGTCATGCCCTCGAAGGAGCCCAGCATCTCCTGGCGACCGTTGTTGATGTCGAACAGATAGACCCGCGGCGTATCGTTGAAGTAGGACAGGTAGGTGATCTCCTGCCGGGTCGGCGAGAACCGCGGCGTCAACACGAGCGAGCTGCCATCGGTCAGGTATTTGTGGTTGGCGCCGTCCTGGTCCATGATCGCCAGCCGCTTGATGCGCTTTGTGTGCGGCCCGGTCTCGGCGATATAGACGATGCGGCTGTCGAAATATCCTTCCTCGCCGGTGATCCGCTTGTAGATGGCGTCCGAGATGATATGGGCCACGCGCCGCCAGTTGTTGGCCGAGGTCTTGTAGGCGAAGCCCGCCATCTGCACCTCGGCGAACACGTCCCACAAGCGAAACTCGACGCGCAGCTGGCCATCGGCCTGGTAGCGCACGCTGCCGCTGACCAGCGCCTGGGCGTTGATCACACGCCAGTCGGAGAAGCGCGGCCGCGCCTGCAGCGATTCGGTCGACTGGATGAAGGCGCGCCGGTCGATCGGCGCGAACAGACCCGAGCGCTCCAGATCCGCGGCGATCACCTCGGAGAGCTGCGCGCCGATCGTGGCGGTGCCGGAGTCGATGCTGAAGAAGTCGGTGACCGCCACCGGCATCGGGTCGATGTTGCCGCGGGTGATGTCAATCCGCAGTTCGGCGTGCAGCGGACCGGCGACGACGGCCGAGATCAGGACGATCATCAGCGACCACGCCGACAACCGCAAAAGATTCCCCCCCAAGGTCGGCCTTTTGTTGCGATACGTCGGCGTGGTCATTGTCGTCCCACCATCTTGCTCGGATCGAAAGTCAAGGTGATTTCCTTCCACCGATCATACTTGTCCGGCGGCAACTTCAAAGGGCTGCATTTCTTGTTGAGCACGGCGCGCATCGCGCTCTCGCCCGCGGCACGGTAATGAGGATCGCGGCTCATGCGGTCCCTGTCGACCACATAGGCCTGGCGAACGGTCCCATTTCGGTTCATCTGCATGTTGACCTCGACGACGAGCTCTTCCGGATTTCGCGCCCCGATCTGCACATTCCAGCACGGTTCGATCTGGCGGCGCACCGCATCGATCTCGCTGAGCGTCAGACGGTTGCCGAGCGTCGGCGCCTTCTGCGTCTGCGGCCGCTCCGGCTCGGTCTCGTCGGTATCCAGCGCCTTCGCGAGATCCTCCAGGAAGTCGCCTTCCGGTTCCGGCTTGTCCTCCACCGTCTTCTGCGTCTCGTCCTCGAACTCGCGCGCCAGGTCCTTGAGCATAGATTCGAACTCGTCCTCCTTCGGCGGCGGCGCCGGCTTGGCGCGCGGCAGGGCCGGCAGCGGCGGAACCTCGGGCGGCCCGGCTTCGACGGGTGCGGGCTCCGGCGGCGGCGGTTCCGGCACCTCCTTGGGCTGGGGCGGCAGGGCCGCGACCTGGGTGTCCTCCGGCTCGGGTTCGGGTTCCGGTTCCATCTCCGCCGCCGGCTTCGGGTCCGGCCTGGGCACCGGCTTCGGGGCGCGGCGCTCCGGCGTCTCGGTGAGGTCCGCGAGCTCCACGTCGATCAGCTCCATATCCTCCACGGGCAAGGGTCGGACGCCGAAGATGTCCGTGATCAGCGGCACGGCATACACCGCCAGCAGGAAGACGGCGTGCAGCAATGCGGAGTATATGAATGCCTTGGACATCGGCATTGCGGGGGGCGTTACTTTCTCTTCGGTTTGTCCGGCAGTTCCGCCAGCAGCGATACCTTCCGGTAGCCGGCGGCACTGACACTCCCCATGACTTCCATGACCCTGCCGTACTGCACCCCCTTGTCGCCGCGCACGAAGATGCGGGCGTCCTCGTTCTGGCCGGTCACCGCCTGCAGACGCGCCGTCAGGTTCTCCATCTCGATGACGCTCTCCTGGAGAAACACCTCACCCTTGGCGTTGATCGAGATGACCAGCGGCTCGTCCGGTTTGGTCAACGCCCCGGCCTGGGTCTTCGGCAGGTCTAACGGGACGCCGACACTCAGGAGGGGCGCTGTGACCATGAAGACCACCAGCAGCACCAGCATCACATCGACGAAGGGCGTGACGTTGATTTCGGCCATCGGCCGATAGCGCGTGTTCCAGGCCTTGATGCCGTTCTGTCCGTTACCCGCGCCCATCGATCACGCTGCCTCCTCGATCTGGCGCGACAGGATCGCGCTGAACTCGCCGGAGAACGCCTCGAGGCGGCCGGCATAGCGGTTCAGGTCGTTGGACAGCTTGTTGTAGAAGACCACCGCCGGGATCGCCGCGACGAGGCCGAGCGCCGTCGCAAACAGGGCCTCGGCGATGCCCGGCGCGACCACGGCCAGCGTCGTCTGCTTCGAGGCCGCGATCGACTGGAAGCTGTTCATGATGCCCCAGACGGTGCCGAAGAGCCCGATGAAGGGCGCCGTCGAGCCGACCGATGCGAGGAACGCCATGTAGCGCTCAAGGCGCTCCATCTCGCGGCCGACCGTGACATGCATCACCCGGTCAATGCGCTCCTGCAGGCTGCCGGTCACCGACCCGCCGGAGACCCGCCGGCTCAGCGAGCGTCGCCATTCCCGCATCGCGGCGGAGAACACCGCCGACATGGGATCATTCGGCCGCTGTCCGACCTGGTCGTACAGCTCGTCCAGCGATCCGCCCGACCAGAAAGCGTCCTCGAACCGCCCGGCCTTGCGGACGAGCCACCGCATCCGCATCACCTTCTCGAAGATGATGGCCCAGCTCCAGATCGAGGCGAGCAGGAGAATGACGATGACGGACTTGACGACCCAGTGCGCGGACCAGAAGAGTCCCCACACGGAGAGATTGATGGCGTCAACAGAACCGCCGAGCGTTACAGAGTCGATATTGGTTTCCATTTCTCAGGTCGCGCCCTTTAAGACAAGGTTTCCGCAATTAATCGAAAATTGATTGCAATCCCGTTAAGACACCGGGTCGGTGCCGGCATACTGCCCCAGCGCCGCACGCAGTTCCGCGGGAATGCGGGCCGGCCGCCCGCCCGGGCCGAGGCAGGCCAGGTCGATCTTCATCGTCACGAGGTCCTCGCCACCGCGCCGCACGATCTGCTCCGCCGACAGCGACGCGCCGCGCAGCGCGACCATTCGCGAATGCACCTCGAGCAGGTCGTCGAGCCGGGCTGCGCCGAGATAGTCGACGACGCAGCGCCGCACCACGAAATGCATGCCGTCCGCCAGCATGCGGCGGTACTGGCCGTCGCCGATCTCGCGCATCAGCTCCGAGCGCGCCCGCTCGGCGAACTTCAGATAGTTCGCGTAGTAGACGATCCCGGCGGCGTCGGTGTCCTCGTAGTAGACCCGCACCGACGTTACATGGGAGCCGCTGTTCGGCGCGTCAATCATCGCCGGTCGCCTCGACGTCGCCGCCCAGCAGGTCGAGCTGGGCGGCACCGGCCGGCGGCGTGCGGCCGAGGCTGGACCAACCCGGGCCGGTCAGGACGCGGCCGCGCGGCGTGCGCTGCAGCAGGCCCTGCTGCACGAGGTAGGGCTCGATCACCTCCTCCAGCACGTCGCGCTGCTCGGACAGGGCGGCCGCGAGCGTCTCGACCCCGACCGGGCCGCCGTCATAATTGTCGGCGACGCACGCAAGGTAGCGCCGGTCCATCGCATCGAGTCCGCGCTCGTCGACCTCGAGCCGTCGCAGACCGCGGTCGGCCGCGGCGGCGTCGATCTCCCGGTGCCCGTCGATGGTCGCGAAATCCCGCACCCGCCGCAGCAGGCGCCCCGCGACGCGCGGCGTGCCGCGGCTGCGCCGCGCCACCTCGTGCGCGCCATCGCGCGTGATCGGCGCGCCGAGGAGCCGCGCGCTGCGCTCGACGATCACCGTCAGCTCCTCGACCGTGTAGAAATCCATGCGCAGCGGGATGCCGAAGCGTTCGCGCAGCGCCCTCGTGATCAGGCCCGACCGGGTCGTCGCCGCGACCAGCGTGAACGGCGGGAGCTCGATGCGGATCGACTGCGCCGCGGGGCCCTCGCCGATGATCAGGTCGAGCTCGAAATCCTCCATCGCCGGATAGAGGATCTCCTCCACCGCCGGGTTCAACCGGTGGATCTCGTCGATGAACAGCACGTCGTGCGGCTGCAGCTTGGTCAACAGTGCCGCAAGGTCGCCGGCGCGGGCCCGCACCGGCCCCGAGGTCGCGGTGACGCCGACCCGCATCTCCCGCGAGACGATCTGCGCCAGCGTCGTCTTGCCCAGTCCCGGCGGGCCGTGCAGCAGCACGTGGTCGAGCGCCTCGCCACGATCCCGCGCGGCCCGGATGTAGACGGCAAGGTTGTCGCACACGGTCCGCTGGCCGATGAAGTCGTCCAGAGTCTGCGGGCGCAGCGCGATGTCGTCGCCGTCCCGTCCCTTGTGCCCACCGCCGGCGCCGGCGGCGGGATCGACGATGCGGTCCGGCAGGTCGCTCATTGCGCAAGCTCCTCAAGCCCGGCGCGGATCAGGTCGGGCAGCGCCGCCCCGTCGCCCAGCCGGGTGCCCGCCCGGGACACGGCGCCGAATGCCTCGCTGCGCCCGTAACCGAGATTGACCAGCGCGGACACGGCGTCGGCATCGACCGCGCGGCCGGCCTGCGCGCCGCCGCCGGCAAGGGTGGCGGACGGCCCCAGCGCGATGCCGCCGGCCTTGTCCTTGAGCTCCGCAACGATGCGGCCGGCCAGCTTGGGACCGACGCCGTTGGCCCGTGCCACCGCGGCGCGGTCGCCGGAGGCGACGGCCCGCACCAGGTCGTCCGGTCCCATCGCCGACAGGATCGCCAGCGCGACCCGCGCGCCGACGCCCTGGACCGTGGTCAGGAGGCGAAACCATTCGTGCTCGGCGCTGTCGATGAAACCGAAGAGATGGATGTGGTCCTCGCGCACATGGGTCTCTATGTGCAATTGCACGGGTACGCCGTCCCCCGGCAGCCGGCCCATGGTGCGGCCCGAGCAGTGTACGAGGTAGCCGACGCCGCCGACATCGACGACGACGCGGTCCTCGCCGAGCAGCTCGACGATGCCGCTGAGCCGGGCGATCATCGGCGCCCCCCGACCGCCAGGTCCCGGTCGGCGATGCCGGCCCGCCCGGCGCGGTAGCTCGCGTGGCAGATGGCGACGGCTAGCGCGTCGGCCGCATCGGTGCTGGAGGCCGCGGCGCCGGGCAGCAGGCGGGCAACCATGAACTTGACCTGCGCCTTGGCCGCATGGCCGGCCCCGACGACCGCCTTCTTGATCCGGTTCGGCGCGTATTCGAAGACCGGGATGCCGAACAGCGCCGGCGCCAGCAGCGCGACGCCGCGCGCCTGCCCGAGCTTCAGCGTCGATTCCGGATTGGCGTTGACGAAGGTCTCCTCGACCGCGGCCTCGTCCGGCCGGTATGCGGCAAGCACCGCGGCCAGCCCGTCATGCATCTGGCGCAGCCGGCACGCGATCGGCTGCTGCGGGTCGGGGCGGATGGTGCCGTCCGCGACGTGTCGGAGCCGGTTGCCATCGGTCTCGATGACGCCCCAACCGGTGTGGCGCAAGCCGGGGTCGAATCCGATCAGCCGCATCGCATGCCCCTCACGCGGTCAGCCGCGCGAGCACCTCGTCGTCGATATCGTAATTGGCGGCAATCCCCTGCACGTCGTCATTGTCGTCCAGCACATCGAGCAGCCGCAGCACGGTGCCGGCGGTGTCCTCGTCGACCGGCACGGTGTTCTGCGGCCGCCAGGCCAGCCGGGTCGAGTCCGGCTCGCCGAAGCGCGCCTCCAGCGCGCCCGCGACGCTGTGCAGATCGTCCGGCTGGCAGCTGACGAGATGACCCGACTCGTCCGACTCGACATCGGACGCGCCGGCCTCGAGCGCCCCCTCGAACATCGCCTCGGGGCTGGCCGACGACGCCGGGAAGCGGATCTCGCCGACGCGGTCGAACAGGAAGCTGACGGCGCCGGTCTCGGCCAAATTGCCGCCATGCTTGTTGAAGGCGGCGCGAACCTCAGATGCGGTCCGGTTGCGGTTGTCGGTCAGCGCCTCGACGATCACCGCCACGCCGCCGGAAGCATAGCCCTCGTAGCGGATCTCCTCGTAGTCCTCGCCCTCGCCGCCGCCGGCGCCCCTGGTGATGGCGCGCGCGACGTTGTCCTTCGGCATGTTGGCGGCCCGCGCCGCCGCGACCGCGGCGCGAAGCCGCGGATTGGCGTCCGCGTCCGGACCGCCCAGCTTGGCGGCGACCGTCAGCTCGCGGCCAAGCTTCGCGAACAGGCTGGCGCGCTTCTTGTCCTGCGCGCCCTTGCGATACATGATGTTCTTGAATTGTGAGTGGCCAGCCATTTCGGTCCCGAATTCGTCCTTGCATACGCTAATTGCAGTGATATATCCTCCCGCCCATACTATATATAGTATCGGCTCGAATGGGGAGAATATTGTCAGCCGGCCCGTCACCGTCGAGCCCGATTGTTATCCGGGTTTTATGGCAAGATTGCGGCGTGGGAAAGTCCCGTGGCGGCGCGGGCGGTGCATGGCGCCCTGTCGGGAGGCAAATAAGATGACCCGTCGTGGCGCCGCGCCGCCGACCAGCGCCGAGACCGAACCGGCGCGATTCGGCAACGCAAATGACGGGCTCGCCAGGGCCGCGGCAATCATCGACCGCCTGAGCGCCGAATATCCCGCCCATGCATCACGCGATCTTGAACGGCTCGAGCGCGCCGCCACAGGCATGGCGGGTGTCGGGCTGGCACGGCAATTCGAAGAGATCTCGCGCATCGCCCACGACATCCGCGGCCAGGGCACGGTGTTCGGCTATCCCCTCATCTCCCGACTGGCCACCTCGCTGTGCCTCGCGATGCGCTCGCTCGAGCCCCAGGACGGCGCCATCGCGACGATCATTCGCAGCCACATTGCCGGCATGCGGGCGCTGCTGACCTGCGGCGTTACCGGCGCGAACGACCCGTCTGCCCGGGCGATCGCCGCCGGCCTCGAGTTGATGGTTCGGTCCCGCACCGGCCGCTGAATCCTGCCCGCACGATTAGCGCCGTCGGCACGCCAGGCCACGCCGCAGCATGGCCCCGGCCTCGCCGGTTGCTCCGTGCCTGCGGCGCTCACAAGAGGCCGCGGCTGACGCCGGCACCAGCAGATCGCTCGGCAATTCGCGGCTCCCCGGATGCGACAATTGGTTGCAAGGCACGGCTTGTCGACGGCACGCGAATTGCAGGGTTTGTCTCGCAGACGGAGTGCCCGAGCGAGCGCAAGATTTACGGAATATTAAATCAAATACGGAATTATTATTTGAGAATTAGGCCTTCATTCTAATACGACTGTTAATTGGAATTACGTGAATACTACTGGCGGTTGTTCGAAATGCAGGCCCTGTAATAGATGAAATCAAGTTGAGGATCGAGGTTTGACAATGAAGCGAAAGATCGAACGGAATACGGAGCGCTATGCGCCCGACGCCGCGCCAGACCGCCTTCGGCGCCGCACGCTGGCAATCGCCACCGCCACGGCATTCGCCGTGCTGACCCTGCTGCCGGCGCAGCAAGCGGCGGCCAATACTGAGCTGCAGTCCTTCGTCACCAAGAAGGCCGCGACCATCGAGAATCTCCACCGCAAGGCCAAGCGGGCGCTTGTCAATGCGGCGCAGGATCGCGCCTTCGAGGGCTACTTTCATGCCAATGACGACACGACGCGCCATGAGGCGAAGCAGCGCATCGAGCAGGTCACTCTGGCAACGCAACGGCGTTTCAATGTCGAAGAGATGTGTTTGATCGACCCAACCGGCACTGAGATCACCCGCATCGTCGGCAACCAGATCGCACCGGATTCGGACCTTTCTACGGAGGAAGCGAAGGCGGATTTCTTCAAGCCCGGTTTCGCCGAACGGCCGCGCCGCGTTTACGTGACCAACCCCTATGTCTCGCCGGACGCCGACAAATGGGTTCTCGCCTATGTAACGCCGGTCATGACCGACGGCCAGAAGAAGGCCATCCTGCACTATGAACACGGGCTGGAAATCTACCAGGATGTGGTCAACAAGGGGCTCAACGGCGTCGACCGCTTCCTCCTCGTGGTGTCCCGCGGCGGTTTCGTGATCTCCGACAGCCGCAGGTTCCTGCCGATCGAAAAACGCGGCGAGTCCGAGGACCCCACGGATTATTTCGAGCAGCTGGCCGATATTTCGCCCAGCGGGCTTGTCGGCGTGTACGAGGGCGTTGGGGAAAACAAGACCGGCGCCAGCAGAATTTCCGACGACGGGAATGAATTCGACGTCGCCTTTGCCGTGGTAGAAGGAGGGCTCGTTCTGCTGGCAGTCGAACGCGTGCGATAGGCGGCGGTTCCCGCGTTTCATCGGGGATCGAAAACGACGGACAGGAAGCTGACATGACGATAAAGAGCAAAACGATTCTGCTGGTGCTGGCGTGCTCCATGGTGCCGTTGGCGATCATCGGCGCCGTCAGCTTCCTGTCCGCCCGCACTGCCCTCGAGACCCGGATTTCGCGCGTCCTCCAGGCGGACGCCGACGCGACGTTGGCGGGGCTCGAGGATCTCTTCGAGAAGGCCGCGGTTGATTTCGATTCCTGGAGCACCGCGCCGGCGATGCAGGACGTGCTGATCGAGGACGGCGAAGGCCTCATGGGCGGCATGATAAGCCAGCTGCGGCGCCAATACCCGCATTTCGGGGCGCTCATGGTGGTCGGCGATACCGGCATCGTCGTCGCCGCGACCGACGCGCCCGACCTCGGACGGGATGTCTCCGGCTTCGATGTCGTCAAAATGGCGCTCGGCGGAACCCAGATCCACGGTGATTCGGCGGGCTCCGATATCGTGGGTTTCGAAAACGTGGTTTTCGCCGCGCCGATCCGCGCCAACTACGACCGGGAGTCGATCATCGGCGCCGTCATCGGCTTCGTCGACTGGCGCTGGGTCCGCCGCATGCTCTCGGAGGTCACGATCGTCGGCGCGCCGCAGGGCCGCGACCACTTCCTGGTCCTGGTGGACGATGATCATCGCCGCACCTTCTATCAGTCGCAGCATGTTGCCATGGAGGGAGAGGTCCACCTCGCCATCGGCGCCGATACGCACGCGACTGAGGAACCCCATGCCCATGGTTCGGGCGGCGTCGCCTTCACGGAGTCGCACGAAGGGGTCACCGAGGCCATGTTTGCCCGCGCCGAGGCCCTGATCAGCACAGCGACATCGGATGGGCGCAAGCATTTCCCGGATCCCGGCTGGATCATGCATACGGTCGTCACCACGGAGGTGGCCTATGCGGACATCCATGCGCTGCGCGACCGGCTGACCTGGATCGCCGCGGCGGTGGCGCTGCTGGTGGTCGTGGTCGGCTATTTCGGCGCCAATAGCATGAGCCGGCCGATCATGCGCCTGACGGGCGTCATGGGCGAGCTGGCCGAAGGCAACCTTGAGGCGGAGATCCCCGCCGGTCGCGGCAAGGACGAGATTGCCCGCATGGCGCTCGCCGTCCGGGTCTTCAAGGAAAACGCGATCGAACGGCGGCGCCTCGAGGCGGAGCAGGCGGATGCCGCGCAACGGGTGGAAGCGGAGAAGCGGCAGGGCATGCTGGAGATCGCCGACCGCTTCGAGCAGACCGTCAAGGAGATGGTCGACGGCGTCTCCTCGGCGGCGAGCGAGATGCAGGCGACAGCGCAGCAGATGTCGGCGACGGCCGAGGAGACCAGTCGCCAGTCGGGCAACGTCGCCAGCGCCTCCGAGCAGGCGACGGCGAACGTGCAGACGGTGGCGGCGACGGCCGAGGAGCTGTCGGCCTCGATCTCAGAGATCGGCCGCCAGGTGCTGCAGTCGGCCAAGATCGCCCAGGAGGCGGTGGTGGAGACCGAGGCGACCAACGAGACGGTGCTCGGCCTGGCCGAGGCGGCCGAGAAGATCGGCGACGTCGTCAGCCTCATCAATGACATCGCCGGGCAGACCAACCTCCTGGCGCTGAACGCGACGATCGAGGCGGCGCGTGCCGGCGAGGCCGGCAAGGGCTTTGCCGTGGTCGCCCAGGAGGTCAAGAGCCTTGCCAACCAGACGGCGAAGGCGACCGAGGAAATCACGCAACAGATCGCTGCCGTTCAGGACCGGACCGGCGGCGCCGTCGGCGCGATCGAGAAGATCCGCTCGATCATCGGCGAGGTCAGCGACATCGCGACGACGATCTCCTCGGCGGTCGAAGAGCAGGGGGTGTCGACCCAGGAGATCGCCCGCAACGTCCAGCAGGCGGCGCGCGGCACGCAGGACGTCAACGACAGCATCGAGAGCGTCAACCAGGCGGCCGGCGAGACCGGCGCGGCGGCCGGCCAGATGCTCAACGCCGCGCAGGCGATGGCTCGCCAGGCGGAGGGTCTGCGCACCGAGGTCGAACGCTTCCTCGGCGACGTCCGCGCCGGCTGATCCGGCCCCACGCATCTGGTCAATCAGATTGGGCCGCCCCGAGGGGCGGCCCTTCCTTTGCAGGCGAGTCCTTTGTCCTGCTCCCGCCCCGTCACACCGGCCATTCGGGTTTGAGCCGACCACCCTGACGCAGCGGCGAGATACGGGTGGCGAGGCCGGTCGCATCATCTGTCTCGACATAGGTGCCGCACAGGGTCGCCTCGCCGGCGGCAGGCTCGAGCCGCTCGCCGCGCATCTTGCGAACGAAGCGGTCGATGGCGATCTTCTTCTTCATGCCGATTACCGAATCGTAGTCGCCGCACATGCCGGCATCGGTCTGGTACGCAGTGCCGCCCGGCAGGATCTGCGCGTCCGCCGTCGGCGCATGCGTGTGGCTGCCCACGGCCAGACTGGCCCGCCCGTCCATGTAATGGCCCAGCGCCGCCTTCTCGCTGGTCGCCTCGCCGTGCAGGTCGACCAGCACGGCATCGGCGCCGCCGCCCTTGGGGCCGTCCTTCGGCAGGGTGCGGTCGAGCGTTGCAAACGGGCAGTCGAGCGGATCCATGAACAGGCGGCCCATCACGTTGACCACCAGCACCTTCCTGCCGCCGCGCGCGGCGAACAAGCCGAAGCCCTTGCCCGGCGTGCCGGCGGGGTAGTTCTCGGGGCGCAGGAGTTTCCGCTGCTGGCTGATATAGGGAATGATCTCGCGCTGGTCCCAGCTGTGGTTGCCGCCGGTGATCACGTCGACACCAGCCGCGAACAGCGCATCGCAGATCTTGCCGGTCAGGCCGAAACCGGCGGCCGCGTTCTCGCCGTTGGCGACGACGAAGTCGAGGTCGAGGGACTTGCGCAGGTCGGGCAGAAGCTTGATCACCGCATCGCGGCCGCTGCGCCCGACGATATCACCGAGGAACAGGAGTTTCATCGGCTGCCCCCCGAGATGCGGAGAGCCGCGCGCTCGGTGACCACCCAGTCCAGCCGCTGGTCGCGGGAATCGTGTGGCGCCGCGGGAACCTCCTGCGCCGCCCAGGCGACACCCACGGCCAGCACCGTCCCCTGCGCGCGCAGTCCGGCAAGGCTCCGATCGTAGAAGCCGCCACCATAGCCGAGGCGATAGCCGGCCCGGTCGAAGGCGAGCAGCGGCACCAGGACCACCCGCGGGGTCAGCGCCGGTGCCGATTCCAGCGGCTCGCGAATCCCGTAGGGCCCGTCCGCCATCGCGTCGCCCTCACGCCACGCCCGGAAGACCAGCGGCTTGCCCGGTCCGGCGACCACGGGAAGCGTCACCGGATGGCCGCGCCCCGCCAGCGCCCGCAGCAACGGCCGCACGTCGATCTCGGTGCGGATCGGCCAATAGCCGGAGACGGGCGCGCCTTCGGGCACCGTGATCGCGTCCAGGAACCTCAGAGCGAGCCGCTTGCCCGCACCGCCATCGTCGGCGCCCGCGGCCTCGTTGCGACGCGCCGCTGCCTCTGTGCGCAGCGCGCGTTTGGCGTCGTCGATGTCGGTCGCTGGGTGCATCGCTGTCCGAAAAAGACGAGCGGCGGTGAAGCCGCCGCAAGTACCGAGCCGGCACACGGGGCCGGCGAATGACATGGGCGCTGCCGCCTCGGCCGTGATCACAGAGTCCTCTCGGGCCTGCAAATGCAGGTGGGCACCGTGTACCGAGGCCACGACCCCGGCAGGGACAGTTCCCTAGAGAGTTTCATTGGCCCCAGGGATCATGACGATTCACGCGCCGCGCCGCAGTCGCCCGGCCCTTATCTAGGCGCCCTCGAGCCGTTCGGCAAGCGTCTCGATGCGGGCCGCCAGGGATTCCAGGATATCCGCCGCCCGGTCCTCGTCCCCTTGGCCGGCGCCGTCCGGCGCTATGGCGCCGGCCAACTCCTCGATCTCGTCGAGCAGCAGCAGGTTCATCATGACGAGAAGCCGCGCGTCGCCGACCTGCCCGACCTCGGCAACGAGCGCATCCATGCGCCGGGACAGCTCGTCGGACAGGGTGCGCAGGCGGTCCTCCTCGCCGTCGCCGCAGCCGATCGTATAATGGTGGCCGTTCACGGTGATGGTCAGCTGTCCCACCTCGCCCTCCTAGACCGCGTCGTCGCCGAGGATGGCCCGCAACCGGCCGATCGCCGCGTCCAGACGGCCGCCGGCGGCGTCCGCCTTCTCGCGCAGCGTCGCGTAATCGCGGCGCATGTTCGCCAGCGCCGATGCCATCTCCGGATCGCCGGCCGCCCGCGGGGCCCGCGCCAGCGCCGTCTCGAGCCGCGCCACGGCGGCCGTCAGCCGTGCTTCCGCTTCGTCCAGGCGGCTCACGGCTGGCTCCCCGGTCGCTTAAACTGCTTCGACAGCATCAGTCCCTGGCCCTGGTAGGACGATCCGATCTCCGCACCGTACAGCTTGTCGGGCACTTCGGTGAGCTTGTCGTAAGCGAGGCGCCCGACGATCTGGCCGTCCTCGAGGAGGAACGGCACCTCGTGCGAGCGCACCTCCAGTACCGCGCGGGTGTTGCCGCTGGCCTCGTCCCGCCACCCGAAACCGGGGTCGAAGAACCCGGCGTAATGGACCCGGAACTCGCCGACCAGCGTATCGTAGGCGACCATCTCGACGGCGCAGTCGGGCGGCACCTTGACCGCCTCCTTCGAGGCCAGAATGTAGAAATCGTCGGGGTTGAGGAAGATCCCGTCGCCGGGCCGTACATGGATCGGATCCCAGAACTCCAGGGGATCGTAGTGCCCGATCTTCTCGACGTCGATCAGCGGCGCGTGGTGTTTGGCGCGATAACCCACCAGCCCGCCATCGCTCGCGCCGCTCAGGTCCACCGACAGGGCGAGGCCGTTGGACACGTCCTCCTTCCCCGGCTCGCGGTCGATCAGCCCGACTTCCTCATGCAGCCGCCGGATCGCGGCATCGCTGAAGGTGGACGCGCCGCGCCGCAGCCGCAACTGGTTGAGCCGCGTGCCCTCATGGACCACGATGCTGAACGAGCGCGGCGAGATCTCCAGATACAAGGGCCCCTCGTAACCTGCCCGTACGCGCTCGAACGCGCTTGAACGGTCGGTGATCGTGCGGGTGAAGATATCGAGGCGGCCGGTCGAGCTTTTCGGGTTGGCGATGCCGGCGATGCTGCGCGCCAGGCGCAACGACTCCATCAGCGGCACGATATAGACACAGCCCTTCTCCAGCACGGCGCCGTCGGCAAGGTCGATCTCGTGCATGCAGAACCGTTCGATCTTTTCCATCACCGTCGCGTTCGGGCCCGGCAGGAAACTGCCGCGCACGCGATAGGCGGTCCGCCCGAGCCGCAGATCCATGCTGGCCGGTTGGACCTGCGCCTCGGGTATCTCCTGCGTCGCCGCGATCTGTCCTTCGGCGATGAGCGCCAGCATCTCCTGGTACGGCAGCACGCCGCTGGCGCGCCGCGCCGGCCTTTTCTTGCCGGGCTTCGCCGTCTCTATCGCCTTCGCAGGCTCCGTCATGACCACCGCTTCCTGGCAACGCTCATAGGGTGACTGTCATAGCAGAGTCGGGGGCGGACCGTAAGCCTCCGGTAGCGCACGGAGTTATCCACACCATATCCACAACGTTTTCCTCATCCCGGCGGCGCAGCGGCGCGTTACCTGCCGATTTCGCCAGGTTTTCCCCGCATTCCACCGAAATAATTCACACGAGAATAATTGGGGAATATTCGAACGCCCTTGCCCTTGTTCATCGATATCGCGCTCGCCGTCCTGTCGCCCGCAATCACGCAATGCGGCCTACCCGGACGGGTCGGGCATTGACGACCCCGAAGCAGGGCGTCATTTTGCCACCTTGCTGCCATACTGACGCGTCGGCAGTTTTGCCTCCCCGCCTAGCACGGCTCCTGCGAAGCGGCGGCGCGCTGGATACAGCACCGCACGGGGCTGCCGGCGGATTGATTTTGGGTACAGGTATAGATACCGGGAATTACATGATGAGCCTTGCCGAAACGCTGGAACCGACCGCCACGCACGCCGACATGGCCAACGCCATCCGCGCGCTGTCCATGGACGCCGTCCAGAGGGCCAATTCCGGCCATCCGGGCATGCCGATGGGCACCGCCGACGTGGCCACGGTGCTGTTCACGCGGCACCTCAAATTCGATGCCTCGGCGCCGGACTGGCCGGACCGCGACCGTTTCGTGCTGTCGGCGGGGCACGGGTCGATGCTGCTCTATTCGCTGCTGCACCTGACGGGCTATCCCGGCATGGACATCGACCAGCTCAAATCGTTCCGCCAGCTTGGCAGCCACACCGCCGGCCATCCCGAATACGGGCATGCGCCGGGAATTGAGACGACCACCGGCCCGCTCGGCCAGGGCATCACCAACGCGGTCGGCATGGCGCTGGCCGAGCGCATGCTGGCGGCGCGCTACGGCGACGATATCGTCGACCACTACACCTACGTGCTGGCCGGCGACGGCTGCCTGATGGAGGGCATCAGCCACGAGGCCGTGTCGCTCGCCGGCCACCTGCGGCTCGCCCGGCTGATCGTGCTGTTCGACGACAACGGCATCACCATCGACGGCAAGACCGAGCTGTCGGTAAATGACGATCAGCTGATGCGGTTCGAGGCCTCGGGCTGGCACGTCGCCCGCGTCGACGGCCACGACCCGGCGGCCATCGATGCCGCGATCACCGCCGCCCGCGCCGATGACCGTCCGTCGCTGATCGCGTGCCGGACGGTGATCGGCTTCGGCGCGCCGACCAAGGCCGGCAGCGAGAAGACGCACGGCGCGCCGCTGGGCGAGGACGAGATCGCCGGCGCGCGCAAGAAGCTCGGCTGGCCGCACCCGCCGTTCGAGATTCCCGACGAGGTCCTTGCCGCCTGGCGCGCGGTCGGCGCCCGCGGCGAAGCGGTTCGGGCCGACTGGGAGGGCCGCGTCGCCGCCCTCGACAATGATGTGCGCAGCGAGTTCGAGCGGGTCGCCGGCGGCGATCTGCCGCTGGGCTGGGAGGCGGCGCTGGACGAGTTCAAGGCGACGATGTCCGAGGAGGCGCCGAAGCTGGCGACCCGCGTCGCCTCGCAGAAGGTGCTGGAGGTGTTGACCGCCGCCGTGCCCGAGATGGTCGGCGGCTCCGCCGACCTCACCGGCTCCAACGGCACAAGGACGAGCCGCCACGTCGCCGTCACGCGTGACGATTTCTCCGGCGGCTATGTCAATTACGGCGTACGCGAGCACGGCATGGCCGCGGTCATGAATGGGATCGCGCTGCACGGTGGGCTGATCCCCTATGGCGGCACCTTCCTGGTGTTCACCGACTACTGCCGGCCGGCAATCCGCCTTTCGGCGCTGATGGGCAAGCGCGTGATCTACGTGATGACGCACGATTCGATCGGCCTCGGCGAGGACGGGCCGACGCACCAGCCGGTGGAGCATCTGGCGAGCCTGCGCGCGATGCCGAACCTCAACGTGTTCCGCCCGGCCGACGTGGTCGAGACGGCCGAGTGCTGGGCGCTGGCCCTGAAGCACGACAAGACGCCGTCGATCCTCGCGCTCACGCGCCAGGGCGTGCCGACGCTGCGCACCGAGCATACGGCGGAAAACCTGTGCGCACGGGGCGGTTACGTGCTGGCGGACGCCTCCGGCACCCGCAAGGTGACGCTGGTCGCCACCGGCTCGGAGGTCGAGATCGCCATGGCCGCGCGCGCCCTGTTGGAAGGCGAGGGCACGCCGACGGCCGTCGTGTCGATGCCGTGTTTCGAGCTGTTCGCGCGGCAGGATGCGGCCTACCGCGACCGGGTGCTGGACCCGGACACCGTGCGCGTCGGCGTCGAGGCCGCGGTCCGCCTCGGCTGGGACGGGCTGCTCTGCGGCGATGCCGGTTTCGTCGGCATGGACGGATTCGGCGCCTCCGCCCCGGCCGGGCAACTGTACGAACATTTTGGGATCACCGCCGACGCGGTGGTGGCCGAGGCGAAGAAGAGGCTTTAGAAGACACCGACCACAGAGTAACGATCAGCTTCAAGAAGGAGTTCACATGGCACTACGGGTGGCAATCAACGGCTTCGGCCGCATCGGGCGGCTGGTGCTGCGGGCCGCGATCGAATCCGGCCGCAAGGATATCGAATTCGTCGGCATCAACGACCTCGGATCGGTCGAGGCGAACGCGCATCTCGTGACCTACGATTCGGTGCACGGCACGCTGCCGACGAAGGTGAAGACCGGCAAGGACTGGATGGATTTCGGCCGCGGCAAGGTCAAGGTGACGGCCGAGCGCGACCCGACCAAGCTGCCGTGGAAGGCGCTCGGCGTCGACATCGCCTTCGAGTGCACCGGCATCTTCACGGCGCGCGAGAAGGCGGCGCTGCACCTCGAGGCCGGCGCCAAGCGGGTGCTGGTCTCGGCACCGGCCGCCGGCGCGGACCTCACCGTCGTCTACGGCGTCAACCACAAGAAGCTGAAGAAGAGCCACGTCGTCGTCTCGAACGCCTCCTGCACCACCAACTGCCTCGCCCCCGTCGCCTTCGTGCTGCACAAGGCGGTCGGCATCGAGCGCGGCTACATGACGACGATCCATGCCTATACCGGCGACCAGGCGACGGTGGACACGCTGCACAAGGACCTGCGGCGGGCCCGCGCGGCGGCGGTCTCGATGATCCCGACCTCGACCGGCGCCGCCAAGGCGGTCGGCCTGGTGATGCCGGAGCTCGCCGGCACGCTGGACGGCACGGCGATCCGCGTGCCGACCCCGAACGTCTCGCTCATCGACCTGAAGTTCGACGCGAAGAAGAAGACCACCGCCGAGGCAATCAACGAGGCGATCAAGAAGGCCGCCAAGGG
>JBFGQV010000015.1:0-30452 GCA_041563955.1 Alphaproteobacteria bacterium | reverse complement strand
CACCCACCGCTCGTCATACTGTGCGACATTTCCGGCTCGATGGACCGCTACTCGCGCATGTTCCTGCATTTCATGCGCGCGATCACGAGCGACCGGGACCGCGTCCACACCTTCCTGTTCGGCACGCGGCTGACCAACGTAACGCGCTATCTGCGCTATCGCGACATCGACGTCGCGCTCGACAAGGTGTCCGGCGTCGTCGAGGACTGGGCCGGGGGCACCCGCATCGGACGCTGCCTGCACGACTTCAACCGCGACTGGTCGCGCCGGGTGCTGGGCCAGGGCGCGATCGTCCTGTTCATCTCCGACGGGCTGGACCGGGATGCCGGCGCGGGGCTGGCCGTCGAGATGCAACGCCTGCACCTGTCCTGCCGGCGTCTGGTCTGGCTCAATCCGCTGTTGCGTTACGAGGCGTTTGAGCCCAAATCTATCGGCATCCGGGCGATCATGCCGCATGTCGACGAGTTCCGCCCCGTCCACAACCTTGACAGCCTGGAGGCGCTGATCGAGGCGCTCGGGCGACCGGGACCGCGCCATCTGGACGGCATTGCCCGCTGGCGGGAGAAGGCCGCATGAGCAACTCCACGATCAAGGCGCCGCCGGGCTTCGGCGCTGCCGGCAACGTTCTCGAGCAGGCCGCAGGCTGGCGCGCCCAGGGACGCAGGGTGGGTCTGGCCACGGTCGTGCGAACCTGGGGGTCGTCGCCGCGGCCGGTCGGCAGCCAGCTGGCGGTGGACGAGACCGGCGCCATGGTCGGCTCGGTCTCCGGCGGCTGCGTCGAGGGCGCGGTCGTGGACGCCGCGCGCGAATCGATGGCCGACGGCAAGCCGCGCCTCCTGGAATTCAGCGTCAGCGACGAGGAGGCCTGGGAGGTGGGGCTCGCCTGCGGCGGCACCATCGAGGTCTTCGTCGAGGTCCTGGAATGAAGGCGGCGCTGCTCTCCGCCCTTCTCGCGGCGCAGGCCGGCAAGCGCCCGGCGGCGTTGGTCACCGATCTGGAGAGCGGCGCGCAGACGCTGCTCGCGCCCGACGCGCACGAGGGCGACGTGTCGATTGGCACGGCGCTGCAGCGGTTCGTGGACGATGCCCTGAGCGCCGACCGCTCGATGTCCGCCGAGATCGGCGACCGCCACTATTTCGTTCACGTCTTCAACCCGCCGCGGCGCATCGTCATCGTCGGCGCGGTGCATATCGGCCAGGTGCTGGCGCCGATGGCGGCGCTCGCCGGCTATGCGGTCACGGTCATCGACCCGCGTCGCGCGTTTGCGACCGAAGACCGCTTTCCCGGCGTCGAGCTGAACACCGAATGGCCGGACGACGCCCTCGAGGCCATCGACATCGACCGCCGCACCGCGGTGGTCACGCTGACTCATGATCCGAAGCTGGACGATCCCGCCCTTGCGACCGCGCTCAAGAAAGCGCCGTTCTATATCGGTGCGCTCGGCAGCACGCGTACGCACGCCAAACGGGTCGTGCGCCTCCGCGAGGCCGGCTTCGAGGAGTCCGACATCGCCCGCATCCATGCGCCCGTCGGCCTCGACATCGGCGCCGTATCGCCGGCGGAAATCGCCCTGTCGATCCTCGCGGAAATGACGCAGACGCTCCATCGACGGCCGTCGAGGGCGGCACCATGAAATTCGGCGAGATCCCGCTCGAGGAAGCGGCGGGCGCGATCCTCGCGCACGGCCTGACCTGCGCCGGTCGGACCTTGAAGAAGGGCCGCGTGCTGTCGGACGACGACGTCGCAGCGCTGCAGGCGGCCGGGATCGCGACCGTCGTCGCGGCGCGTCTGGAGTCCGGCGACGTCGGCGAGGACGCGGCCGCCGACGCCATCGGCACCGCCGCTGTGGGGCGAAACCTGACGGCCACCGAGGCGTTTACCGGCCGCGTCAACCTGTTCGCCGCGTGCCGCGGTCTTGCGGTCTACGACCCGGGTCTTCTCGACCAAGTCAATCGAATCGACGAATCGATCACCATTGCGGCGCTGCCGCCCCATGCGGTGGTCGAGCCGCGCCAGATGGTCGCGACCATCAAGATCATTCCCTTCGCCATTGCCGAAGCGGTTCTGAAGCGCTGCGTGAAGACCATCGCCGCGGCCGGCGGCCTGTTCTCCGTGGCCCCGTTCAAGCGCCGCACGGTGGGCCTGATACAGACCACGCTGGCCGGCACCCGGGACAAGGTGCTGGACAAGACGGTGAGCGTCATCCGCGGCCGCGTCGAGGGCCTGGACGGAACGCTGCTCGGCGAGACCCGCTGCACCCACGCGGTCGCCGACGTCGCCGCGGCGATCCGCGACTGGCGCGAGCAGGGATGCGACACGGTGCTACTGATGGGCGCCTCCGCCATCACCGACCGGCGCGACGTCATCCCGGCGGCGATTGAGGCGGCGGGCGGCACCGTGGACCATTTCGGCATGCCGGTCGATCCCGGCAACCTGATGCTGATCGGGCATGAAGGGAACACCGCCGTGCTCGGCCTGCCGGGTTGCGTGCGCTCGCCGAAGCTCAACGGGTTCGACTGGGTGCTGCAGCGCCTGGCGGCGGGCCTCGCGGTGACTCGCGACGACGTCATGGCGATGGGCGCCGGCGGCCTGCTGACGGAGATCCCGTCGCGCCCGCTGCCCCGCGCCGAGGCCTGCGCGCCTGCCCCGCTGCCCCGAGCACCGACCATCGGCGCCGTCGTTCTCGCGGCCGGCCAGTCGCGCCGCATGGGCACGGTCAACAAGCTGCTGGCTGAGATCGGCGGGGCGTCGATGATCGCCCAAGCGGTCGACGCGGTGCTCGCGTCGCGGGCGCATCCGGTGATCGTCGTGGTCGGTCATGAGGCCGAACACGTCCGCGCGGCCCTGGCCGGGCGCGACGTCCGGTTCGCCGACAACCCGCACTACGCCGACGGCATCAGCACGTCGCTACGGAGCGGCCTGCAGGCCCTGCCCGACGATATCGACGGGGCGCTGATCTGCCTCGGCGACATGCCGCGGGTCTCGACGGAGCAGATCGATCGGCTGATTGCCGCGTTCAACCCCATCGAGGGCCGGGCCATCTGCGTGCCCACCGTCCACGGCAAGCGCGGCAACCCGGTCCTGTTCTCGCGCCGCTTCTTCGTGGAGATGGCGGCGGTGACCGGCGATGTCGGCGCGCGCCACCTGATCGGCGCGGCGCCGGACCTCGTGTGCGAGGTGGAGATGAGCGGCGACGGCGTGTTGCTCGACATCGACACGCCGCAGGCCCTCGACCGGGCGCGCGAGTGAGCGCCCGATGACCTCGTCCCGGAAGGACAGCGTCGTTCATGCCCGTGCACGGGAGGCCACGGGCACCGGCCAGCTCGAGAGTCCCGATGCCCGCGCGATGGTCGCCAACCCGGTATGCGGCGACCGCGTGACCATGGAGATCCAGCTCGCCGGCGACTCGGTCGCGGACCTCGCCCACACCGTGCGCGGCTGCGTGCTAACCCAGGCGGCCGCCGCCGTCATCGGAAGCCACGCCCCGGGCTGCACACGCGCGGAGATCGAGTCGGTCCACAGGGCGGTCGCGGCGATGCTCGAGGGATCGGGTCAGCCGCCCGGGGGCCGATGGGCGGAGCTCGCCATGTTCGCGCCGGTCGCGGCCCACCGGCACCGCCACCACTGCGTCCTGCTGCCGTTCACGGCGTTGCATCGCGCGCTCGACGCGGCATCCGCGGGGACATAGATTTCATTCGCAGACCGTCGTGCAACGCGCCCGGCCCGGCGGTGCCGGAGCGGGCCAGGACAGGAGTGCCGCCATGACCGGAACGCATCCAAACATCCTGATTGTCATGGGCGACCAGATGGCGGCGCCCGCGCTCCCGGTCTACGGTCACCCGCTGGTCAAGGCACCCAATATCGAGCGGCTGGCGAAGGACGGCGTCGTATTCGAGAACGCCTACTGCAACGCCCCGCTGTGTGCGCCGTCGCGCTTCTCGATGCTTTCGGGGCGGCTGGCCTCCCGCATCGGCGCGTACGACAATGCGGCCGAATTCCCCTCCGCGGTGCCGACAATGGCGCACTATTTGCGGCTCGCCGGCTACCGGACGTGTGCCACGGGCAAGATGCATTTCATCGGCACCGACCAGCAGCACGGGTTCGAGGAACGGCTGACCACCGATTTCTACCCCGCCGATTTCGGTTGGACGCCGGACTGGCGGCGACCCGACGAACAGCTCGAATGGTTCCACAACCTCATCAATGTCGTTGCGGCGGGTCCGTCGGAGCGCACCCTGCAGATCGATTTCGACGACGAGGTTGCCTTCCGCGCGTGCCGCTGGCTGTACAACCACGCCCGGGCCGACGACGCACGGCCGTTCTTCCTGCTGGTCAGCTTCACCCACCCGCACGATCCCTACAATATCCCGCAGCAATACTGGGAGCGCTACGATCACGCATCGATCGATCTGCCGGCGGTGCCGCCGCTCGCCCTTGCGGACCGCGATCCCCACAGCCGGCGTCTCTACGACAACTACGACCGCGGGGAGTTCGAGATCACCGATGCGCATGTGCGCAACGCGCGGCACGCCTATTACGGCGCCATTTCCTATGTGGACGACCGGATTGGCGAGTTGCTGCGCGTCCTCGAGGAGACCGGGCGGCGCGACGACACGATCGTCATCGTCGCGTCGGATCACGGCGACATGCTGGGGGAGCGCGGCATGTGGTTCAAGATGACGTTCTTCGAATGGGCCAGCCGGGTCCCGCTGATCTTCCACGCCCCGGGCCGCATTGCCCCGGCGCGGTGCGCACGGAACGTGTCCCTCGTCGACCTGCTGCCGACCCTGCTCGAGCTTTCCGGCGCCAGGGACCCGGACTCGGCGGAGCTGGACGGACGCAGCCTGGTGCCGCTGCTGGACGGTCGCGGCACAGAGTGGCCGGACACCGTCCTCGGCGAGTACTTCGCCGAGGGGTCCGTGGCGCCGATCTTCATGGTCCGCCAGAGATCCTACAAATACATCTCCTGCCGTGCCGATCCGCCGCAGCTGTTCGACATCGACACCGATCCCGCAGAATTGAGCAACCTTGCCGGCTCGGCGGAACATGCAGTGCCGGAACGGAGGCTGGCCGAGATCGTGGACGTGACCTGGGACTCCGACCAGCTGTTCGGCGATATCGTTGCGAGCCAGCAGCGGCGACGCCTGGTTTTCCAGGCCCTGATGACCGGGCACCGCACCCTGTGGGATTACGAGCCGCCGCACGCCGAGGCGCGTGCCTACATCCGCAACATCGAGGGGCTGTACGAGCGGGAGGCCCGTGCGTTCCTGCCGCCCCGCGGCCGGACGGACGGCGACCGTTAGCCCGCCGGCCCGCGGCCGAGGTAGCGCTCAAGGAAATCCCGCACGATCTCGCCGGCGCCGAGAGCGTAGAGGCCGCCATGCCTGCCGCCGACAATGAAGTGTCCCTCCTTCGGCCCCGGCGCGGCGGCCAGGAGTGCACGCGCGAACTTGACCGGGATCAGCCGGTCATCCTCACCGTGGATGATGAGCACCGGCGCACGCACCTTGCCGATCCGGGACACGGAGTCGAATTCGTCACGGACCAGCCAGCGGGCCGGGAAGTACCAGTAGTGGTCCTGCGCAACGTCGGCGATGCTGGTGAACGGCATCACCAGGATCACCGCAGCGACGGGCTGCTCCGCGGCGATGGCGACGGCAACGCCGGTGCCCATCGACTCGCCGTAGAGGACGATCCGTTCGGGCGGAATGCCCCGCGCGCGGACGTAGTCCACGGCGGCCCGGCCGTCGGCGATCAGCCCGTCCTCGCTCGGCGCGCCGCCGGCGCCGGCGTTGTACCGGTAGCCGGCCAACAGGACGCCGTAGCCGGCGTCGAGCAAGAATCTTGCCTGCATCGCCCGCATCGCCACGGTACCGCCATTGCCGTGGAAGTACACGATCACCGGTCTGTCGCCGTCCGGCGGCGGCGCCCACCAAGCGAGCGGGCGCAGGCCGTCGGCGGTCTCGATGCGCAGCGCCGCCATCTCGGGAACGATGGAGCCTGCGGGACCGGGGATCGTCGGGTCCGGATGGTATTGCACGTCGCGCTGATAGGCATACAGAAATCCCAGGGCCGCCAGGTACAGGCCGATGGCGACCCCCAGCAGGCTTGCGGCGATGCGTTTGGCCCAGCGCGTCATGCCCGCCACCGCCGTTCACGCCGCCGGAACGGCGGGCACCTGCCGTTCCAGGAAATCGATCACAAGGTCCCCGACCCCGAGATCGTACAGGTCCGTGTGACCGCCGCCCGGCAGGAAATGCGCCTGGGTCGGTTTGGGCGCGGCCTCCAGAAGCCGCCGGGCAAAGCGCACCGGGACGGTTTTGTCGGCATCGCCATGAAACAGCAGGATCGGCGCCCGCACCCGGCCGATCCGGCCCATCGAGTCGTACCGGTCGCGGATCAGCCACTTCGCCGGCGTGTACCAGTAATGGGCCTGCGCCACCTCGGCGATGCTGCTGTAGGGCGTCTCGAGGATGAGACCGGCGACGTCGTGGTCCGCCGCCAGCGCAACGGCGATGCCGGAACCGAGGGATTCGCCGTACAGGACGAGCCGCTCCATTTCGTAGCCTAGATCCAGCACGTGCTGCATGGCGATCCGCGCATCGGAGAGCAGGGCGGCCTCGCTCGGCGCGCCGCCGGCGCCAGCATTGTAGCGGTAGCCGGCCAGCAGGACGCCGAACCCGGCATCGATCATCCTTCGCGCCTTGTAGCCCCGTTCGCCGATATGGCCCGCATTGCCATGGAAATAGACAACGACCGGCCGGCCAGGCTCGCGCGGCGGGTGCCACCAGGAGAGGATCTCGATCCCGTCGCCGACCGGTATGCGCACCGCCTCCATCTCCGCCACGCCGTGGTCGCGCGGCTCCGGCACCGTGTGGTCGCGGCGGTACAGCAGCAGGCGCTGGCCGAGATACAGGACCGTGACCAGAGTCACGTAGCCACCCGCTGCCAAAGCCAGGAATGTCGTCACGGCGGATCTCTTCCCGTTGCCTGCCCAGGACCTCTCTCGGGTCGCGCGGCCATTATGACGTGGTCGGGTTAACGTCCGGTTCAACCGCGGGCACGGCCGCCCGCTCGCGCGCGACCGTCGTCACGCCGAAATCGTGCAGGATGGCATAGAACGCCGGCACCACGATCAGCACCAGCACGGTCGCGGCGAACAGGCCGAACGCCAGGCTGGTTACCAGGGGGACCAGAATCTGGGCCTGCAGGCTGCGCTCCAGCAGCATCGGCAGAAGTCCGAGCACGGTCGTCAGCGAGGTCAGCAGCACCGGGCGGAAGCGGATGCGCACGGCCCCGCGGGCGGCATCCTCGATCGTCGCGCCGTCGACGGCCCGGCGTTTGATGAAGTCGACCAGCAGGATGGCGTTGTTGACGACCACGCCGGACAGCGCCGCGAAGCCGACCATACTGGGCATCGACAGGTCGAGCCCCATCAGCAGATGGCCCCAAACCACGCCGACCAGCGACAGCGGAATCGCGGCGATGACGATCAGCGATTCGACATAGCTGCGAAACAGGAAGCTGAGCAGCAGGAAGATCCCGACGACACCGATGGCGAACGCGCGGCGGACCGAGGACGCGCCCTCCGCGCCGGTTTTCGCCTCGCCTTCGAAGGCGATCGAAATGTCGGGGAAGCGGTTGCGAACCCCCGGCAGGAACCGCCGTTCCGTATCGGCCAGAACCTCGGAGACGTTCATCCGGTCGGTGTCGACATCGCCCTGCACGGAAACGGTACGCTGCCGGTCGATGCGGTGGATCCGGGCAAAGCCGCGGCCGCTCTCGATGACCGCAACGGCGCCGAGCGGCACCTGGGCCCCCCCGGGCCCCGTCACCAGGAAGTAATCGAGGTCGGCGAGGTTGTCTCGGTCGGCGGCAGACAGCCGGACGTCGATCTCGTAGGACTCCGGGCCCACCTGGATTTCGCTGACCACCTCGCCGAAATACGCCGCGCGCAGCTGCGAGGCGATTTGCGAAGCGTCGAGGCCGAGGCCCAGCGCCCCTTCGCGCAGGCGCAGCCGGATCTCGGGCTTGCCCGGCCGCAAGTCGTCGGACAGGTCGAAGACCGCCGGATAACCGCCGAGCCAGGCCTGCAATTCCAGCGATGCCGCCTTCAGCTCGTCAAGGTCACTGCCCCTGAGGCGGATGTCGATGGGCCGGCCGGCGATGCCGATCTGGAATTCGGCGAATTTGAGGGCGATGACGTCGGGCACCGCCCCCATTGCGGCGCGCCAGGCCTGGATGATCTCTGCGACGCTCGCGTTGCGCCGTTCGGCGGCGAGCAGGTCCGCCGTCACCGTCGCCAGGTGCGGCCCCGATTCGAACGCATCGGCGTTGACGCCGTATTCGATGCCGACCTGGCGGATCAGCTGCTGCCCGCCCGGCTGCCCGGGCGTGAAGGTCTGGTTCACCTCTTCGAGAGTTGCGACGAGCCGGCCGACGACAGCCTCGGTACGGGCCAGCGGCGTGCCCTGGGGCAGCAGCAGCCGCGCCTGCACCACGTCGCCGTCGAGCTTCGGAAAGGCCTGGAACTTCAGTATACCGCCGGCGATCATCGCCACCGAACCGAGCAGCACGAACAGGATCAGCCCGACCGCGGCATAGCGCCATTCGATGGCGAGATCGGCGAGCCGCCCCATGACCGTCTCGCGCGCCCACGCGACCGCGGCCTCGACATGGCGCCGCACACCCTGCACCTCGCCCTCGTGCGCCAGCGAATGGCGCAGGTGATTGGGCAGGATCAGGAACGCCTCGATCATGCTGACGGTCAGCGTCATGATCAGGATGATCGGGATGAACCTGAGCACGTTGCCGATGTCGCCCTCAAGCACGGTCAGCGGCCCGAACACGCAGATCGTCGTCAGGTACGACGCCAGCACGCCCGGCCCGACCTCGCGCACCCCGGCCACCGCGGCGTCCAGCGCGGCCTTGCCGTCCCGGCGATGGCGGGCGATGTTCTCGGAGATCACGATGGCATCGTCCATCAGCAGGCCGGTCGCAATCAGGAGGCCGACCATCGTGATCATGTTGATCGAATAGCCGCCGAGCGCCATGACGAACAGCGTGCCGAGGAAGGAGACGGGAAGGCCCATCGCCACCCAGAACGCAAACCGCATCCCGAAGAACAGCCACAGCGCGAGCGCGACCAGCAACAGGCCCTGAGCGCCGTTTTTCAGCACCATGTTAAGGCGGTCGCGCACCACGGTGGAGATGTCGCGGGTCAGGCCGAAGGTCATGGTCGGCGGCGCCATCGCGCGTTCCTTCTCGAGAAACGCGTTGATCGCATCGACCACGACAAGCGTGTCGCCGGACCGCGCCTTGCTGACCTCGAGCAGCGCGGCTCGCTGCCCGTCGTAGAACACCGTCTGCTCGGCGAGCTCGAATTGGTCGCGGATCGTGGCGATCTCGCCGAGGCGGATCTCCGCCCCGCTCTCGCCGCCGACCACGATGAGATCGTTGAAATCTGCCGCCCGCCGTCGCTCGTCCGCGAACCGGATCAGCACGTCGCGTTCGTCGGTCTCGATACTGCCGGCCGGCACGTCGACGCTCTGGCGGCCGATCACGGATGCGATGTCGGAGACGCTGAGCCCGTATTGCAGCAGCGTCTGCGCCGGGATCTCGATGCGGATTTGATGGTCCGAGAACCCCTTGATGTTCACCTGGGTGACCTGAGGGATCTGCTGCAGCCGCTCCTTCATGTCTTCGGCGTAGGCCTTGAGATGCGGCTCCGACATCGGGCCGGATACGGTGACCGCGGCGACGAAGTCGTTGCGGCCGAGGAGCCGGATGGTGGCGGGCTCGGTGCGCGCGGGGAAGTCGTCGATGGCCTCGATCTCGCTCTTCACGTCCTCGAGGAAGCGATCGATATTGCCGTCCTGATCCATTTCGACGACCGCCGTTGCGGCGCCTTCGCGGGCCTCGCACCGCAGTTCGGCGACATCGTTGATGCCGTCGACCGCATCCTCGATGCGGCGGCAGATGGCATCCTCGATTTCCTCCGCGCTGGCCCCCGGATAGGCGACGCCGACTTGCACGTCACTGAGCGGCAGATCCGGGAAGGTCTCGCGCTCGAGGTCGGACACGGTGGACAGGCCGAGCGCGAGGATGCCGATCATCAGCAGATTTGCCGCCGTCGGATGGCCGGCGAACAGGCGGATCACCGGACCGTCCCCTGTCCCGTGGCGGTGGCGATCAGGCGGTCCCGGAGTGCCGTGTCCTCGACCGGGTCGAGCAGCATCCCGTCGACCGCGGGTATGAGGTCGGTGACAACGACGATGTCACCCGCAACAAGGCCTTCGTCGATGACAACGAAGCCCGACTGGACCACGCCGACGGACACCTTCCTGCGTTGCAGCCGCCGGTCGCCGCCGACCACGTAGACCGTCCCGTCGTGCAGTGCGGCGCGCGGCACGACGAGCCGGTCCGGCACCGGCCGGCCGTGCAGTTCGACCTCGACGAACATGTTCTTGGCCAGGGGCGGCCGGCGACCGACCTCGACGAGCTTGTACGGCTCATCCACCGCCACCACGATGCCGATCGTACGGGTGCTGGGGTCGACGGATTCGCGGATGCGCGCGAACCGGGCCGGCCACGAAGCCTCGAAGTCGCCGGCGCGCAACCGCACGACCGCCTTCAGGCCTAGCCGCTCGAACACGTTGCTGAGATTTTCGGTGCCGACATCCTGCAGGTCGACGCGCGCGCCCGCCACCAGCGGCCGCACCCTGTCGAGCGGGATCTGCGCTGCGACCTCCGCGAGATCGACGCCGTCGAGCACGGCCAGGACCTGCCCCGATGCGGCGAACTGGCGCTCCTCGACGTTGACGGCGGCGACCCGCCCGTCGAACGGGGTGACGATTTCGGTTCGCTCCAGGTTGCGTTGCGCCTGCCGGAGCTCGGCTTCAAAGAGTGCGAGATTGGCCGTCAACACCTCGCGTTCGGCCGGGATCACGGCGAGCGCGCTGCGCTGGCTCTGAACCGCCTGGCGCAGCGAGAGGACGGTTCGCTCGGCCTCGTCCACCGCCGCCTGGGAGATGCTGCCGCGCTCGACGAGCGTCCGTTTGCGCGCCAAGTCGGTCTCCGCGAGAGACAGGCCCCGCTGCTCGATGTCCAGCGACCGCCGCGTGTTCGCCTCGCGCACTTCGAGCTCTGCGATCTCGGCCTCGGCGCCCCTGATCCTGGCGCGGGCGCTTTCCACGGCAAGCTCGTAGTCGGTCGGGTCGATGCGCAGGATAACTTCACCCGACGTCAGCAGTTCGCCGGGCTCGAGCCGCGCGTGCTTCTCGATGATGCGACCGGAAACCTCGGCCACCGCCTCCCAGATGCGACCCGGCTGGACTTGGCCGTAGCCAAGGGTTCGCGGCACGAAATCGACGGCGGGCACCGAAATCACGCGGACCGGCCGCACGACCTCGTCGGGCGGTACCTGGACCGGCGCATCGCCGCTGCGGGCGAACCAGACGAGAACCGCAACACCCACGAGAACGGGCGGAAGAAACAGCGCCTTCCGCCACAGTCCGCCCTTGTCCATATCCTATATGGCCGCCCCCCGGCCCGTTATTTGTTCGAAATCAGGCATTCCAGACCGCGCGCCTTCAATTTGCTGCACAGCGACTGGGCCACGCTGCCGCTTTCCAGCCTCTCGGTCGCCAGCCGGAACAAGGTGCCCTGGCCGCGGAACCGGACTGGCGAGATCACCGGATTCAGATCGCCCAGCAAATCGGCGTTGCCGTCTTTGTAAATCTGCCAGCCGCGCTCGGCATTTTCCTCGGAGCTGAAAGCCCCAAGCACGACACGCGGCCCGTCGCCCGTTTCCGGCCCGAGCGGCTTTACCGGCGGCGGTTCCTGCGTCGGCTCCGGCTCCGGCGGCGGCAACGGTGGGGGCGGCGGCGGTGGCGGCGGGGCCACGGCAACCGGCTCGCCGCCCAGCGCGACGCGGTTGAACGACAGCAGGTTGCGCACCACGGTGCCCTCGTTCGCCGGATCGTCGATCCGCATCACGACAAAGTAGCCGATGCGCGGCGCGTAGAAGAACTCGATCTCGCTCGGCTTGTAGCGTCCGCAGACCACCTTGTAGGTGTCGAAGCTGCCCGCCGGCACTTCCATCCTCTCGGTGCCGGCAACGTTGCAAGACCAGTTGTACTGCCAGCTCTGCGGCTGTTCCCGCACGCCGTCCTTCACCGTCCAGTTCTCGACGCTGGAGGTGTAGGTCAAGAGGTTGCCCTTCTTCAGCGGGAACAGGGAGCCCTTGATGTCGCTGAACTGCCGGCGGCCGCCGCCCTCGCCGACGAACTTCCATTCCAGCGCCGGCATCAGCGGATCGTGCCCGGTGACGTGCTCGTCACCGCGGTCGCTGCGCCAGTACACCCGCTCGCCCTCGATCGAGACGACGGTCCAGGTTTCCTGCGGATTGTCGAAGGTGAAGGAATCGCCGACCATGTAGCGGCCGGGGGCTTCGGTGCCGTAGCCCTCCTGGTCTCCGTCGGAGGTGCATGCGGTGAGGAGCAGGGCCCCGAACAGCGCGCCTGCAATACCCGACCACCGACTCATGCGCATCGTCCTCCAGACCTCAGGCCGTCGCCGTCGCGCAGCCGCCCATCCGTACACCAGCATATATTGTGGCCCCACCGCGCGCAACCGCTACACCTTGACGGTGCCGCCGGTGTTGCCCGCTGCCCGGCAACACGGTTTCCCGTGCATCGAATCCATAACGGAATAGGCCTTACGGTATGGTTAACGCAAGACTGAAGTACGCACTTTCTGCCGCTGGCACCGCGGCGGGCGGCGGCCACTATCCCCCGAGGAACAGCTTTCCGACTTCCGGATCCGCGAGCAGCTCGTCGCCCGGACCCACCATCGCCGTACTGCCGGCCACCAGGACATAGCCGATATCAGCGAATTCCAGCCCTTTCTTGGCGTTCTGCTCGACCATGATGATGGTCTTGCCTTCCGCGTTCTGAAGATCGTCGAGGATCTCGAACACCATGTCTATGAACCGCGGCTCGAGCCCGATCGACGGCTCGTCGACGAGCAGCACTTCGGGGTTCATCACCAAGGCGCGCGAGATCTCCAGGAGACGGCGTTCCCCGCCGGACAGCACGCGGGCCGGATGCTTGCGCCGCTCGGCCAGTCGCGTGTACTTCTCGAACACCCGCTCCGCCGCGATCTTCGCGTCTTTCGGGCTGTCCATCAGGTAACCGCCCATCCACAGGTTTTCCTCGACGGTCATGCCGGGAAACACCGATTTGTCCTGGAGGATGTAGGCGATGCCGGCACGCCGCAGTTTGTCCTTGGAACTGAGGGCCGTGACGTCGGTCTGGTTGCCCTTCTCCCCGACCAGGATGCGGCCGTCGAAGATGCGGGTGAAGCCGAAGATCGAGTGCAGGATGGTCGATTTGCCGGCGCCATTGGGGCCAATCAAGCAGAGCGACTGGCCCTTGCCGACCTGCAGATTGAAATCGTGCAGGATTTCCATCTTGCCGTAGCCGGCCCGCAGATTCTCGATGGTGACATACGGGTCGTGGTTGGCCAACGCGGCGATCCGCTCCTTCGGGATGCCCTGCCTGGCCAGCGCCGCCGCCTGCCGGTTGACGTCCTCGACCGATATCACCGTGTCGACCGAACCCTGATGGTATCCGGTCGCGCCGGCGGCTTTCTTGTCGTCCGGTCCGGCCATCAGTGTGCTCCCAGATAGGCGTCGATCACGCGCTGATCGGATCTGATCTGCTCCGGCGTGCCGTCGGCCAGCATCTGGCCGTGCGCCAGGCAGTATATGTGCTCCGCGAGGTTCATGATGACGCGCATGTTGTGCTCGATGACGAACAGGGTGATGCCGAACTCCTCATTGGCCCGCTTCAGCCGGTCGATCAGCCCGTTGATCAGGGTGGGGTTGATCCCCGCCGTCGGTTCATCCAGCAGCAGCACCTTCGGGTTGTTCATCAGGGCCATGGCGAATTCCAGCAGCTTCTGCTGGCCGAACGACAGATCCCCCGCCAGCAGCTTGCGCTTCGCGTAGAGCCCGACGAACTCAAGCAGTCGCTCCGCCCGTTCCAGCTCCTCCGGCGCGTGATGGCCGAAGATCTCGAAATACCCCATCGCGCGGTGCGGCACCGAAATCAGCATGTTCTTCACGCAGTTCATCTTCCCGTAGATGCGCGTCTGCTGGAACGTGCGCAACATCCCCAGGCGGGCGATCTGCGGGACCTTGAGATCGGAGATCTCGTGCCCCTCGAACCTGATCGATCCCCCGTCGATCGGGTGGTAGCCCACGATCGAGTTGAACAGGGTCGTCTTGCCCGAACCGTTGGGGCCGATCAATCCGGTGATCTTGCCCTCGACGACGTCCATGCTGATGTCCTGGTTGGCCTGCACGCCGCCGAACGACTTGGAGACGTTCCGCACTTCGATCATCGCCGCCATCACGCCGCCTCCTCTTCGCCCTCGGGCGTCGCCTCTTCGACCTCGATGCCGAACAGCTCCGGCCACTTCTCCTGGGCCCAGCCCATGATACCCTGCTGGAAGAAGACCACCGAGATGATGATCAGAAGGCCGAGCGCGACCCACTGCCAACCGAGGAAGTACTTCCAGGTCGCTTCCTTGATGACGTGATAGAGAATGGCGCCGATCACCGGTCCCCACAGCGTACCCTTGCCGCCGAGGAGCGACATGACCACCATCGGAATGCCGAACACGACGGTGGCGAAGGCGACCTCCAGCGGCTCGATGAAAATGTTGTAGGTCCCGAATATCGAGCCACAGATGCCGAGAAAGAACGCCGACAGCGACCAGGTGATGGTCTTGTAGCGCATGGTGTGTATGCCCATCGCCTCGGCCTTCTCCTCGTCGTCGCGGATCGCGTTGATGGCGAGACCGAACCGCGTGCCGTAGAGCCAGCGGAAGAAGAAGAACGTCAGCACCGCGGCGATGAAGAACGCGAAATAGAAGAACCGCTCGCCCGTCTCGGGCTCGCCAGGGAACACCGGCAGTGAAATGCCGCTGCCCGCGCCGACGTATTCCCACGCCCCGACCAGCTCGCCGGCGGCGAGCGCGATGCCCAGCGTGCCGATGGCGAAGTACGGCCCGCGCAGGCCGAACACCACCCAGCTCAACGCCATGGCGAACAGCACCGATCCGACCGCCGCGACGATCGTGCCGAGCACGATCCCGGTGAAATACTGAGACGGGGTAAAGTCTACCTTGATGGCACCGTAGGCGGCGGTGTATTCGGCGACGTCATAATGCAGGCCGATCTGCACGACGGCGCTGATGTACATGCCGGCGCCGAAGAAGAAGATGTTGCCCAGTGAATTATAGCCCATCTGGCCGCCCATGGCGTCCCAGGTGATGGCGAACAGCACCATCACCCAGAGCACGGTGAGTTGCGAGATATAGGAGCCGAACAGAAACGGCGCGATGACCGCGGCGACGGCGATCAGGCCGTACAGGCCGAGCGTGCGTTGCGTCTTGCTCATTGGACCACCTGCCTGTGACGGGCCTGCAGGATCTGGCGGATGACGAGCACGAAGATGAGCAAGCCGACGACGACCGCCTGCTGGAATTCAGCGCCGAGGGCGAAGCCGCCGTACTGCTCCAGCACGCCCAGGCCGAGCGCGGTGACGATGACCCCCGGCAGATTGCCGAGGCCGGCCGCCACGACGATGACGAAGGACCGGATCGAATGCGCGATGCCGTAGAACGGCTGGATCACCCAGATCATCGAGATCAGCACGCCGGCCGCTCCGCAGATCGCCGCGTTCAGCGCGAATGTGAAGGCATAGACCCGGTCGGTATCGATGCCCATGACGCGGGCGGCGCGCGGATCCTGCGAGGTCGCACGGATCGCCTGGCCCATGCGGCTGTTCTTCATGAACAGCACCACCATCGCTGCGAGACCGCCGGCGATGACAAATGAAAGCACGCGGATTTCCTGAACCGTGACGCTGCCGAAGAAAAGCTGCGTCCCGAGCCCCGAATTTGCCGTCTGCACGTCGGGTCCGAACATCAGGTTCAGCACCTGCTGGATCACGATGGCGGCGCCGAAGGTCGCCAGCAGCGAGGTGAACAGATCGCGATCGATGACGTAGCGGATGATCACGAAATACATCAGCCAGCCGAACCCGAACATGATCGGGATGACCACGGTCAGCGCCCACAGCGGGTTGATCCCCGGCTTCATGAACTCGAAGAACGTCACGTCGGTGCCGGGTATGCCGACCCGGACCATGGCGTCGATGGACAGGTAGTAGGCGATATAGCCGCCCATGATGACGAACTCGCCCTGCGCCAGGTTCTTCACGTTCATGACGCCCCAGACCAGGGCGAGGCCGTACGCGGCGAGAGCGAAGATCGCGCCGATCATCAGCCCGTCCAGCAGGAGCTGGAGGTTGAAGATTGGGAAATCGATGAGAAGCTGGATATTGTTGAGCATGGCCGCGCCTCTGCTTTTGTGGATTCTTGCTTGCCGAGCGGGGCTGTCGGTTCAGGGGCGGTGCAGCGCGATGGCCGACATGTAAACAAAGTCCCGGCGCCACTGGGGCGCCGGGAAAAACGTCGTCAGATCACGAACCGGGCGCCTTGCGCGGCCAGTTCACCGCATGCGATGCGTATTTGGACGGTGCGACCACATTGAAGGTGCCGTTCTGAATCTGCCGTAGCACCATGGGCTTGGCGATGTTGTTGCCCTCGGGAGCAAACTTGATCCCGCCGTAGAAGGTCATCATGTCAGTCGCCGCCAGCGCGTCCCGGATCTTATCCCTGTCGAAGGAATTGGCGCGCTCGAACGCGTCCTTCCAGACCAGCACCGCGGCCGTGGCCTGAGCCGCCTGGTAGGGAACGTTCTTGTAGCCCTCGTAGGTGGCCTTGAAGAGCGCATCGTATTCCGCCGCCGTGCCGAAATACTCATCGCTGTAGCTCAGCGTCTCGGCCCACTGGGTCGGGCACAGGATGTCGTTTGTGGTGGCACCGAACTTGCTGACGATCTTCGCCGCCTCGCAGTGGGTGATGGCCACCATCGGCACGTCGATCTTCATCTCGGCGAGCTGACGGGCCGCCGTCGCGGCGCCCTTCGAATGGCCGGAGACCACCAGCAGGTCGGGCTTGACCGCGCGGACCTTGGTCAGCGTCGTCGACATGTCGCTGAGGTCGCGGGGCAGCTTGTCGTCGATGACGATCTGCATGTTGTATTTCTTGGCGTCATCCATGACACCGGCCCGGACGTCCTGCGAGAACGGGTCGTTCTCGAACGCCATGGCGATCTTCACATCGGACGGTTTCTTGCCGTTCTTCTCGGCGATCTCGGCGGCAAGCGCGATGGAGCTGGCAAGATACTGCTCCGAAGTCGAAAGCACGGCGAACAGATATCTGTAGCCCTGGGTGAACAGCGAACGCGAGGCGCCTTCCGCTTCCACCATCGGAATCTGGTATTTCTCGGTAACCGGCGCGATCGCCTTGGTCATGCCGGAACTGTACGGGCCAAGCATGTACTGGACGCCGTCCTGCTTGATCAGCCGCTCGGCCAGCTGCGCGCCGCGGGCCGGGGTCGATTCGTCATCATAATAGACGACCTTCAGCTTGTAAGACTTCCCGCCGACCTTGACGCCGCCCATCTCATTGATCCGCTTGACCGCGAGTTCGTAGCCGTTCTGCGCGTGGATTCCGTTGGTCGAGTACTTGCCGGTCAGCGAGATCGCCGACCCGAGAATGATGGTATCGCCCTCGACCTTGGCCTGTGCCGCATTGGCCGCCAGCAGGCCCGCCGCGGCCACGCCCATTATGGCAAGGGCTCCGCGCCGGGTGTATTTGTGGATGTCGAATGCCATTGCTTCCTCCCGTTGGCGCCCGGTAGACCGGGCCATTGGTTTTCGCATCGCCTCCGCGATAGGTTCGCTAAACTATTGGAGTTTGACCGATTTGGCCACCCCTTTCGACATGCCCAAGCTGCTGATTTCAAATACAACTGTACACGAACGGTATATCATGACGATCGATCGCGACTATGAGACCCTCGATATCGCCCGGCCCGCGCAGCACCTGCTGGTGCTCACCCTCAATCGTCCGCAAGCCGCCAACGCCTTCAACACACTCATGGGTGAGGAGATGCGCGATTTCTGGACGGCGCTCCTCGCCAATCCAGAGGATCTGCGCTGCATCGTCGTGACCGGCGCCGGCGAGCGGGCGTTCTGCGCCGGCGCCGACCTGAAGGAGCGGCGCGAGATGCCGGACGACGCCTGGCGCCGCCAGCACGAGATCTTCGAGGAAGCCTTTTATGCCATGATGGACTGCCCCATCCCGGTCCTCGCCGCGGTCAACGGCGCCGCGTTCGGCGGCGGCTTCGAGGTCGTGCTCGCCGCCGATTTCGCCTACGCCGCGGAACACGCGCGTTTCGCCCTGACCGAAACCACCCTCGGCATCATCCCCGGCGTCGGCGGCACGCAGAACCTGCCGCGCGCCTGCGGCGTCCGGCGCGCCAAGGAGATCATCATGACGGGCACACCGTTCGGGGCGGCCGAGGCGCTGGATTGGGGCATCGTCAACCGGGTGCTGCCGATGGCCGAGTTGATGGACCAGACGCTGGCGGCGGCGCGTCGCATCGCCGACAATGCGCCGGTCGCGGTGCGTGCGGCGAAGCGCGCCCTGACCGCGGCCACGGGCACCGACATCAAGTCCGGCCTTGCCATCGAGATCGAATGCTACAACCAGACCGTGACCACCGAGGACCGGCGCGAGGGCATGCTCGCCTTCAACGAAAAGCGCCGGCCGGTCTTCCGCGGACAGTAGGAACGAAGACAATGAGCGACAGCCCGGTGACCATGGAACTGGGAAACGATTACCCGGAAATCCGCGATGCGGTGGCCCGAATCTGCGCCGACTTCCCGGGTGAATACTGGCGCCGCCTGGAAGACGATCGCGGCTATCCGGAGGCGTTCGTGAGCGCGCTGACCCGGGACGGCTATCTCGCCGCGCTGATCCCGGAGGACTACGGCGGTGCCGGGCTCCCGCTGCGCGCCGCCGCCGTGATCCTGGAGACGATCCATGCCAGCGGATGCAATGCGGGCGCATGCCACGCCCAGATGTACATCATGGGGGCGCTGCTGCGGCACGGCAGCGCCGAACAGAAGCAGCGCTACCTGCCCGCCATCGCCTCGGGTGAGCTGCGGCTGCAGGCTTTCGGAGTCACCGAACCGTCGACCGGAACGGACACGACACAGATCAAGACCCGCGCGGTCCGCGATGGCGACGAATACGTCATCGACGGCCAGAAATTGTGGACCAGCCGGGCCCTGCAGTCCGACCTGATGCTTCTGCTGGCCCGCACCGCGCAACCGGGAGAGGCCGTCAGGCGCGGCGAGGGTCTTTCGGTCTTTCTCATCGATTTGCGCGAGACGGTCGGCAAGGGCATCGAGATCCGCCCGGTCGATACCATGATCAACCACAACACGACCGAAGTGTTCCTGGATGGCCTGCGGGTTCCCGCCGACACGCTTGTCGGTGTTGAAGGACAGGGCTTCCGGCACATCCTCGACGGCATGAACGCCGAGCGCATCCTGATCGCCGCGGAAGCGCTGGGCGACGCCCGGTACTTTCTACGACGGGCGACGGAATACGCCAATGAGCGGCGCGTCTTCGACAGGCTGATCGGGGAGAACCAGGGCATCCAGTTTCCGCTCGCCGCGTGCTATGCGGAAACCGAGGCCGCCGACCTGATGGCGCGCAAGGCGGCGGCGCTGTTCGATGCGCGGCTGCCGTGCGGCGCGGAGGCGAACATGGCCAAGCTGCTCGCAGCCGACGCCAGCTGGCACGCCGCCGATGCGTGCTTCCAGACGTTCGGCGGCTTCGCCTTCGCGCGGGAATACGATATCGAGCGAAAATGGCGCGAAACAAGGCTGTTCCGGACGGCGCCGATCTCAACCAATATGATCCTCGCCTATCTCGCCCAGCACGTGCTTGGACTGCCGCGATCCTACTGATGTCGCCTGCGACAGGGAGCCCACCGCAAAAACCCGGGTCAGAGCCGGACCCAGCGGCCGTTCCAGGTCCGGCAGGCTAGCCCGGGGACGAGGCGCGCGGTTCCGTTGTCCTGGATTTCCTGGCGGAAGGCCCGGCAGAACTGGCCGGCGTCCGTCTGCATGGTCTTGGTCACCGTCATGGTGACGGCGATATCGCCGGCCGAGGACCGCCAGCGCGCCGGCTTGCCCGACGGCATCCGCTCGAGGGTTTCCTGTTCGAGATCGTACAACGCGCGCCGGGCTGTGCTGCTCATCCCGTCCAGCGCCTGCTGGACCGACAGCAGCTCGACATCGCGGGACTCCTGACCGCGAAACCGGTCGACGCGGCGCACGTAATGGCCGACCTCGGACACGTAGTACCAGGTGCGTGTCTGCCGCCATCGGCCACGGCCATAGCGATTGCAGGAAATCTTGACCGAATCGAAGTCGCCGAACTGCACGGTGATACGCTCCGGACCGACAACCTTGCAAATCCAGTCCCGGCGAAACTGCCGCTCACTCCGCTCGCCATGGAGGTGGACGCTCACCGTGCTGTTGAACTGCCGCCGTGTTCCGGGGATCAGCGGCCACATCATGTTCGGCACCGCGTCGACCGACCGGGTGATGACACCCTTGCCGGTCCGGGTCACGGCGGTGGGCAGGATGAAGTTGGGGTAGCGTTCGAATTCCGACTCCAGATCGTTGCGCCACAGGATCCGCTCGTTGCCGATCTCGGCGACGGTCTCCGTCCGGCCGCTGGAGTAGGTGTAGGTGTCGCCAAGACTGTAGGCCGGCAATTCGCCGAGGGCCGGGCCGTCGTAGTCGACGGGGTCGTAATCCGCGGACAGCTTGCCGTTCAGCGCCGATCCCAGATCGTCCAGGAGATCCCGCGCGTCCTGTAGTGTCGAAGACGAAGTGCAGCCGGCCGCCGCAAGCGTTGCCGCGATCGCCCCACACAGAAACAAGACACGGGCCAGCTGGTCAGCCAAAGTCTCCGCCTCGCGCGGTTCCGCGCTCCACCCTATATTTGTGGGGCTCCCCTGCGGGAGCCCCGGCCTACCGTGTCGCCACGGCGCGCGGTCGGCAGGCGCATCATGCCCGACGACCGCTTCAGAAGCTCATCTTCGGAACCGCGCCAACCTCCGCGACGGCCTCCACCGTCTTTATCCAACGTCCCTGCGGTCCCTGCTCGCGGCAGGCCACGCCGAAGTTGGGCTGTTGCGGCAGACTGTTGGTGTCCACGGTCCGGAACGCCCGGCAGAACGTCCCATCGTCACGCCGGTACGTCTTCACTGGAATGATCGCCCCCCCAGATCCGGTTTCCGGGTTGGTCCAGATCACCGCCATCTCGCTGGCCTTCGTCTCCAGGGCCTCCTGGAACGCAGCCTCGCGCCACGGGTTGTCCATCGCGGCGGCGGCGGTCACCTGCTGTCCGCCCGTCGAACGGCCGAGGTCGAGTGCCCGTTGCTGGCCAAGAAGGAAACCACCGCCCAGCATGACCGCTGCGAGAACCGCCGCCGACGCGACAGCCGCGACCGAACCGCGACGGGCCATCGACAGGACCGGGCCGGAACCGTCCGGCGAGGCGCCCTTGATGGAGGCCAGCTGCGCCACGGACTCGTCGGCTTCCGGGGCGTCGAGGATCATGTTGACAAGGTGCTGCGGAACCACGGCATCGGACGATCGCGTTTCGCTCTCCACGGCCATCATCACCGTGTCGACCAGCCGATCAGGGACCGTCTCGTAAATGACATGGTTGTGGGCCGCGCGGATCAGCAGCGCGCCTTCCTGCAGCAAGCGAGCCGTCCGCAACGCCTTCGCGTCGCTGTCCAGCATCGTTTCGACGACCGCCGCCGACTCTTCGTCCAGTTCACCGTCGACGTAGGCGACCAGAGTATTCGCATCGAGTTGTTTCATGATGGCCCCATCTGTCTGCCCGTTCCTTTTGTCGATTCCGTCACCGCGCATGGCGTAGATCCCGGCTCATACCTCGCCGCCCTTGGCGGCGACGATCGGCGATTCCGATCCGCCGACCATCCGGTTGAGCGCGAGCCGTGCTCGCGATAGCCGGCTCATCACCGTCCCGACGGGAATGCCCAGGGTTTCCGCCGTCTCCTTGTAGGAGCACCCCTCGACGCAGACGAGGAGCAGGACCGACCGCTGATCCGGAGGAAGCCTCTGGACGCCGCGACGAACGGCCTCCAAGGTCAGGCGGTTCATGGTCGCCTGCTCACCGTCCATGCCCGGCGTCCTGTCGCCATCTGGGTCGACCAGCGAGAGATGACTGCCCCGCAACTTGCCGACCCGGATCGCATCGATCCACAGGTTCTGCATGATGCGGAACATCCAGCTGTCGAGCCGCGTTCCCGGCTGCCACTGGCCGATGCGCTGGATGGCCCGTTCGCAGGCGGCCTGCACGAGATCGTCGGCCTCCTCTTCCGAACCGGTCAAACCACGCGCGAACCGCCGCAACCGCGGCAGCAGGGCGATCATCTCTGCTTTCGTTCGTTTATCCAAACGGGATCGCCTCCCAATGTGACACTCTTTAGGTCTTAACGAACTGGTCACAAGTTTATTCCGTGCAGTTTAAAGAAACCGTAAATGGGTGCAGGTGTGCGGGTCCCCCTTGCCCAGTGCCGCCCGCGTCCCGGTGCTGCGGCATGATGCCGCGCATACGTGCCGGCAACCCGTGCGCAAAGCATCGACGTCGCGACGTGCCCGGCGCGGATCTGCGGCAGGCATTTACCATTCCTTAGCAGTGCCGCCGTTACCCTGCGGGCGATGTTCCGCGTCTCCGGTCGAGACGCGAAAATTCTGTCGGTCCCCCGTGGAATATTCGCGCGCGTGCATCGTTATTGGTTCAAATGCATGGCAAAAACCGTGCGATCGGGGATCGATTATCAGAGTGCGAGGTCAAGAACGGCAGTGATGCAAAGCGCAGTTCGACAGGAGAATCGGCTGGTGGGAGCCGCCATCGGCATGCGGCGTTTCTTCGTTGCGACGTCCGCAGGCGGGCTTGCCCTCCTCGCCATTGCGCTGCCGGTCAGCCTTGACGACACCGGCCGTTACCTGCATCCCGCCGTCGCGGCAGCGGAGGACGGCAACGGCGCGGGAACCGGCCAACCGGTGGATGGCTCGCCCACCGACTCCACGGAGGCGATTGCCGACGATCAACCGGCGACGACCAACGTCATCAGGGAACTCTCCGGGCTGCCGCAGGAATCCGAACTGTCGGACGAGGAAGAGCGCGAGGCCATCCGCAACGGCTGGGGCACCTGGCGGACGGCGGACGGCCCCGAGACCCTGCTGGCGCAATGAGGGTGCACACCGAACCGGGAGGACGCCGACGGCAACGAGATCGAGGTGGCAAACACAAGATGGCGAATGCCGGCTTTTTTTGGCCCCGATTCCGCCGTTAGCGGTTTGTTAGGGATAAATCTTAAGAGAACGTAAAGAAATCGCGGCATAACATGGGATGATCGGATAACTGGGCAAAAAAATGCGCGATCCGCATCGCCGGCTGACGGCCGCACAGCCAACGGCGTCACGATCGGCAAAAGATGTGGACCGCCCCGCAGGAAACCGATCCGAAAGCAACGAGGCCGGATGCAAAAACGGCCCAGAAAACGCCCGGAGGGCGACATGGCCATGACAGGAAAGATTGCAGATATCGGACTGAATTCGGTGACGAGCGAGGAGTCCTGGCCGTTGCGAACCGGACTGCGCCGGCGTCTGCTGAGCGGCCTGTCCGCAGTTGCGTTTCTCGGCGCAGTCTCGCTGCCGGTCACGATCGATCTCGGGTCGCTGTCGCCCGAGCTGGCAACCGCGCAGGCGGTCGGCAACGGTCAGGGCGGCGGCAATGGTGACGGCCAGGGCAGAGGCAAAGGCAACGGCAAGGGCCGTGGCGACGAGAATGGCGGTCGGAAGAAGCCGGGAGACTGGGGCGACGACGGCCAGGGCGAAGACGACCAGGGCGAAGACGATCATGGCGATGACGATGACGGCCACGACGACGATGACGACGACGAGCCCGGCCGCCCGAATAACGACCGATCCGACGACCGCGGCGACAACGGCGATATGGGCGAGGACGACGAGGCCATGGCCACCGGAGCGGTGGCCGAGGTCGATCAGTCGCCCGAAGATGCGGTCGCCGGGACGCCCACAGCTACCCTTCCGACTGTCAGGCAGATCTTCTCCCTGGGCGAGGAAGCTGTTCTGAGCGCCGAGCAGGAGTTGCTGGCCATCGAGAACGGCTGGAACGCCCAGAACTGACGGTCGAGCCTCCGCGGATGCGGGCCGCGCGACGGTCCCGCGATCTCCTGATTTCCTGACATGGCGCGGCCTCGACCGCGCGCCCGGCGGTGCGATGGCAGTGGCGCACGGCCGGCCGATATGCGAACATGCCCGCTCTCCACGAACCGGACCTGCGCGGGGCAAACCCGGGCAGCGAACCGATCGCGAATCAAACAGGGAGACAACAATGAAACGGATATCTATCGGGCGCCTGGCAGGCGCCGTGGCCGCAGCGACCGTTGCGCTTGCAGCACCGGTGGCGCAAGCGGATGTGACCGTAGGCGCGCTGATGCCTCTGACCGGCGCGCTCGGCGAATATGGCGAGAGCTCGCTGAACGGTGTCAAGCTCGCGGTGAGCGAGATCAACAAGTCGGGCGGCATTCTCGGCGGCTCGATGAACATTGCCGTCGGCGATACCCAGACCAATCCGCAGGCCGGCGTTCTCGCCGCCAAGCAGTTGATCGCCACCAACAAGGTCACCGGCATCATCGGTCCGCTGGCGAGCGGCGTGACCATACCGGTCGCCCAGAGCGTCACCAGCGTCTCGGCGATCCCGCAGATTTCGAGCGCCTCGACGGCGCCCACCATCACCACCCTCGACGACAAGGATTTCCTGTTCCGGTCGACCCCGCACGACGCGTTGCAGGGAATCGTTCTGGGCGACGTCGTCAGGGATGCCGGGTACTCCAAGGTCGCCGTGATCTACGTGAACAACGATTACGGCAAGGGCCTGGCCGATGCGTTCGCGGCGCGTTTCACGAAGCTCGGCGGTGCGGTGACCGCCTCGATCGCCTATGAGGAGAAACAGGCCAGCTACCGCGGGGAGCTCACCCAGGCCGCCAAGGACGGGCCCGAAGCTCTGGCCCTGATCAGCTACCCGGGCGACGGGGTGCCGATGCTCAAGCAGGCCATCGAAGAGGGCCTGTTCAGCCGCTTCATCTTCACCGACGGCATGAAGTCGCTCGACATGACCAAGGCGATCCCGGCGAAGTACCTCGAAGGGTCGGTCGGCACCTCGCCCGAGGCCCAGGAATCGGAAGCGAAACGGCGGTTCGAGGCGGCCTATGAGGCCTCCTACGGCAAGAAGCCGCCCCTGCCCTTCATCGACACCGCCTACGATGCAACCTTCATGATGGCGCTGGCGATCGAGAAGGCGGGCTCGACCGACGGCGCAGCGGTGCGGGATGCCCTGCGACCGATCGCGAACCCGCCGGGCGAGCCGATCCTGCCCGGCGAATGGGCCAAGGCCAAGCAGCTGATCGCCGAGGGCAAGGACATCGATTACGTCGGCGCGTCCGGCAGTCAGAATTTCGACGCGGCCGGCGACGTCCCGGGCACTTTCGGCGTCTGGACGGTCAAGGGCGGCGAGATCACCACCTTGAAGATCGTCGAACCCTAGGCGGCCGGACGCACCTGCGTTCGAACCGGGAGCCCGCAGCGCGCTGCGGGCTCCGCTGGTTCAAGGATCACGCGGCGGTGGGCCGGCGTTGCCGGAGTCCGCACGCCGCCGGTCGTCGGCACGGGCGACGAAATGGGATTCCGGCAAGAGTCCTTGCGGCCTTGTCAGCAGAATCACTTCCAGCAGAAGCCCGACCAGCAGCATGCGGACCGTCGCGGCACGGGTGAGGAACTCGGGCGGGGCAAGCCGGTTGGTCAGATATTCGGTGCCGGCCCAGATCGTCCAGATGGCGAGGGCGCCCAGGAGAGCGCCCCGGTTGTTGCCGCTGCCGCCGGCGATCAGCATCACCCAGATCAAGAAGGTGGTGTACATCGGGTCGAACGCCTCCGGGCTCACGAACCCGAAGAAATGGGCGTACAGGCCGCCGGCGAGGCCCATGATGGCCGAGCCGAGCACGAAGCTCTCGAGCCGGAACCGGACGATGTCCTTGCCGGCCGCCATGACGGCGACCTCGCGTTCGCGGATCGCCCGCATGACCCGTCCCCAAGGCGACTGCCGGCCGCGTTCCAGGGCGGCATAGACCAGCACGATCACGAGGGCGACGACCAGCAGGTTGGTCACGCCGGTCGGGTCGTCGAACCAGCCGGCGAACGGACGGGGAATGCCGGGAATGCCGCGGACCCCGTTGGTCAGCCATTCCTCGTTCTTGAGCACGAGGCGGATGATCTCGGCGATGCCGATGGTAGCGATCGCAAGGTAATCCTCCCGCAGGTTGAGGGTGATCAGGCCGATCAGAAGCGCGATGGCGCCGCTGAGCGCGACGCCGGCGACAAGCCCGACGACCATCGGCAATGCGAAGCCGCCCACATGGACGCCGCTGGCCGGGCTCGTCAGGATGGCGCTGGTATAGGCACCGATGGCAAAGAAACCGGCAATGCCGATGTTGAACAGCCCGGTCATGCCCCACTGGACGTTGAGGCCCAGCGCCAGGAGCCCGTAAATGCCCACCAGTGTCAGAAAGAATACGGCGAAGGTGAACAGTTCGAACAGGTCCATGCCGGTCTCCTAACGCGGGGCTCCGAACAGCCCGGTCGGCCGCACGAGCAGCATGGCCACCATCAGGGCGAACGCAACCGCCGGCTTGTAGACCGGCGGGAAGACCATGGTCGAGAGTTCCGAGGCGATCCCCACCACCATGCCGCCGACAATGGCGCCGTAGGGCTTGCCGATCCCGCCGAGAATGGTCGCGGCGAAGACCGGCAGCAGGATGTGCCAGCCCATGGTGGGCTGCAGCCGCGTGTCGATGCCGAGGAATATGCCCGCCGCGACGGCAAGCGCAGCACCAATGACCCAGGTCCAGACGACCACCTTTTCCGTGTCGATCCCGACGACGCGGGCAAGGTCCGGATTGTCGGCCATCGCCCGCATCGCCTTGCCCGTGCGGGTGCGGGTCAGGAACAGATGCAGCAGGACGACCAGGATTGCAGTGCCGATGAGGATCTGCAGCTGGGCCGGTTTGAGCCGGATGTCCAGCAGGCGCATCGGCATCTGGAGCTCTTGCGTGTAGACCTGCGTGTCCGGCCCCCAGATGAACTGCACCAGGCTCCTGAGGATCAGGGCGACTCCGACCGACGCGATCAGCAGGATCACCGGGGCGGTCCGCCGCAGCCGCCGGTACAGCGCCTGGTCGATGAGCACCGCCAGGGCGACGCCGCCCGCGACCGCGAGGCCGAAGGCGGCCCACATCGGCAGGCCCAGCCCGGCCACGCCGGCCAGCGCAAGATAGGCGCCCACGGTCATCACGTCGCCATGCGCGAAATGGGCGAAGCGCAGGATGCCGTACAGCAGCGACAGGCCGATCGCGCCCAGCGCGATGATGCTGCCGAGCACGATCCCGTAGACCGTGAGCTGCGCGATCTCGAGCACCATCGTCCGCCCTACCCACCGAGGAACATTTCGGCGACCTCGCGGTTGGCCAGCAGCTCGGCGCCCGTGTCCTCGAACCGGTTCGCGCCGAGAACCAGGACATAGCCGCGATGGGCGAATCCCAGCGCCTGTTTCGCGTTCTGCTCGACCATCAGGATGCTGACGCCGGCCGCGTTGATCTCGACGATCTTCTCGAAGATGAGGTCGGTGAAGGCGGGCGACAGGCCGGCCGTCGGCTCGTCAAGCAGCAGCAGCTTCGGCTCCAGCATCAGCGCCCGTCCCATGGCCACCATCTGTCGCTGGCCGCCGGACAGCGCCCCGGCGCGGGTGTCGCGCTTTTCCTTGAGCGGCGGGAAGATGTCGTAGACCCGATCGAGCTGCGCGCTGAAGTCGTCGCGGCGGATGAATGCGCCCATTTCCAGGTTCTCGTGCACCGTCATCGACGCGAACACGTTGCTCTCCTGGGGCACGTAGGAGATGCCGAGGCGCGCCAGCCGGTCGGAGCGGTATCGCGTGATATCGACGCCATCGAAGACGAGACTCCCCTCGCGGACGGTCGCCAGCCCGAAGACGGCCTTCATCGCGGTCGACTTGCCGGCGCCGTTGGGGCCGACGATGACAACGATCTCGCCAGCCTCGACGCGCAGGTCGACGCCGTTCAGGATGTCGGCGCCGCCGTATCCACCGCGGATTCCGGTCATCGCCAGAAGGCTCATGCGTCGGTCCCCGGCCGTCGACCGGCTCCGCCGAAATAGGCCTCGATCACCCGCTGATCCCGCCGCACCTCGGCCATGCTGCCCTGCGTGAGGACCGTGCCTTCGGCCATCACGATCACCGGGTCGCACAGCGCGGCGATGAGGTCCATGTCGTGCTCGATGATGCAGAACGTATAACCGCGCTCCGCGTTCAGGCGCCGGATGTCGGCGACCAGCCGCGCCATCAGCGTGGGATTGACCCCCGCCCCCGGCTCGTCCAGCAGCACCAGCCGCGCCTCCGTCATCATCGTTCGGCCGAGTTCAAGCAGCTTCTTCTGGCCGCCGGACAAATTGCCGGCGAATTCGTCCCGGACATGGGTCAGTTGCAGGAAAGCGAGCACTTCCTCCGCGCGGTCGCGAATGCGGCGTTCCTCCTCGCACACGCGACCCCAGCGGAACCACGACGCGACGATGCTCTCGCCAGACCGGCCGCCCGGCACCAGCATGAGGTTGTCGAGCACGGTCAGGCGTTCGAATTCATGCGGAATCTGGAACGTGCGCACCAGCCCGCGCCGGAACAGGAGATGCGGCGCGAGGCCCGTCACCTCGTCGCCGTCCAGGAGGATCCGCCCCGCGGTCGGCCTGACGAAGCCGGCGACGATGTTGAACAGGGTCGTCTTGCCGGCGCCGTTCGGCCCGATCAGGCCGGTGATGGTGCCGCGGCCGACGTCGAAGCTGCATCCGCCGACGGCCCGCACGCCGCCGAAGTGCTTGCCGACGTTCCGGATCGACAGGATCGCGCCCGTCTCGCCCGCCATGCGCGGGCCAAAGGTAGTTTCCGACAAGGCCAAGCGGAGCCGCCCTGCGCTGTTGGTCCATCCGCACACCCGCACCGGATCGAAAACCTCGCGCGCCGGCCGGTACGGCTGGTGGCGCACTCCTAGGGATAAAGCACGCGGGAATCAAGGCACAAGTTGGAACCGGGCCGGCGGTGACTCCTCCCGCGCAATTTTGTGGCCGGGTTACAGCAATTTACTTTTTGAGAAATAATAATGAAGTTACGTTGAATACATATTTCATATCTCCAAATATACGTCGCAATATGAAAATAAAAATACAATGTAGAACTAATTAGATAATTCTTAACATATCGATGGTATTGGAAAAAGACATCGTCGCCATTCAACCGCCGCGTGCGGTGAAACTCGGAGATGCAATGATTTGGCACGATGATTGTTTCGGCCGACCACAGTACGATTCGCGCTCATTGAAAGTGTGGACTATGAACGAGACCGGTAGTTCCCCCGAGCACGAGATATCGAGCAGCTTCCTCGGTTTTGCCCGCGTCGCTTACGTTTTGCGTCAAGTACGGCCGCACCGCAGGACGGCGGGCGCGATCGCCGTTGCGGCGGTCTTGTTCGGAGCAATGCTGGTCGCCTCGCAGACGACAGTATTTGCCGCGCCCATCACGATAAATACACTACTGGACCTAGACTTTGGAACGCTGGCCGGCGACACGACGCTGGCCGGGACCGCGACAATCGATCCGGCAACCAACGCCAAGACGGTGAGTGGCGGGGTCATGGATTTCGGCGGCGTGCACAGGCGTGCCTCGTTCCTGATCACAGGAGACCCCAACGTAGCCTTCACGGTGATCCTGCCGTCGTCGGTGACCGTGACCTCCGGCGGCAATTCGATGACGCTCAACGGATTCTCTTCGAGTCCTTCGGGCGTCGGCACGTTGAATGCCCTCGGTATCAGGATCCTCTATGTCGGCGCGACGCTGCAGGTTGGGGCCGGGCAGGCGGCGGGGACCTACAGCGGCGCGTTCACGGTCATCGTGAATTATTGAGAGGATCTATCGTAACGATTTGATTTTACGTGACAAAAATGTCTCCGGCATGAAATTTGCTTATAACTCCATGACCATCATTCATTCAGTTGGTCGAAGTTAGCGCCAGCGACGCCAGAACACCGGCAAGCGGCATTAGAAGCAAACAATATTAACGGAGACAGGTCATGAAGTTTGGTAAAAGCATTAGCATCGTGGCCGCCGGTTTGACGGCGATCGGGATTGCCGGCTTCGCGTCGAGCGGCGCGCAGGCGGCCAGCGACACCGGCACGGCGAACGCCACCATCGTCCAGGCGATCGGCATT